>JBHIFB010000075.1:0-14848 GCA_046760905.1 Candidatus Glassiibacteriota bacterium | reverse complement strand
AGCGCTGGAGTCCAGAGAAAAGGGGAAGGTGGTGACTATAATTGGCGGTTCGAGGAGAACCGTCGAATGGGGAGCCAGGTTCGCCTCAAAAGGGTTCACCGTGAGGCTTGTGACAGAAGACAGGGAAGAGTTGAGTCGCATCCTGAGGGAACAGCTCGGTGGCAGGGAGGAGGCTTCTCGCAGGATATTCCACACGACCCACGCGGATGGTCTTGCCACAAGCGGTCTGGTGATAATAGCGAGCAGAAAAGCGCGGATCGAAGAAGTCGGAGAGTGCGCAATGAACGTGATCGCCGGCATGCCTTCCACGATCGATCTTCTGATAGACACAGAACATCTTCCCTGCCTTGTTTCCGAGATCCCTCTCCGGTCTCGGCATCGTGTGTACGGAGTTTCTTCAAGCGGCACTGTTGGGGACAGGGGAGTGATTGAGATCTCCCTGTGCGATAGGATGCAGGAAGAGGGATTACCTGAGCTCCTCTCCTTTTTCGATACTCTCGATCTTCTCACCATAGTCATCAGAGAGACTCCTGCCGGATTGTGCAAAAGGGTTCTTACCGCCTATATAACAGAGGCGCTGAGACTTGTCGAGGAGGGAGCGGGTATTCTAAGGGTTGAAGAAGTAGCCTTTTCCTCGGGAATGTCGAGTGGACCGTTCTGGGGTCTTGATGCCCTGGGGCTTGAGACATACCTGGAGACCACGGGGTTGCTGAAAGTGAGAAACGGTGAGAGATTCGATCCACCTGATGTTGCTGTGAGATTCCGGGAATCTGGCATCGAGGGAAAGCACGGCGAGAAGGGATTCTATGTATACACCGACGGCAGTCCGTGGCTTGATGAAAGCATATTACCGGCTGAAGGGGGTGGGATGAACTCACCACGTTATGATGATGTGATTAAAGACAGGCTCTTTTACTCTGTCGTAGGCGAGGCGATACGTGTTTACGGTGAAGGCATCGCTGCCCACCCGGAGGTTGTCGATTGTGCCATAGACTCTCTCGGGATTTTTCCATCTCATCTGGGCGGTCCTCTTTATTTTGCATCGATGCAGGGTAGTACCCAGCTCGTCCACAGATTCGAGAAAATGTACAGAGCCTGGGGTGTTCAGTTCGAGCCCCCTGAATTCCTTTACTCGGCTCTCGGGAACAGGGCTCGCTCTCCTTTCAAAAGCAGGCAGAAGATTTAATCCTCATCTCACCTTCACTGGCCTATAGCGATTTCCCGCGCTAGAGAATTGGCCTTTTCCACGTGAATTGGCTAAAGGAGCATATGTTACCATCCGGAGACGGCTTCCTTGAAGGTGGGATGACGACCAGGTTCTGACACGTTCAGAAACTGATTCGCTGCCACATTCACAAGCCTTCTACTCTTGCCGCTCGGCCACACGATAACGATGCTGTCGGCAACAGTCTCACTCCCCAGGCCGAATTCGACCGGAAGGCTTTCCTGGGAGAAGAGTCCGCTGCTTGCCTGCACCTGCCTAAGCAGTGAAAGGTTCCCTGCAAAGAGTACGGCCTCTGCACCTATTGACGCCCTGTTACTTGAGGTGCCTTTCAGTCTGATTGTTATGTGGTTGTTTCCCGAATTCATATTCCTGAAAAGGACATTGGGGATGAACTGGGTGTTCGCCGTATATACGTCCATAAGCCCGTCAACGTCCACATCAGAAGCGGCCGAACCCTCTGCCGGGCTCACATCCCCGAGCTCTGCGATGTCACTCACCTCGATGAAGGTGCCATCCCCCATATTCAGGTAGAGGAGATTCCTCGTTCCCGACGAGACGTGGATATCAAGGTATCCGTCGTTGTCGAAGTCCGCAAAATCAGGGCTTTCCGTGCTGGCTCGAATCGTTATCCCCGCCTCTTCTGAGACGTTTGTAAAGCTCCCATCTTCTTCATTCCGATAGAGCGCATCCCGGCATGATGAACAAGTGACATACAGGTCCATATCTCCGTCGTTGTCATAATCTCCCCAGTCTGCGCCGTTCCAGTCCGCTTCATCAGTGACGCCCGAGGCCTCTCCCACTTCCGCGAAACTCCCATCCCCCTGATTGTGGAAAAGGAGGCATCGCGACGAGCCGGTCCTAGTAACCAGAAGATCTGTGAATCCGTCACGATCGTAGTCGGCCCATAGTGCGGAGACGCACGTACCGCCCGCGGCTACGCCTGTGGATTCCGCGACATCTGTGAAGGTACCGTCACCCTGGTTCCTGTAAAGATTGTTTTCCAAAAACCGGTTGACGACGTAGAGATCGAGGTTGCCATCGTTATCATAATCACACCATGCGACTCCCTGTGTGTATCCAGCCTCATGGCCTCCGGCGCCGGTTTCGAAGGTGACATCGGAGAAGGTGCCGTCCCCTTCGTTTCGGTAGAGGATGTTGTAATCGTACCTAACACCCACGTAAAGGTCCAGGAATCCGTCGTTGTCGTAATCTCCCCAGGATGCGCCGAAGCATGTCCTCGAATCATTCACACCTGCAGAGGCCCCGACCTCGGTGAAAACGCCGCCGCCTTCATTATGATAGAGCCGGTTTTCGCCGCCGTAGTTTGTGACGAAGAGATCCGAAAGGTCATCGTTGTCATAATCTCCCCACGCCACCCCTTCGCCGAAGCCGGTGTCGTCCGTGCCGGAGGAGGATGAGATGTCCTCGAAATCCACGGCCTGGACGAGAAATCTGTAGACTGCATCAGGTGCTCCCCAGGGATCTGTACCGAGGTTGCCTGCGGAGTCAACTGCCGAGATATAGTAGCTCACAAGCGTACCGTTAGGCTGCGGCGGAATGAAGGCTGTATACTCGTTTGGCCCGGAAGCCTCCATCGGTATATCTGTGAATTCTCCACCGGTCGAATAGTGAACGAAAATCGAATCCTCGATGAGCGGCGTGGCGCCGATTATGCGGGCTGTCACCTCGTAAGGCTCGACGGTGTCCTCTGTGTTTGGAAGGGGCGTGTGGAAGATTGCCACATTGAACGGTTCCGCCATGGTCGCCATCAGCGCCACAGAGACACGGATGATGTCGGTCATGAAGGGGAAGTTGTTGAGGGAGAGCCCTACTATGTCGTCCTCGGTGTGGATGTAGGGACTGTAGTCATCAGAATCCTCGAAGAAGAAGATCGCCTTGTAGCCGGCGTTCCAGAACGATGCGTGATCGCTGGATCCACCGAACAGGTATCCGTCGACGAGGGGCAGTGTAGGGACATAGTCGGCTGCGACTTCGAAGGCGAGATCCCTCAGCGGAGTCGAAGGTTCGTTGCTTATCACGTCCAGGTCTATAATATCGCCGGACTCGACGTAGCCTTCCATGTCGAGATTCAGGTAGCCGAGGATGCTGTCGCCATTCGCTGCGGCCTCTGAGGCCCAGTAAGAACTCCCGATCAGGCCGAACTCCTCGGAGGCCCAGGTCGCGAATATGATCGTCTTCTTGTAGAAGAAGCGGCTCATGATCCGTGCCACTTCCATGACACCGGCAGTGCCGGATGCATTGTCATCCGCACCTGGAGCATCGCCGGGGTAGAAGGAATAGGAATCGTAATGTGCACCGATCACATAAATCTGGTTGGGGTTCAGCAGTCCGGGTATGACTGCTATCACGTTGTCCGCATTGCTGTCGAAGTCGTGGAGGTACACGCTGTCGATACCTAGCGACTGGAAATAGTCGAAGATGTAATCCTGCGCGGCGACTCCCCCTGGTGTGTCAGAGCGCCTCGTGCCGAAAGCGACCAGGTCATCCACATAGCCCTCCATTGAGCTCTGTGAGATTGAATCGACCATTGACTGGATGAGGCCGTTCCATTCGAGCAGCGGAGGCTTTCTTGGCCAGTCCATCTGCGGCCTGAGTGTCTCAAGCTGCAGCTTCTCGATCTCGACGCCGAGGCCGAGTGCCTCCAGGATTTCTTCCCTGCTCGATTCGACGAGCGCGTACCTGCCCTGAACAGTCAGTACCCTCGAGTATGGCCTGAGCATTGATCCATCTGCACCGGGCCTCAAGAGGACCACATAGTATTCTTTCATGTAAGGATTCTCATCGAGCAGCTTAAAGTTAAGACCCATTTCCGTTAGCCGCCTTAAATCAGCTTCACCTGCTACGGCGAAATAAGTTATTCCCATACTCTTCACTACATTTATTCCTGACGATATCAGAATATCGGTACCGATCCCTTCTTTTGCTTCGATCGCTACGAGCCATTTGGCATCTGGGATTTCACTCGAATCACCGGCCGGGATGAGAAATGATGGGCCTAGGAAGAGGAGAAGAAGCAGTGAGTATAGAAACGCATTCGTCTTTTTCATCGGTGCCTCCGGATACTGTTCTCGCTTCAAAGACAGTATCGAAATTATATCATAAAAACAATGGTGTGTCAAAATACAGAAAATCAATCCTCCGGGGTCATGTGTCGCCTCAAGCGCACAGGCTCCGGAGCAACCCTTCTCCGTATGCGAAGGTTTAACATCTCGACGAATACCGAGAAGCTCATGGCGAAGTACATATATCCCTTTGGAATGTGCTGACCGAATCCCTCAGCCACCAGCGACATACCAACAAGCAGGAGGAAACTCAGGGCGAGCATCTTCACCGTTGGATGCGCATCTACGAAATTTGAGATAGGACCTGCAGCCACCATCATCACACAGACGGCGATTATGATGGCGATGATCATCACCGCCAGATGCTCGGCCATGCCGATAGCGGTTATTACCGAGTCCAGAGAGAAGACTATATCGAGCAGCATGATCTGGATGATCACCGAGAAAAACGTCGCTGAAGGCAGCCGTTTTTGCCTTTCCTCGACACCCTCCAGGTTATGATGGATCTCGAAAGTGGCCTTCCCGAGCAGAAAGAGCCCACCGGTAAAAAGGATCAGGTCCCTGGCCGTGACCGCATGCCCCAGGGCGGTGAAAAGCGCAGTCGTGAGTCCCGAGAGCCATGCCAGGGAAGCGAGTAAAGCTATTCGAGTGATCATGGCAAGCGCCAGTCCAACGGTTCTCGCGCGGCCTCGGCGCCCTCTAGGAAGTCTACCCGACATTACTGATATGAAAATGATATTGTCGATGCCGAGTATGATCTCCAGTGCAGTCAAAGTTGCCAGCGCGATCCATGCCTGGGGTTGTGCTATCCAATCCATCGGCTCCTCTCCCTCTATGAAGACTTTTTAACCTGTGTTGACACAATTTTTCCTGGCATCCGGATAATATCCGCTTATTAGGTGTGTGTCAACAAATCATGCCGTGAATGCTGGCGCTGTATGGAATGCAAGGTGCGGCTACAAAGCCACCGGCCTCTCAGAAATAATACTTCCCCCTGAGGAAGATGAAATCGGCGGCTTCGAACCGGCCTATCAGGTCGTTGCCTGAACCCAGAAAGACCCCTGCCGAGAGCTCGATCCAGAAGTTGTAAAACAGATTGTGCCTTCCACCTCCCCTCAGAAAGACCGTTTGGTCAAGAGGATTGTAAACCGCGAAGAACCTTATCTTGTCGAGGTCGTAGCGAAACGAACGCTCGAGGCCCGCCACGAGATTCAATTCCTCGGGGCTTTCCATGAAATCACCATCTGCCCGGCGGCGCTGGTATACCAAGTCTCCGTTCAGTACATAGTCATCATAAAACGTTCGGTCAGCACCGATTCCGACCTGAAAACTGTTTCCCTCCACCGCTTCGTAACCCACGGGGTGCTGGAACGTATCACTCGGGAAATAAGCGCCTTCCAGGCGAAGCCCCCAGTTCCCGATGACCGTCTCAAGGTCAGCCCCGAGCAGAGTAAATCTCGGGAAGGTCTCGACGACCACAAGCTCGAGCGGATACGTTAGGTGCGAAAGAGCAGGTATTATATAAACGGGAAAGTCCTCTCTCCCGCGGAATGCGAAGAAGTCGAAGTCGATTCGCCTGAGTGTCCAGGAGATGCGCCCCCCGTACTCAATCTCCCGAAGCGTCACCTCCGGGAGCTTTTCCCTCCTCGGCAGGCCGGGTGGGATCTGTGTCGCCTCAACGTTGAAGGGGGAGGTGTCCTGCCCGAGCTGATCGAAGAGCCCCCTTTCGAAGAAAGGAACCATGATGAGTTCGACTCTGATGTCTTCTGGCAGATAGAACCGGCCAGCCAGGAGGGGTATCGGGAGCCTTGCCTTGCTTCGTCCCTCGAAGAAAAACCATGACACATCGAGGGGGTTGATCACATCGCTTGGCTGGATCTCATCTAGCACCCCCCACACAACGTTGCTGTAACCGGCCCTCAGCTCGACGAAGCTGCCCCGCAGCTCCATGTAGGTCTCGTGCAACCTGAAATTCGCCGCTGATCCATCTTCGACTTGGCTCCGAGACAGGAACTCGCCGTATCCGGAGACCATGAAAAAGAGCCAACCGGTTGGGGAGAAGGTCGTTTTCAGGTACATGCGGCCCCGATCCTCGAACAGGCCGCCTTCCGGAAAATAGGTGGCGATGGTATGCCCCTCACCGGAGAGCGAGAGGCGGGCGAGAGCGAAGGTCTTAAGCGGTTGGATTGTGAGAACGAGGATGACGAGGAGGATCTTCCCCATCGAATATGCCCGGCCCGGATTTGTCCAGCAGATGCTTCCTGAGGGCATCTTAACCCCTCCCACCCCTGAATGTTATGATGCTCGTTGGCAGAAATACGAGGTCCCCGACGAGCGCGAAACTCATTGTGAGTGCGACAAGGCAGCCGAAATAAACGGTGGGCACAAAATCCGATACGATCAGTATGCTGAATCCCACGATATTTATAAGTGAGGTCGATACGATGGCACGTCCCACGTTGAGGGTGGTGCTTTCGAGGGAGGGGATCAGATCACCTTCCATCTCGTGGTGCTCCCTTTTGAAGCGCGAAATGAAGTGGATGGTATCATCGGCAGCGATCCCGAGTGCGACGCTCGAAACCGTAACGGTGGCGACGTTGAGCGTGATTCCTGTCATTCCCATTATCCCAAGGACAAGGACGATGGGGAAAAGATTGGGTAGGATGCTCAACAAACCATACTTCCAGGAGCGAAAGAAGATGAACATGAAGATGATTACAGTTGTGAATGCTATCGAGAAACTTCTGATCTGGCTCTCCACCAGATACTTGTCAAGGTGACTGAACAGCTGGCCAGAACCGGTCAGATCGGGTGTTACTCCGGTTCCAGCAAATATTTTTCTGGCTTCATCATCCACCCATCGGCAGGTTGCGACGAGCTCGTCTGAGCTCATTGACTGCATTTTCACAGAGATCCTGCCGCGGGAGTAATCCGATGAGACCAGATTGAGGAGATCCTCCCTGCCTTTCCGCGAGAGGGAGAGTAGCAGGAGCTCCTGGGCGATGAGTTCACGGCTGCCGGGGATTCGATACGCAGCGGGATCTCCACCTTCAAGTTCCCGGTTGATCATTTTCACCTGGTCTGCAAGCGAATATACCTTTTTCACGAGAGGATAGGAGAGTACCCTCTCCCGGAAACGCTCCATCGCCTCAAGGACCACAGGCTCGGTCATTGAGCCTTCCTCTCCTCGGAGAAAGAGTTCGACGGAGAAGACTCCTGAGAGATGCGAATTCAGAAGTTCCGCTGCACGACGGATCTGGCTGTCCTCATGGAAGAAATCCATCTGGTTGGTGTTGACTTCAAGACGTGTGATTCCTGAAACAGCCATGACGAAAAGGGCCATCATCATGGCTATTAATGCTTTGGCATACCGTTTATTGTATCGGTGAAGGCCTCGCAGAAAGTAGATCCAGACTGAATCCCTGAACGCTCGGTACCTTGCGGGAATCACAGAAAGGATGAATGGAACGAGGACGATCGTAACCAGAAACGCCGAGATGACCCCGACCGCCGCACCTAGACCGAAGCTCCTTACCGCCGGCACCTTGCTTGAGGTCAGAGAGAGCAGCCCGAAAGCCGTGGTCAGGCTCGTTGCCAGGCAGGGATTCGTGATGTAAGTCAGTGTGTCTACATATGTGGCCTCTCTGTCATCGGTTTTCCGGGACACCTCGTCATGGTATTCAAGGATGTGGATCGAGTCCGAAATGGATAGGATTACGATGAGGGGAATCAGCATGCCTGATATAACGTTGAACGAGTAGCCCATGAGGGAATAGATTCCAATCGTCCAGGCGACACTTACTCCTACGACGAACATGACTATCAACAACTTCATGACAGACCGGAATAAGAGCAGCATCGAGATGATTATCAGAGCTATCAGAGGAGGGGTAAATGAGCGCTGGTTCTGCATGGTGAACCGGTCATACTCCTTGCTGATTTCCATACTCCCGCTGTAGTAAAGCCTGATGCCCCCGATGAGACCGTCTTCCATGATGTCACGTATACGCCCCAGTAGTTTCGATCGCTCTCTGTCGGCTTTCTCCTCGTCGAAGGTAATCAGCATAGTCGTAAGGGTGGCATCAGAGGAGACCAGGTCGTCACGGAATATTTCGTTTCGCAGGGCGTAATCCTTGATTTCGGGGAGCATGCCGTCGTTCATGCCGTGAAGCAGGGACTTGACCTCGATCCCCTCTTCACTGCCCGACACGCGGCTTGCCGTAGAAAGGCTGTAAACCCGTCTCACATAGTCGACCTCCTCTATCGCCTCCGTTTTGTCCTCGATGTAGCGAAGGACCGACGGGTCGAATACGTTATCTGCCTCGATGGCGATGAGCAGGTTCCGGTTTCCGGAGAATTCATCCTGGAATTCCTGATAAAGCCGATAGCTCTCGTCGTCTTCGGGAAACCAGCTCGACAGTGTGTTATCTAGTCTGAGCCCTTCGGTGTGAAAGGAGAAGAAGACGGTAAGTATAATGAGGATGGAAACCCAGAAGTGTCGTGTCCTGTACAGGAAAACTGCAAAGACTTCCACTACTGCGCCCCTCTTTCCAGTTCCCGGCGAGTGAACATCCGATCCTCGATCCCCTGGTTGTACCTAACCGATGTGGTGACTATGTGTGTCCGGTGATTGTTTTCAAGGTCATCCATCGTCATCTCAGTCATGGTCCAGATGCCTTCGATCTTTTCCTTGCGGATGAGGCTGAAATGTCTGATGGTCCTGCCTCTCGAATCGATATAGTCCGAGCTCATTGGGAGAAAGCTTTCCTTGTCTACCAGTGCTAAGCTCCTGGCGTAATCGGCGCCGCTTTTCTTCGGCACCGACTCGAGGATATAACATTCTTCTCCAGTTGTGATTGTCGAATCGCCGAGGAGCCTGTATGTGAAGTCTTCATATTCCAGACCGGAGATGTCCTCGTAAGTGAAATCGGTACCGGCGAAGCTATCGGTCTTCTCCGCAGACGTGATGCGTCGTGTTCTGCCCAGTGCAGGCAGGTACAGGAAACGCTCATCCTCCTCGGCCTCATGTTCCCAGACAAGAAACGAGGTCCCCCGGATGTCGGCGGGTCGGGTAAACCGGATTAGCATCCTGTGCATTCCATCAAATTCCTTCCGGACCATGAACAGATCCCTGTTGGTGATCCTGCCCCTTGAGTCTATGAGCTCCATTCTCATCTCGACCCGGGAATCGCTGCCGGTATCACGATCGGACATGCGTTTCGCCACCCAATCCCCTGTGACCTCTGTGGAATGGGCCCCGGCCGGCATCAAAGTGAGCACAGCCAGGATGAATCGTAGAAGCGGGTTATGCATTTCGGTCACCTCGTTGATTGATCATTCCATCGACTGAGCGATTGCCCGCGGTTCTGGTGAAACAGGACCCGAGGTGAGGGAACTCAGGTTGCTACACGCTCGCAGCCCTCAGGATATCAGAGTCTTAAGAGCTATTTTAATAGGTGGGAGGCATGGACGTCAAGGTTACGCCGCCAGTCTTTTTCGTTTCATTGAACCCCGCAAAAAATTGACAGGATACTACAAACCCGCGATTAGCGTTGTGTCAGTGCCGGTTTCCATCTATGCAACTCATTGCGTATCAACAGGTAACTAGGCCCTCTGTACACACTCTCAAGTCACGCCTATGGCACACACCTTGCATTTCTGAAAGATTTGCACGAGCCCCAAGCTCACTCCGGGCCTCATGGTATGATGGCTGTCTCGAAAGGGAGGGTAGTAATTATGTTTCATCCAGAGGCTTGGAGACAGACAGGTATAATCCTCGCGGCTTTATCAATCTTACTTCTCACCACATGCGGAACCGGAAGCAAAAATCCCCTGTCTTGCAACGGTACATCCTATCAGGTTGCCTCGCTAGAGTTTCTCAACCTGCCGGATGAGGAGCAGCTTGCCGGCGGAAACAAGTGCAAGGAAGCAATGCTTGTCCCCGACAAGTCCAGAAAAGTGAAGGTACACTTCGCGAAGCTCGACTTCCCCGCAGGGACAGTCATTGAAAAAGCCTTGGTAGAAGTCTGTGCCGACAAATCAATCTATGCCGTTCTACTGGACCCGAGTGGATTTGACTTCCTCATTCCTGTAACGGTGGAGTTCAAGCTGAATGCGAAGGAGTTGGGCAATGACCAGCTGGAGAGAATCAGAGTGGTATGGATCTCACCGGGTGGTCTGACAGAAGTGATCCCGCACACTCTGGAGGTGAAGAAAAAGCGGGTAACGGTGCGTTTCAGCATCGATCATTCATCGGTCTATGCGCTGATCATGGTTTGACGAACATGCTTACAAAACGGAGATTCTCATGATAGTCCAGGTATTCTTTCAGAAGAGGGGGAACATAGACCTGTTAAGTTAATATAGAGGTGATTTTCATCAGGGTGGGAGTATGAAGGGTGACTCTGTGAGCTGCTCTGTGTTCACCCACCAGGCATTCCTCGAACGAGCGGGGGAGATGAGTTCGAAGAGGTGTTCCCCCGGAGGGACGTATCTCGCTGTGAAATGGCCGCTCTCATCGCAACCGATCGGGAGCCAATCATCCATCTCGAGGACAACCGTTGAATTTTCTATGCCCTCGAGACGCACCGCTCCATGTATAGTATCGAGTGAATCCGTCTTGGTACCTAGTAAATGGCGAAGTATTCCGGCGTATATCGAGTACGATTCTCTCAGACCATATCCACCGAAGTAGGTCGCCTCCTCCCGCTGGGGTGTTCCTATGTCCTGGCACATCACAGCGACAGCCGGGCAAGGAGTGTGTCGGAGGACGAACGAGTACTCTACCCTGATGTCCGGGGCTTCTTCCATGACAGCGGACCATTCCGAGGCGATAGATTCGGCGAGCGCTCTTCCCGATGCGGATGTTCCGTAATGAGCAATGTAGGCAACGATTCCCTCTTCACTCCTTGCTTCGTGTCTGATTGCGATGTAATAGTCCGGCTCAACTCTATTTGCGAGTGAGATTCTGCTGAGAGAAGTGATACTTTCATCGCCCGTCCTTGTCATGTACACCTCTGCCCCGGCCTTTTGCAGATAATCTGACAGGTAGCGTGCCACTCTGATGTTAAGATCGATTGATCTTGTTCCATGCAGACCTGTGGCCCCGGTAGTCTCACCGCCTCCTTCAGAATCAATGACTATCCTCTTCCCTATGAGCACGCCTCCGTGCACCGGCTCCATCATGAACACCCTGAGTCCGCTATTTGTACCCCTCTCGTCCGTGTTTATGATTCCTCTGTATGGCTTGTAGCCATTCTTGGAGGCGATGATCCTATGCTCTCCCCGGGGAAGCCCTTCGGTTAAAACGTATCCATCCCTGTTGGAGATAAGGGCTAGCTCGCCGTCTATCGAGACCTTCACTCCCTGGAGTGGGACGCCGAGGTCGGCATCGATGAACCTGACAGTGAGCGGAAGGAAGGGGCCCCGGTAGGCATTTAGCATGAAGGATTTAGAAACTCCGCCACAGGAGACTCTTCCCGTAAACTTCCCAACCCTGTCTGCGGTGAGGTAGAAGTTAGCAACGCCGTTTTGGGTGTGAGCTGTGTCCGGGCCCACGAGACCGCGTGGAAGGCTGACGCCTACCTCCGTTTGATCTGACACCGGATTCCCATACCGGTCCATCACCTTCACCTCCAGAAGGAAGGGGGTCCTCGATCCGGCTGAGATTCGATGCGGCAGGGTTCGAGTCAGGATCAAAGCGGGTTCAGTGAGGGTGACGAATCCGACTTTCCGCCTCTTCGAAGAATTACCCATCCTGTTTCGAAACGATACCTGAAGCTTGTGAGGACCAGGTGCAAGAGGTGCCGTCGGGATTACTCTCAGGTTCGAATTCGACTCATCGTAGGTCCATTCCGATGGCTTGCCATCGATTGCGACATCTATCGTGGATGGATCAACACTCTCTCCGCCGATACCAGGCTCCAGAAGGGCCTGGATCAGAGGGAAGGCACTGTGAAGAGTGTCTCCTTCTGCCGGCATAACAATGTGGACATCCGGTACACCCCTGGAGAAATAGTCGATTATTCCAAAGAGGTAAGCCCTCGCCTCGAGCAGCTGTTTTTCCCTCTTTCTGATCTTTTTCTCAACCTTAGGATTTGATATATAGGACGCCTCTCCGAGCAAGGAAGGATTTTCGTTGTTTCTCAACACGAAGTAATTACCGGGGATGAGCGAATTGTCGGGTATACCGAGATTTCTCACCATGTGTTTGTGGATGTATCTTGCTGCATCAAGTGAAGGCCCGTCGTCCTCCATGCGATAATAGGTTTCTATGGCGTTGTAATCGCGATCACCCGAGGCTGTGCTGTTATGGTGGATGGAAATGAACAGATCGGCTTCCATCTCGTTCGACATCCTCACCCGCTCACTCAGGTCCTTCTTGGCGCTCACTTCCTCATCCTGATCCAGAAGGTCGCTATCACCGCTTCTTGTGAGAATGACATTCGCGCCACAATTGTTCAGCATCCTCTCGAGCTGGAGAGCAACACCCAGGTTCACATCGGCCTCTCTCGTTTTCCTTCTTCCTATCGCACCGTCGAATCTCCCCCCATGACCAGGATCGATAACGATTGTTCTGCCAATCAGGACCGAAGCATCGTAATTCTCGAAAGATTCAGCGAGCTCCCTGTAAAGCGGATCTGGTGGGGAGATGAGGGGAATCCTCGCACACGAGGCGATTGAAAATAGAAGGGCCGATGCGATAACGAGTGTGGATTTCATCTGGATTCATCCCCGTGATTTAAGATAGATGTGATCGTCGCGGTCGTCAATAGACTTTAAGTTTAGGATGTGCAAAGGCTTCGTATATTGGGAGTGAATCGGTTGACAGATTTACGATTCAAGTGTTACATGGAAAGAGACAGGAGGCTTTCTATGGAGCCTGATCTGCCTCGAAATAATGGAGTGGTGGTGGATCGAGCCTTCGCTGGAATCCTTCTAGCACGCCTCCGAAGAATCCGAACACCCTGCAGTAGAACCCCCAGTCGTAGCCGGCCACGTCTTCCACCTTGATGAGCAACCTGTTCCAACCTTTCAGAAACAGCACCGTCGTCTCTTCGGCATCCGCTCTTGCCCTCCTGTGGACGTGGGTGTCGCGGACGAGATTCCCGTTCAGCCATATCCTGATCCCGTCGTTGGACCCCGTCCATATCCGGGCAGGTCTGGCAGAAGGACTGCGCACGTAAGTGTGTACGTATGCCACTTTCTGGTCTTGAAAACCCCAGTGCTCGATAAAATCTATGTAGTCACCGCTGCTGTTCAGAGCTTCCCATGTGAATCCCCCGCTCTCCATCCCCTCGCGTGGAAGTATTGTTTCCTCACCAATGAAATCGACTGTAAGACCAGAATCGCCCTCGTTCTCAAAGGGTCCGAGAACAAGCCAGTCCCGGTAATATGGAGCATCCGACATGTCGATGACTTCAGCCGAGGCATAGAGGAGAGGAGTCATGTGATCAACCAGTATGTGGACGTAGTAGTCCATAGAGGAGTGCCCTTCCGGGTCCCAGTCTGGATCGTCATCGTAGTGGGAGTCGGGGACCATTTCATCTGGAAAGCCTGCCTTATAGTACATGAGGGCGTTGAGGTGATGGAGCCACTCATGGAGGTTTAGCTCCCAGTGCATGTAACTGAGGCTGGAGTAATAGAAGCAGTTTATATATGCCGCCCCCTGGGTTGGTTGTATTTCAGCCCCCCAGGCCTCCCCCTCAGGCGTGGTTCCCTGGTAGTACCACCACGCAAGGCCCCATATCCCTCCCGTGGGTATCTCAATCGGCTTCCAGTAAAGCATCACCGTATCATACCTGCCGAAATCGATGTAGTCTTCATAAGCCCATGCCATGTCATCCGCATTGACGTGGTAACCGGAGCTGCCGTTTCCCGATATCTCGGTGATGGGCTCATCTATGATGAGTACATCCGTGGTGATCTCGAGCCATCCGCCTGAGTAATGGTACACGGTATCTGCAAATTTCTGAAACTGCAGCTCGATCATGCTGACATCGAAGTTGTACATCGAAGAAGTTTCGTGCTGCAGGTTCCCTTCGGCATCATAATAGTCAGCGTCTATGTTTCTCATGATGACACAGAGAATGTCTATTTTGTTCGTGACGATGGGAGGGGGAAATAAAGGAACGGGTGGGATCTCCCCTTCTCGTGAGCCGAGATCTCCGGCTTTCTCCATCCCGATCACATCATCTACCTTGTCGGCACTTAGAAGTTCCCAGCGTGAGTCGCTGGAAAAAGCTGACTTTGAACATGTGAAAGCGAGTATAGCTGAGAAAAAGAATGTTTGAAAAAGTAGCCTCTTTGACATGAATGCCTCCTTGCCACATTTGATGCTATTTTATCTCAAAATCACTCTCAAGTCAAGCGGGGGATCAGGGCAGTGTTCCTTTTGTTTCGGCATGCGGATTGACCGGATTCAGGGCTCCGAGTCCTTTCACTCGGGCGTTTCGCATTTACCCGCATGTGGCTCGCAGGCGGGTTATCAGGGCAGTGTTCCTTTTGTTTCGGCATGCGGATTGACCGGATTCAGGGCTCC
>JBHIFB010000074.1:0-15013 GCA_046760905.1 Candidatus Glassiibacteriota bacterium | reverse complement strand
TCCGTGCTCACGATAAGCTTCGATCCGAGTGAAACTCCATCACTCGCTGCGGAGAAAAAGAAGAACTACATGGCAACGCTGGGTGATCTGAGCTTTCCACAAGAGGGATGGAAATTCCTCACCGGCGATAGTGCTCAGATAGTCAGACTCACCGATGCCGTAGGTTTCAGATACAAAAGGGAAGGAACAGAATTTTTGCATACCGCAGCATTAACCGTACTTTCACCCGAAGGCAAGATAGCACGCTATATCTATGGCATTACCTTTCTGCCTTTCGAAGTGAAGATGGCCATCCTCGAAGCCTCTGAGGGAAAGACCGGACCTACGATAAGCAGAGTACTACTCTACTGCTTCAGCTATGATCCTCAGGGCAGGAGATACGTCTTCAACATCCTCAAGGTGAGCGGGACAGTTATCCTTTTCTTTGCCGCAGCATTTCTCGCTTACCTCATACTGGGTGGGAAGAGAAGTAATCTCCAGACGGGGAGATGACCATGGTTGAAAAGGCAGATGCCGCTTACCCGGCAGTGAGTTTCTACCAGGAACGCGGGAAATACGGCGGCCTCCTCTCCTGGATCTTCTCCACTAACCACAAGAGGATAGGACTACTTTACCTCACATCCATGCTTTCTTTTTTCTCAGTGGGTGTTCTGCTGGGCATCCTTATGAGGCTGGAGCAACTCTCGCCCGGGGAGACCATTGTATCAGCCCAGAATTATAACGCACTCTTCACTCTGCATGGCGTGATAATGATTTTCCTTTTTATTATTCCGGGGCTACCGGCCGTATTCGGAAATTTCTTCCTGCCGATTCTCATTGGTGCGAAAGACGTGGCTTTCCCCAGGATTAATCTCCTCTCGTGGTGGGTCTTCATGGCCGGGGCGGCGGTTGCGATCACCTCCCTTTTCTCTGGCGGAGGACCGCCGGACACCGGATGGACATTCTACGCCCCCTATGCGATCAAGACAGGAACGAATGTGACCCTCGCCGTCTTCGGTGCGTTCTTGATTGGTTTCTCATCCATACTCACCGGGTTGAACTTCATCACCACCATTCACAGGATGAGAGCCCCCGGGATGGGATGGTTCAGGTTGCCCCTCTTCGTCTGGGGATTGTATGCTACCGCCTGGATTCAGATTCTGGCAACCCCTATAGTCGGCATCACCCTGCTTCTGATAATGTTCGAGCGGCTTTTTGGTGTGGGCTTCTTCGATCCTGCCCTTGGCGGCGACCCGCTGCTTTACCAGCACATGTTCTGGATCTACTCACACCCCGCTGTCTACGTCATGATAATTCCTGCTATGGGAGTGATCTCAGAGATAATCCCGGTTTTCGCAAGGAAGACTATCTTCGGCTACAAGGCAATCGCATTTTCCAGCCTGGCAATCGCATTCGTTGGATACCTGGTGTGGGGACACCACATGTACACGAGCGGTATGAGTGACACCGCGAGATGGATTTTCTCTTTGCTCACTTTCCTTGTGGCTGTCCCGAGTGGAATAAAGGTGTTCAACTGGGTGGCAACCCTTTACAAGGGTTCGATAGAGCTTGGAGTACCGCTTTTATATGCCCTCTCTTTCATCTTCCTGTTCTCGATTGGCGGATTCACCGGCCTGGTTAACGCCTCCCTGGCCACGGATGTGCATCTTCATGATACCTATTTCATAGTGGCCCACTTTCACTACACGATGTTCGGAGGTACGGCGTTCGCCTTCATCGGTGCCCTCCACCACTGGTTTCCGAAGATGTTCGGCAGGATGTACCGAGAGAGGTGGGCGAAACTGGCCTGGCTCATCCTCTTCATAGGTTTCAACACCCTTTACTTTCCCATGTTCATCCTGGGCTGGAAGGGCATGCCGAGAAGATATTATGACTACCTTCCACAATTCCAGACGGAGCACGTTATCTCGACTGTTGGATCTTGGGTGCTTCTTTTGGGATTGGTTCTAATAATGACTAACCTTATCAGATCACTCTCCAGAGGTGAGAAGGCAACGAGCAATCCTTGGGGCGGCACGACACTCGAGTGGCAGATCCCATCACCGCCACCCATTGAAAACTTCGCTGAGATCCCCAGTATACAACGTGGACCGTACGATTACGAAGGTGTTCAGTTACGTGAATGAAAACCCGGATACCACAGCAGAGCATCACAAGGATTACACCGGATCGAAGGTGGGAATGTGGCTTTTCCTCCTTACTGAGATCCTTCTCTTCGGAGGCATGTTCCTCATCTATTCAGTTCTTCGCTCACAGCACACAGGAAGTTTCCACGAAGCAGCAGAGGAACTGGACGTCACAATCGGGACTCTGAACACACTGGTCCTTCTTACAAGCAGTCTGACCATAGCCGTCTCCATCTCGGCAATTCAGAAGGGAAGGAAGGACCTTTCGGCCGCCTTCCTCGTGGTCACCATTCTCCTGGCTTCTATCTTTCTTTTGAACAAATACTTCGAGTGGGGTGCGAAGATACAACATGGCCTCTACCCCAAATCCACGGAGTTACTTGAGAGAGGCGAAGGGGCAGTCTTATTCTATGGGCTATACTATGTGATGACAGGTCTGCACGGACTCCATGTCTTCATCGGTATTGCAGTATTCACGGTGATGCTCATCCTTCTTGTGAGAGGGAATATCAGTGAAACCGACTATGTGAAACTTGAAAATTCTGGCCTATACTGGCATCTGGTAGACATCATATGGATCTATCTCTTTCCACTCTTTTATTTGATCTCATGAGGGGGAACTCTTGGAACAAAGAGCTATACGTAAGCACGATGTGAGATTCATGACATACGTGTGCGTCTGGATCGGCCTCGTTATTTTCACAGCCATAACGGTAACGGTTGCTGGCATTGATCTTGGAAAAATGAACATTATCGCGGCTCTGACCATCGCATCGGTCAAATCGGGCCTCGTCCTTTACTACTTCATGCACCTGAAGTATGAGGAAGGACTTTTCAAGATCTTGTTGTTTATAGCGATTGCAACTATAACGATCATCATCGGCTTAACCTTTTTTGATATCGCATTCAGGTGAAAGTAAGAGATGTTTGGTGGCGCTTCGAACATAGCTGAAAGAGTTGATATGGCCTTTCTGGTCATCCTTTCCATATCTGTGGTTCTTCTCGTCGTAATCACCTTCGCGATGGTCTATTTCGTGATCAGATATAGCCGGAGAAGGAATCCTAAACCATCCCAGGTTAGCGGGAATCTGCTGCTTGAAACTATATGGACGATCGTTCCAACAATCCTGGCATTGGTAATGTTTTACTACGGATGGCACGGATTTCAGCTGATGAGGGACGTTCCAAAGGACACCATGCTTGTGAAGGTGACAGCCAGAATGTGGTCATGGCTCTTCGAATATGATAATGGCAAGTCCACCGACACACTATACGTTCCTCTGGACAGGCCGGTGAAGCTTGCCCTGTCTTCCCAGGATGTAATCCACAGCCTCTATGTTCCGGCATTCAGGATAAAAGAGGATGCGGTGCCCGGATTGGAGACACACCTCTGGTTCACCCCAACCGTACCCGGCTCCTTCGACCTCTTTTGCACTGAATACTGCGGACTGAGACACGCATCCATGCTCTCAAAAGTGGTAGTCATGCCGGTGGATGAATTTGAGGCCTGGTATGAAAGAGAGGAGCCCGGGGTTTCGGAGGTGACTCAAGAGGAGAAAGTCGGTCTACAACTCATCCAGGCGAAGGGGTGCATCGCATGTCACAGCACCGATGGAACTCACATCGTAGGTCCGACTTTTAAGGGCATATTTGGGAATAGGACCACCGTGATTGTCGGGGAGATGGAAAGGGAGATCGTCGTCGACGAAGAATATCTGCGCAGGTCGATAATCGATCCCGGCGCGGAAGTAGTCAAAGGATACCAACCGGTAATGCCGCCTATGGCTGGAATGCTCACTGCCGAGGAGCTTGAAGAAATCATACGATATTTGAAGGGTCTTGAATAGGGCAGTACCATGTTCATGCAGCCGCTCAAGTTTTTTCTGCAGTTGACCAAAGTCAGGATAGGGCTGCTCATCACCCTCTCCACAGTGACAGGATTCGTTATCGCATCATCCGGCTCTACGGAGGGGATGGCTGGGGTGGCAGTCGGCATGTTCCTGCTGTCCTGCGGATCTGTGGCACTGAACCAGTATCAGGACAGAGAAATCGACATGTTGATGGAGAGGACGAGGAGGAGACCGATCGCTGCTGGCGTGATCGGGCCGGGAGATGCTCTGATCATCTCGATCATGTTGATCCTCTCAGGTTGTGCTGTCCTGTTTTTCTGTACGAATACAACAGTACTTTTACTCGGTCTCTCGGCCCTTTTCATGTATAATCTCTTTTATACCTACCTCAAGAGGAAAAATGCCTTTTCATTCCTGCCCGGTGCGGTGATCGGGGCGCTACCACCCGCAGCCGGCTGGTCGGCCGGCGGGGGAAGCCTCTATGACCCCAGCATTCTTGCCCTCTCCTTCTTCCTGTTCATCTGGCAGATTCCTCATTTCCTGCTCATCCTTCTGCGCTACCGTGATGAGTATGAGAAGGCAGGGCTTCCAGTGGTGACAGAGGTTTTCTCAGTAGCTCAGCTGCGAAGGATATTATCGATATGGATACTTGCAACCGTGGTCACCTCTCTATCACTGCCGGTGTATTTGGCGGTCAGTTCGCGCTTCATCCTGCTCTGCCTTGTGGCAGCAGCACTGTGGCTCGCCTTCGAAACGGCGTTTTTTTTGAAAGATAAAGGAAAATCCCCATCCCTTAGGACCACTATCCTGGAGGTGAATGTATACGCACTCCTCGTTCTGCTGCTCCTCTCGATAGATGCACTCATCTATCACTGAATCAGCGATTTAAAAGGAGGTCTCTCCCCACACCGCCTATCAGAAGGCCGTAATTGCTCTTGCGCAGTGAATCTCCGCCTTCGCTCGAGATGCTCTTTTAACTTTTTCGGTCATCCATGGCAGCCTATGGTGAAATCATGTTCCCCATTTGCATACGGCTGCCTGAAGCGGTTCGCTCTTCCCAGACCATGAAAGTGTTCCCGTATTCATCGACTGCGAAGCTGGGAAGGTTGACGGAACCTTCGGTGAACGTGAGCCTCTCCTCGTCAGACCACGTGCTGCCGTTATAGAGACGATAGTAAAGCTCGCCATTCCCGTCACGATAGTCTGTCCAGACCAGGTGGACATTATCTCCGGCGCTCCTGTCCCAGGCAAGGTCAGGCTGCCAGCTACCGCCAGAACCGTATGAAACCACGTTTCTGCCAAACCATTTCTTGCCCTTGTTATGGCTCTTGCGGAAGAAAATTCTGAACGAGCCAAACTCGTTGTCGGCCCATGCGACTCCGAGACGCTTATTGCCGTTGGAGTCGACGTTGGGCTGTATGGAGTAAGATGGGTTTGAGCTCAGCTGTCTCAATACATTCCAGTTTTTTCCCAGGACGCCGCTTAGTTTATAGTAGACATCCCAATTTCTATCTCCTTCCGCAGCCTGATCGCACCATGTTACGCCGGCCATAGCCGACAGACGGCATCCGTTCACGTTGACGGGGAAAAAGGCCGAATTGTCTATAAGCTCGAACTCCCACGTATCGCCTCCATCGTAGGAGAGCAGCGCCCCGATACTTATCGGCTGGGCAGAGACGGTAATCATGCTTCCACCCAGCTCGCTCAAAATGAAAGGCTCCCACATCATGGCATGGCCCTGGCCATTCTCATCCTCCTCGATGTTCGCGGCAAGCCTCTGTTCGGGATCCCATGTGATCCCATAATCTTCACTCCTTCTGTAATAGAGTTCCCAGATTCCCTGACGAAAGTCGAGCCAGACGACGTGCACTCCAACGGCATCGGCTGTGATATCGGGCTGGATTGCCGCAGCCTGACTCGAGCTCAGCTGAACTGTATCACCGAATGTATTCCCACCGTCGAAGGATGCCAGGAAATATACCTCATCGCTTCCGGTGCTGTTGTCGGACCACGTGACGAACACCATCCCTTCGTATACATCAGTTGCCGGATCCTTCACAATGAAGCGGTCAGGGCCATCATACCCTGTGACTGCTTCGTCCAGTACCTGTCCATCTGCATAAGGAACATCGAAACCGATGAGTTCTCCGATCGTCGGTGCAATGTCTATTTGAAAAGTACGCCGGGTTACCTCGACTCCAGACGGCGTATCCGGGCCAACGATCAGGCACATTATGTGCTGGCAGCCGTGACATATTCCTCCATGGCTCGAGAACCCACCGTGACTGTCATCGTGCCTGCCATGGTCTGTGGTGACTATGAGAGTGGTGTTACTGCTGTAGTGCGGGTCATTCTGGATACGGCTCCATATTCTCTCGACTGCTCTGTCGGCAAGCTGGATAGCTTCGAGGTATAAGTCATAATCTCCATAATGGCCAAGCGCATCTGTTCCCTGAAGATTCACGAAGACCATGGACGGTTGGTCAGCATCGAGCACCCCCATCAATCCATCGACTGTGAGGGAGTCGGTGTCGAGGGTTATCTGTCCCGATGGTTCATGGAGTAGATTCGCGCCGTAATCCTCGCCATAGGCGGGATGGATGCTCCAGTCGCTTTCCAGACAGTTTTTCTTCCCCACCACACACCACGTTTCAGATTGTGATAGCCCGAGCTGCTTCCTAGAATACTCGAATATGGTGGGAGACCAAGCTCTGGTCTGAAACCACTCGCCTTGGCTGGCGTGATTCGGGAACATCTGCCAGGCCCCGGTAAGAATTGTTGCATGCCCGGGAGAAGTGAAGGTGCAGAATACATTGTACATCTCCATGAAGGCTGTTCCCTGAGGCTTCAGCTCGTTCCAGATGAAAGGCAAATACGGATGTTCGGTCTCCCCCGGCTCAAATCCATACTCGAATGCCTCCTGGTCACGTATCCCATCGATGGTGACAAGGAACACGTTTTCCGAGGTGTAGGCGCTCAAGGAATCCGTGTGAGGCAAAAAGATGAGAACGCTGAGAAGGAGCAATGGACCGTACCATCCTCCCTCTTCCCTGTACCTCCTACACCTGGGATTGCCACACACATGCAAGCTGCGCGTCACACTCATAGGTGCTGTGGCATGTGTCACTGAGAGGAGCTTCCTCTTAATGTAGTGGATTCGAAGCGGGATTGAAAAACACCCCTGCCATACTGTATTATTAATACGTGTCGAAGAGTGAAAAAGAGAGCTCCTGATATGATTTGGGGATATTGCCCTATAGAAGAACACACAGCATGATACCATGCAGTAAGCAGTAAGTTTTATGGAAAAGATAAGGTCGGCCAGGAATCGTCACTCCTTTGAGAGACAAGAGCTCGGCTTTTGAAAGGGTGAAACGAATACGCGAGGGATTTCTTATGGGAAGCATCACGGATGTGCCAGGAATAACGGTGGGCCATGCCCAGCATAGGCGAGCGAAGACCGGTGTGACGGTCATCCTTTGCCCCGATGGCGCCGTGGGCGGTGTTGATGTGAGAGGGTCCGCACCAGGAACGCGTGAGACAGATCTGCTGAGCCCAGTACGTCTCGTGAACATAGTTCACGGAGTGGTCCTCTCCGGGGGGAGCTCTATGGGCCTTGAAGCATCCAGTGGCGTTCAGGAATACCTCGAAGAGATGGGATCGGGCCTGGATGTTAAGGTGGCGAGAATCCCAATAGTGCCGCAGGCGGTTATCTTCGATCTCGCCGAGGGGGACCCCCGTGTGAGACCCGGAAAGGCAATGGCGAAAAAGGCCTGCGCCGCCGCGACGAGTGGGCCGGTGGCGGAGGGGCTTGTCGGCGCCGGCACGGGAGCCACGGTGGGAAAGTACTTTGGACATTCGAGGTGCATGAGAGGCGGCGTGGGAACATGGTCGGAGAGGATTTTTGGAAATGCTTCGATTGGAGCCCTCGCCGTAGTGAACTCTTTCGGAGATGTGATCGACCCCTCCTGTGGCCACATCATCGCCGGAACCTTGTCCGAGGATGGCAAACGCTTCGAAGATACACTGAGGCTCCTCAAAGAGAAAGGTCCCGGGCCCACCCTCTCAGGATTCTTCAACACGACCCTGGCCGTTGTGGCGACGGACGCCAGGCTGGACAAAGAGGGTGCGATAAAGGTGGCACAGATGGCGCATGACGGTCTGGCGAGGACCATAAGACCGGTTCACACCATGGTCGATGGGGATGTCATCTTCTCGCTCTCCACGGGGAGGAAAAAAGCGGATGTCTCTGCCGTAGGTGCGGCTGCTGCGGACGTTGTGGCGGAGGCGGTGATACGAGCCGTGAAAGCAGGAAACAAGCTATAAAAGCGCTGCCTTTCTACTGCGGATTGAAACGCTGGGCGATTGGCATCCTCCAGCCGGTTCCGAAGGCTTGAGGAGAAAGCTTCAGGCCGGGGGGAGCCTGTCTTCTCTTGTATTCATTTCTGTTCACCATGTGAAGGATCTCGCCAACGAGTTCAGCATCGTAACCCATCTTGGCAATCTCACTGGCAGTCTTGTTTCCTTCGATGTAAGCCGCAAGAATTGCATCGAGGATTTCATATGAAGGAAGCATGTCCAGATCCGTCTGATCCGGCTTGAGTTCGGCACTCGGAACCTTTTGCATGATCGAATCAGGAATGATCGCACCGTATTCTGAATTGATGTGCTTAGCTATATCATAAACCACCGTCTTCGGCACATCTGAAAGAACGGCCAGTCCTCCCGACATGTCTCCGTAGAGCGTGCAGTAACCTGTTGCGAGTTCCGATTTGTTCCCCGTTGAGAGCACCAGGTATCCGAATTTGTTTGAGAGAGCCATGAGGATGTTTCCTCTGATACGGGCCTGTATGTTCTCCTCGGTGACATCTTCGGGGATTTCCTTGAATACGTCGGAGAGTTCGTCGAGGTATCCCTGGAAGATTCTGTCAATCGGTATTTCGAGAAGGCGGATACCGAGATTCCTCGAGAGTTCCCGCGAATCCCTGAGACTTCCAACAGAGGAGTAACGCGAGGGCATGGTCACTGCAAGTACGTTTCCGGATCCGACGGCGAAACGCGCTATCGCAGCAGTCACTGCGGAATCGATACCTCCTGAGAGACCGATGACAACCTGGGTGAATCCGCACTTGGTGAGGTAATCCTTCAATCCAAGATTGAGAGCCCGGTATACCGAAACAATGCCATCCTCATCCATTTCCGGACTGCCATTCTCCAACTTTTCATCGTCCACGATAAGGAAATCCTCTTCGAATGCTTTCCCACGCTCGATGAGAGTGCCATCGCGGCCGATTACGAGGCTGTTCCCACCGAATATGAGCTCGTCATTGCCCCCTACCTGATTCACGTGAAGTATCGGTGTGGAATATTTCTTCGCCTGATGTGCCATCATCCTGAACCTGAGCTGCTCCTTGCCTCTCGAGTAAGGCGAAGCCGATATGTTCACGATGATATCCGCATTGTCTTCTATTAGGTTTTCGATGGGGTTCGTGTGATATAGCGGCCTCGGCCAGAAGTCCACATCATTCCAGGCATCCTCACATATCGATAATCCGAATCTCTTTCGCTTCACCTCGATGACAAGCCCCCGGCTGGAAGGCTCGAAGTACCTGTTCTCATCGAACACGTCATAGGTCGGAAGCAGGCATTTCCTGTAGATGGCCGCGACCTTGGAACCGGATATGAAAGCCGCTACATTGAAAAGAAGCTTTCCAACACCAGTCTTGTTCGGCTCTATGCAGCCCACTACAACTTCTACACCCCTGATCCGACTGGCCAGATCCTCGAGGGATCTCACCGCCTCCTCTATGAAATCTGACCTCAAAAGGAGGTCCCGGGGCGGGTATCCTGTGATGGCTAGCTCGGGGAATATGGCAAGGCGAGCACCGTTTCTGCGAGCCTTTTCGGCGTTTCCGAGGATACTCCGTATGTTCCCCTCGAAATCACCTATTGTGGGATTGATTTGACAGAGGGCAATTTTCATCTCGATCGGACCAGAGCAGTCCTGCCCATCTCAAAGGCCTTAAGATTTAAATCGTGTAGCCTTTCAGGAAGCGAATCCCTCACCGCCCGCTTCCAATAAGATTTTTCCAGATCGAGCAGCCGGGACAATGCACCTAGCATGACTACGTTGAAGGCTCTTCGTGAGCCGGCCGCCTGTGCAATATTCCTGCTATCTATTGTGTGCAATTCGTATCCCATATTACGCATCATCTCTTCAATGCCAGACGGGTACGGGATCTTCTCCCCTATGTATCTGGTAGGCACTATCTGTTCCTCATTGAATATAACATCTCCACCAGCTTTAAGATAGTGGGAGAACCGCAGTCCTTCCAGCTTCTCGTAAGCCATCAGAATATCCACGCTTCCCACCGGGGCCAGCGGTGAGAAGACCATGTCGCCGAATCGTACATGGCTTATAACAGTACCCCCCCTCTGGGCGACGCCATGAACTTCCGTCTTCTTTACATCGAATCCCGACAGCATCGCCGCCCTTGCGATTATCTCCGATGACAGTACGACGCCCTGCCCCCCGACTCCAGCGACAAGTATGGAAGTCACATTGCTGCTCACGTGTTCGACTTACCTTTTCTCCGAGCCTTCCAAAACATCTATTGCTTCCTTCGGACACACCTGTGCACATAGACTGCACCCTACACAGTAATCTTCCAATATAAGAGGGTTGTCTCCTGTATCGAGAATTGCAGGGCACCCGAGCTTGAGACAGAGTCCACAGGCAACGCAGAGTGCGTCTTTAACGAAATACGGAGGACCTTCTTCCTCTCTCGCCTCGGGCAGAAGGGCGCAGCGGCGCCTGGATATGATAACGGACGGCTCATTTTGTGATATGAAATCTTTTATCGCCGCAACAATATCGGAAAGGTCATAAGGATCCACGGTGCGGACGAGTCGAATCCCGAGTGCTCTCACAAGCCTGGCAAGATCAATCTCTTTGGCCTTCTTTCCCTTCAGATTCCTTCCTGTTCCAGGGTGGTCCTGGTGCCCCGTCATGCCTGTTGTCCTGTTGTCACATATTATAAGTGTGCTAGCCCCGCCGTTGTATACCACGTCGATCAAGCCGGGGATGCCAGCGTGGATGAAAGTCGAATCGCCGATGACTGCAACGAGTTTTCCCGAGAGTTCGTAGCCCCTCGCGATCTCCAGCCCGAAGGCGTTTCCGATACTGGCCCCCATGCAGAACGTGGTATCGAGCGACTCGAGAGGTGGCAGTGCACCCAGAGTGTAGCACCCGATGTCTCCGGTTGCCTTGAGCTTGAGTTTCTTGATGGCATAGAAAACGCCCGTGTGGGGACATCCCGGACAGAGGGCAGGTGGCCTGGGAGGAATGGGGACATCCACGGCTGGCCGATCCAATGGAGCTTCGGCGAGGAAGGCTTTCCTGAGTGCATCCGGTGAGAGTTCACCCATTTTGGGGACGCTGCTTTTCCCCTGGATGTGCTGTATCCCCCAGGATCTCATCTGCTCCTCGATGAAGGGTTCGAGCTCTTCGACGACGTATACCTTCCCGAACCTCTGGGCGAATTCGGTTATCCTTGTCCTTGGAAGAGGATTCGTCATTGTAAGCTTGAGGAATGATTCTTCAGGGAAGACCTCCTTTGCATACTGATATGATATACCGCTGGTGATGACGCCGACATCGCCGTTTCCCTCTTCGATCCTGTTCAATTCGAGGTCATCGCTGAAACGCTCGAGCTGTGCCATTCTCTTCTCAAGCTCCGGCCTCCTGCGCTTGGCGTAAATGGGAATAACGTGATCCTCCGGGTTCAGACTCAGGGGGTTGAGCTGGGCCTCCTTTCTCTCCCCGAGGCTGACCCTGCATTTCGTGTGAGCGATCCTCATTGTCGTCCTCAGGATAACCGGCGTTCTGAACCGCTCTGAGATCTCCATCGCCACGGCGACCAGATCCTTGGCCTCCTGGGCATCTGATGGTTCAAGCATCGGGACTTTGGCGAATCTCGCAAGGTAGCGGTTGTCCTGCTCGTTCTGGGAGCTATACATACCGGGATCATCCGCGGAAATGATAACAAGCCCGCCGCTCAACTCACTGTATGGAAGAACCATCAGTGTGTCGGAGGCGACGTTCAGACCAACATGCTTCGAGGATACGAGCACTCTCATCCCTCCGAGAGAAGCGCCGGCGGCTACATCCAGGGCCACCTTCTCATTCGGCGCCCACTGTGATCTTATCTCATCGTAGGTGGCGATGTTCTCGAGGATCTCAGTGCTGGGGGTGCCCGGGTAGCCGACCGCGAAGCCTATGCCTGCTTCGTATGCTCCTCTGGCAATGGCTTCATTCCCCGAAAGCAATTCGATTTCGACCGTCATCACCCACCCTTTCTAAAGTGGCTATTTCGCTCCACTATGATCACAGATTCCAGGTGAGGTCTGTCCTTCCTCCATCATGTTCACCGCTGCATCACCTCGAGTAGTCGTAGAATCCCTTCCCGGACTTTCTCCCCACCTCCCCTGCCCTGACCTTGTCCTCGAGGAGCTTTGGCGGTGAGTACTGCGGCAGACCCCACTCCTTGAACATGATATGGGAAATCGCAAGCGTGGTATCAAGTCCCACGAAATCGAGAAGTGTTAGCGGGCCCATCGGATGACCGCAGCCCAGTTTCATCCCTGTGTCTATGTCCTCTGCCGTTGCTATACCCTCTTCGAGGGTTCTGATGGCATCGAGCAGATATGGGACAAGAAGACGGTTGACAACGAATCCGGTCGTGTCTTTGCACGTGATTGGCACCTTCCCGAGAGATTCTACAAACTCTTTGCAGGTTACGTATGCCTCTTCACCGGCCGTATCGGGCTTCACTATTTCGACTAGCTTCATGATGGGTACCGGATTGAAGAAGTGAAGGCCCAGGACCTTATCCCTGCGTTTAAGCTTCTCTGCCATGAGTGAGATCTTAATGGAGGATGTGTTGCTTGTGAAGATTGTATCAGCGGGGCAGATCTCATCCAGCTCCTCGAAGAGCCTCTTCTTCAAATCGATATCCTCGGTGACGGCTTCGATGATAAGATCGCAGTCAGTGAGGTCATTGATATCGAGTGTGGGTGTTATCTTAGAAAGCGTCTCTTCTTTGTCTTTCTCGGTAATCTTACCCTTCTCGAGGGCACCGGTCAGCATCCTTTCAATCCTTTTGATCCCCTTATCAAGAAGCTCCCGGGATATTTCCCTGACTACAACATCGTACCCGGCTTGAGCAGAAACCTGCGCTATACCGTTTCCCATTAGACCGCAACCGACGACTCCTACCTTGCTTATAACCATGCGTTATCTCCTGCCTGAAACGTAATACGATTCCGTATCACTTAGGGGATTACAATGGACCTGATGCCCTCACCAGTCCTTAAAAGTTCGAAGGCCTTCTCGATGTCCTCCAGAGGAAATCGATTCGTAACCAGTTCCTTGATCTTGATCTTACCATCGGAGGCAAGCGCTATAGCCCTCGGATAATCTACAGGCCTGCAACCTAGTGATCCTCTGACCTCCATTTCCCTGTACATCATCCTGCCGGCGTTGAGTTCCATATCTTTATCTGAATATCCTACAACGATAAGCCTCCCTCCGTTTCTGAGAGAACCGAAAGCCTTCTTCATCACTTCGGGGATACCCACGGCCTCGAAGGATACATCAGCTCCTCCGCCCGTGGCCTTCCTGATGGTTTTCTCGATCTTCTCCTCTTTTTTGGCGTTTACGGTCACCGCTGCTCCAAGCTCTTTTGCCCAACGGAGCTTCTCATCCAGGATGTCCACCGCTACGACAGTCGCACCAACGGCGTTTGCTATCTGAACCAGGTTGAGCCCCACTCCGCCGCAACCGAACACGGCGACCTTATCTCCGGCTTTCACTTCTCCACGATTCACAACGGCATGGAAGGGCGTTGTTACCGCATCTGCGATGATGCTTCCCTCCTCTAGCGGCAATGTCTCCGGAAACCGGAATAAGTCCTTCGCCGGAGCTACCATATATTCGGCGTATGCGCCATCGACATTGTTACCGAACATAATGCCGTTTTCGCAAATGTTTTCTCTTCCGGTGCGACAGTTGGGGCACGCACCACAGGATAGCACGGCCGGAACAAGTACCCTGTCCCCCTTTTCCACCTGTGTGACCCCTTCGCCGACATCGCTAACTGTACCGGAAGCCTCATGCCCCAGTATCAATGGTGGCTTTTTGAATGTTGGAACCCCGTGATCGATGTAATGGAGATCTGTATGACACACTCCACAAGCTGCGATTTTTATCAGCACTTCCCCCTCTCCGGGTTCGGGAATCGGTACATCCTCCAACCTTAGCTTTTGACCTGGTCCATAAAACACTGCGGCTTTCATCTGATCCCCCTGGTTTTCCGTATTTCCGTTATCTGTCCTTCCAGACCGGCTTCCTCTTCTCGAGAAATGCAGTCAGCCCTTCTGTGGAATCTTCGACTTTCGTGAGTTCTTCAAGGTAGATCGATTCGGTCCTTGATAGGGCCTCATCAAGACTCACGCCCAGAGAGCCAACAACCGCCTTCCTGGTGAGCATGAGAACCGGAAGGCTCTTCTGTGCGAGAGCCTTAACCGTGTTTTCCTGCTCATTGTCAAGCTCCCCTTCTTTTACGACCTTGCTAATGAGCCCGAGCCGGTACGCTTCTTCGGCACTTATCACCCTGCCTGTCAAAAGCAGCTCTTTCGCCCGGGCCAGGCCACAGAGCCTAGGAAACAGTACCGCGGCAGGAGGCGGAAACACCCCCACCGTGATCTCCGGCTGGCCAAGGGTCGCATTTTCTGTAGCAACCACGATATCACATGATAAAGCGAGTTCACAACCTCCACCCAGAGCGGGTCCCTGGAGCAACGAGACCGTAGGAAGCCTGTAACTCCAGAGCTCTCTGATAATTCTATGGAAAACTTCGAGCGTGGGTCTGGCAGAATCACCAATGTGATCACTGATGTCCACTCCTGCACAGAAAGCCTTTCGGGAAGCACTTAGCACGAGCACCCTTGCGCCACCCGTCTCCCCCGCTTCCCTCA
>JBHIFB010000073.1:0-15299 GCA_046760905.1 Candidatus Glassiibacteriota bacterium | reverse complement strand
ACAGAAGTGTAAACACGACAATCGCGATGTGGTCCCGATCGGTGAGGACCTCGACTGCGAAATAGTCAACTACACCGAGCAATGCCTTGAAGGGGGAATAATCGAAAAGCAGAAATGCACCCAGCCATACACCTAATGTAAGAGACACCACAACCTCTTTAAACAGCAGCGCGAACATGATTGCAACGAGAGGAGGAAGTATTGTTGAGAAACCGGGAATAACCCTTAGTTCCTTTCCTACGATTGTTCCATCGGAGGATGAGAGTACGATTGCCACCTTGGAAGGTTCAATACTTTTATCCAGTTTTAGTGTGATCCGTTCATTTGAGTGAATAAAACCCGTGAATTCGTCGAGTACATCTCCTGATTCACTGTATGAGACGGTGCAGTGATAATCCAAAGAGTCACAGGAAGGCAAGCTGGTGGTCTGCACAGTCAGGGAGGAGGGAATACCCGATACAATCACCTTCGGGGTGTCTAGCTTCAAAATTTCGGAGATCTCCTCTGCTTTTTCAGCCGATAATTCGCCATGGAAAATGAGCGCAAGAGCTAAGAAAATGCAGAGAATTAATCCCTTGTAATTCCTACTGGTTAAGAGCCGCATGTGACGCAGCCAACCTTGCTATGGGAACCCTGTATGGGGAGCAGCTTACATAATTCAAACCAGCTTCTTGAAAGAAACGTATGGACTTAGGTTCTCCTCCATGTTCCCCGCAGATACCCACTTTGAGGTTCCTGTTGGTAGAGCGTCCTCGTTTCGTGCCGAGCTCCACTAACTGGCCGACACCTTCGGTATCGAGTACCTGGAACGGGTCCTCCTCGAATATGCCCTTGCTGACATAGAGAGGGAGGAATTTTACCGCATCGTCTCTGGAAAGTCCGAGTGTTGTTTGGGTGAGATCATTCGTTCCGAATGAGAAGAAATCGGCATGCCTGGCAATTCTATCGGCGACGAGGACAGCGCGTGGGAGTTCTATCATTGTTCCAACAAGATACTTGAGCTTCGCTCCGTTGTCCCCGATCAATCTATCAGCAACATTAACTATGATCTTCTTCTGTTCAATAAATTCCTTTTCGCTCGAAATAAGAGGAACCATAATTTCCGGCATTGGATTGCCGCCCTCACGAACAATGTTCAATGCGGCTTCGAAAATAGCCACTGTCTGCATCTCCGTAATTTCTGGATACGTGATACCGAGCCTGCAACCCCTGTGCCCCAGCATGGGATTAGCTTCTCTCATGACATTTGACATCTTCCTGATGACATCCACTTCTAGGCCTGTCGCTTTGGACAGGTGCAGGAACTCTTCATCTGTCTTCGGAAGGAATTCATGAAGGGGGGGATCCAAAAGCCTGATCGTGACAGGAAAACCATCCATTTCCTTAAAGATTTCTTCAAAATCCTTCCTCTGCATTGGGAGAATCTTATCGAGAGCCTTTTTCCTGCCTGCTGTATCATTTGCGAGTATCATCTCTCTCATTGAATCGATTCTCCCCACTTCAAAGAACATATGCTCGGTTCTGCAAAGACCTATGCCTTCGGCGCCGAATCTCCTGGCCGTCTTTGCATCTTTCGGTGTGTCAGCATTGGCCCTTATACCCAGTTTCCGGTGCTCATCTGCCCAGGACATCAGTGTGTTAAATTCCTGAGTGAACTCTGGAGGAATGGTAGGAACGCTACCTAGCATGACACTGCCGGTTGAGCCATCTATTGTAATTATATCCCCTTTCTTCACCGGTTTCCCAGATGCGGTGAAAAGTTCTCTTTCTTCATCCACGAGGATCGCTTCACAACCTACGACGCAAGGTTTCCCCATACCCCGTGCAACAATGGCTGCATGTGAGGTCATCCCTCCGGTGGAGGTGAGGATACCCTTACTCGCTGCCATCCCATGAATGTCATCAGGGGACGTCTCAGATCGTACGAGTATAATATCTCTTTCACTTCCCAAATCTCTTGCATCATCTGCATTGAATACGACTTTTCCGCTGGCAGCACCAGGAGAGGCGGGTAATCCCTTTGCGATGATCTCTGGCTTGGCCTTGGGATCAATGGTAGGGTGAAGCAGCTGATCCACAACTGTAGGTGCTATTTTTAGAAGAGCTTCTTCTTGACTGAGAAGATCTTCTTCGACCATGTCAACCGCAATTTTTACAGCGGCGCGACCTGTTCTCTTCCCGCTCCTGGTCTGCAGTATCCAGAGTTTCCCTTCCTGTATGGTAAACTCAATGTCCTGCATGTCACGGTAATGACATTCGAGCTTCCCGAGTATCTCGACCAATTCGCTATGGATCCCCGGCATCATGTCCTCGAGGGAAACGACGTTTTCTTCGTGCCGATCCCGACTGTTCAGAGGTTGAGGGGTTCTTATTCCTGCAACTACATCCTCGCCCTGTGCATTAGGAAGGAACTCACCGAAAAACCGTCTTTCCCCCGTGGACGGGTCTCTGGTGAAGGCGACTCCTGTTGCACTCTCACTTCCCATGTTTCCAAAAACCATGGCCTGGATGTTCACTGCGGTTCCCAGGTCTTCGGGTATCTTGTTGAGCCTTCGGTATTCGACTGCTCTCTTCGTGTTCCAGGATTTGAATACTGCCCCAATGCCACCCCAGAGCTGGTCAAGCGGTGAGTCGGGAAAGTCTCGACCTGTCTCTTGCCGCACCAGTTCCTTATATCTGTCCACCGTCTCCATCAGGTCATCTGAGTTTAGCTCTATGTCGAGATTGTAACCTCTCTTATTTTTGATCTCTTTTAAAATATCTTCGAATTTAGAGTGTTCTATACCGATTACGACATCTGAGTACATCTGAATTAGTCTTCGGTAGCTATCGTAGGCAAATCTTTCATCACCAGAAAGTCTCGCCAAGCCAGAGACTGATCCATCGTTGAGACCGAGATTCAGTATCGTATCCATCATTCCTGGCATCGAAATAGCGGCTCCGGATCTTATAGAGAGGAGAAGGGGATCTTCCGTTCCACCAAATTTTTTGCCGAAGGCGTCCTCGACTTTACGAAGATTTACTAGCACTTCCTCCTTGATCCCTTCCGGCATATTGCCTTTGCTAGTGAGGTATTCCAGACAAACCTCTGCCGAAATCGTAAACCCCGGTGGAACCGGAATGCCAATGTTGGTCATCTCGGCCAAGCCAGCCCCCTTGCCTCCCAGTATGCTTCGGAGTTTCTCACTGCCATCCGCTTTACCGTTGCCGAAAAAATATACCCTCTGGCCCTTCATGCGCTTCCTCGCTTTTAAGTCAGACTGTGATTTCTCTCGTGTAAAAATTTATCATACTCATCTTGTTCTCTTATCGGATAATCACCGGAAAAGCAAGCGTGACAGAGGTCTTCATCGGGAAGTGGAGAGGATGAGAGAAGGCCTTCAAGGCTCAGGTAGCCGAGTGAATCCACTTCCAGATTATCCCTGATCTGCTCAACGGACATTCTTGAAGCTATAAGTTCCTCTTTTGTAGGCATATCAATTCCATAAAAGCAGGGAGAGCAGATCGGCGGGGAAGATATTCTCAGGTGCACCTCCTTCGCTCCTGCCGCCCGTACCATGTTAATCAGCTTTTTCGAGGTTGTTCCCCTCACTATCGAATCGTCTACGATGACCACTCTCTTGTTCCTCAAGACGCCTTTCACAGGATTAAACTTTATCTTCACACTGAGGTCCCTTAATTGCTGAAAAGGATGGATGAACGTCCTGCCAATATAGTGATTCCTGATCAATCCTATCTCCAGAAGAAGTCCCGATTCCTCTGCATAGCCAAGTGCTGCAGAATTGCTGGAGTCTGGAACTGATATCACGCAATCGGCATCAACCGGGTGTTCCCGAGCAAGTCTCCTTCCGAATCTTCTCCTGGCTAGATCAGCACTCTTGCCGAAGATAATGCTATCAGGCCTGGAGAAGTATATGAATTCGAAAACGCAGTGAGCTCTCTTGACTGACGGAAACGGGTGGTGTGAGGTAATACCTTCTGGGTTGAGATGGAGTATTTCACCCGGCTCGAGTTCTCTCACATACTCAGCACCGATTATATCGAAGCCGCATGATTCAGAACTCACAATATAGCCATCGCCAAGACGCGCAACACTGAGAGGCCTCCATCCATACGGATCTTTGATAGCGAACAGCTCTTCTCCTGAGAGTATAAGTAGAGAATATGCCCCACTCACCTTATTTAACGCATCGATTATTTTATCTAACAAGTTTCTTCCTCTGGATGAAGCTATGAGATGTACTATTACCTCTGTGTCCATGGTCGACTGGAAAATCGATCCGTTATTCTCCAGGAAATGCCGAAGTTTTCCTGAGTTGACCAGGTTGCCATTATGTGCGATTGCGAGCTGACCGTTTTTGTAATTGATAAGAATTGGCTGCGCATTTAACAGAAGGGATGAACCCGTAGTGGAATAACGATTATGACCTATTGCTATGTCACCTTTCAGGCTGGAGATGATTTCTTCGTTGAAAACTTCGTTTACGAGGCCCATGCCACGATGGATATGATGTTGCTTGCCATCGAATGTAACAATACCTGCGCTCTCCTGCCCCCTGTGCTGAAGTGCATACAGACCTATGTATGTGAGTTCGGCAGCGCCCTCGCATCTGTAAGCAGCATATACTCCGCAGTGATGTTTTATCTTCGGATCATAAGGAAGAACTTTCCTTGCCATTTTTCTTCCTCTCAAGTACCACCGGTCTCTCCCTCGTAGGTTCTGCTTTCACCGGGGGTTCTTCGACGAAACCGCCAAAGACTTCCTTCAGAAGGCCCCATCCAATATAGATGAGTCCCAGAGGGAATATGGTATATTCCGGGAATATTATCATGGAGGAGATGACGCCCACGATGAGTATTAGCAGAACAATACCCTTAAGGGTTTTTATATTAATGCGGGGAAAAGTTTGGTATCGCACATGACTAACCATCAGTATCGATAAAAGAGCCATGAGGACAGCCACAAATTTCCCGTAACCAACTCCTCTCATAAAAACATCAGGAATACCAGTCTGGTAAAAGGGTATGAAGGATGCCAGGACACCACCAGCAACGGGTATTGGCAGGCCAGTGAATAGCTTCTTCTCGGGACCGGCTTTTTCAACGTTAAACCTGGCCAGGCGCAGTGCCCCGGCGAGAACAAAGAAGAACATGAGTAGCCAAGACCATTCCCCCTTTTCGATGAGGAGGAAGTAATAAATAATCACAGCAGGGGCTACGCCGAAAGTTACAATGTCGGCAAGTGAGTCCAATTCTGCACCGAACTGTGTATGTGTCTTTGATATTCTCGCGACTTTCCCATCGATGAAGTCCAGCACGCCACCGATGATGATGAGGTAACTCGCAAAACGGAGCTCTCCACGAAATGCGGATACCATGGCAAATAGTCCGAAGAATAGATTACCGGCTGTGAATGCACTTGGTAGCACGAGCCTTGTTCGTCTCAGTCTCATGGGAGTTCCCCCAGTATAGATTCTCCGCCTCTGGTTTTCTGACCCAGCCGTACTGAAATCATTGAAGCCTGTGGCAGGAAGACATCCACCCTTGATCCAAATGCTATTAATCCGAGTTTGTCACCAGCAATTACCCTGTCACCTTTTTCCGCATAAGTCCGTATACGTCTGGCCAGAATACCGGCAATCTGCCTTATGAGTATCCGGTGGTCACCGGTGTTTATACCGATAGATTGCATTTCATTTTTGAAAGATGCATGCTCTCTGAAGGCGGCGAAGAATCTGCCGCTGTGATATTTCATATAATCCACAACGCCACTCACCGGGATTCTGTTGATGTGCACATTCCATAAGCTCATGAATATCGAAATCCTTATGCAATCATCTCTGATATACTCATCTTCCTTCCTGGGGGAAATATCAATGATTTCGCCATCAGCAGGGGAGATAACGAGCTTATCACCTGTAGGTGAGTTACGCACCGGATCCCTGAAAAAGAATGTGATGAAGAATATTGATGCGGTGATGAGTAGAGCAACCACTATAGCAATGCCCATGGTGATAAACGCCGTCAAGACAGTGAGAGCTCCCCCAATGAGCAGAATATAGAGAATCAAAGAGAATGACTCCGGAGACACTCTGAAGCTCATCACGGTTCCTCACCACACACTTTTCTGAAAACAAATTCATAGGAGCTTTCCACGTCTCCCATGTCGAACCTGAATCGATCCTTGTCAAGTTTTTTCATAGTTGTTATATCCCAGAATCTGCATGTGTCGGATGAGATCTCATCTCCAAGGAGAATCTGGCTCTGGTATCTTCCAAATTCAAGTTTCATGTCAACGAGTTCAATATTTCTTTCTCGAAAGAAATCCATAAGAAGCTCATTTACCCGCAGAGCTGAAGCTACCATCTCCTTTTCTTCAACTTTCTTCGCCAATCCAAGAGCTTGGATGTGATAAGAATTTATCATAGGATCATGGAGTTCATCTTTCTTGTAATATTGCTCAATGATTGGGAAGGGGAGGGGAGTTCCCTCCTCGAGACCGATCCTTTTCACAAGGCTACCGGCGACTTTGTTGCGAACGATCACTTCGACAAGAATTATCTCGAGGCGTTTTACTAACATAGAATTCTCTGAAAGTTTTTCGACAAAGTGAGTCCTCACGCCATTTTCTTCTAGATACTTGAAAAGGCAGCATGAAACTGTGTTGTTTATGATTCCCTTGCCCTTGATCGTTCCTTTTTTCACTCCATCGAAGGCAGTTGCATCGTCTTTGAATTCCTGGATGACCAGAAAGGGATCGTCCGTGAGATAGACTCTTTTGGCCTTCCCTTCGTGTAGAAGTTCTCTTTTCTTCATTTAATCACCTTTCACTGATACCAATTCGTGTGAAGACCTTGTCGATGTTTTTCGCATAATTATCGAGAGAGAATATATCGTTCAGTTCTCTTTCCTCAAGAAATTCATGAATGCGTCCGTTATCAGCAAGCACCTCTCGAAATGGTCTCTTCGTTTCCGATGCTTTCATTGCCGACTCTTGTACTATAGCATATGCCTCCTCCCGACTGAGTCCCTTCATAGTGAGTTTTAGAAGAAGTGACTGCGAATGGATGAGACCTCTTGATAGTTCTATATTTTTCATCATGTTTTCACGATTGATGCTAAGATTTTCCAAGACAAATTGCATCTTCACTAGCATGTAGTAGAGCAGGGTAGTTGTATCGGGGAGAATCACACGTTCGACGGAAGAATGACTTATATCCCTCTCGTGCCAGAGGGCGATGTTCTCCATGGCGGAAAGCAGGTTTGATCTAACTAATCGCGCCAGTCCCGTGATCCTTTCGCACAGTATAGGATTTCTCTTGTGTGGCATTGCAGAGGATCCCTTCTGCCCTTTCGTGAAAGGTTCCTCGAGTTCTCCAACTTCAGTCTTCTGAAGGCTTCTTATCTCTATCGCTATCTTTTCCAGAATACAAGCAAGAAGTGTGAGTGCCGAGAGCAGTGAAGCGTGTCGGTCTCTGCCAATTACCTGGCTTGATATGGGACAGTAGTATAAACCGAGCTTTTCACAGACCTCTTCCTCTATCTCGGGATCGAAGTGGGCAAAATTTCCTACAGCCCCTGAAATCTTACCACATGAGATCTCCTTGGCTGCCTCATCTAGTCTGGACCCTGCCCTCCTGAGGTCATCATACCAATGAGCCAGTTTGAACCCGAAAGTAATCGGCTCAGAGTGCATTCCGTGAGTCCTTCCCATCATGAAAGTGTATTTCTCCTCCTGTGCACGCAGCCTTACTACTCTGAGCAGCGCTTGGAGGGCGTTTTTTATCTGCTTCGTCGCTTCGACTAGTTGCATCGCCAGAGCTGTATCCAGTAAATCAGAAGACGTCATCCCTATGTGGATATATCTGGAATCCGCTCCTACATGGTCAGCCACACTGGTGAGGAATGCTATGACATCATGACGCAGGGTTCTTTCATATTCCTCTATCTTTTGAACATCGAAGTATGCTCTGGCTTTGATTCTATTAAGTGCTTCCTCCGGGATCATTCCTCTTGAAGCAAGGGATTCACATACTGCAAGTTCTATTTTCAACCAGAGTGAAAACTTATGTTCGTCACTCCATATATCGTTAAAAGGACTCAGTGTGTATCTCTTAATCATTTTCAATGACCTCATCCGGTTATTAGAGACCGGTAAATCAATTTACCCTCTCTTTCGATTACGAGAAGATTCCTGCTACCACGTCTGAGGTTGTCCAGCAAATCAGCGGCAAGTTCGGCAGAATCGATTTTCTGATTGTTTATCTTTAGTATTACATCGTATAGTAATATACCTCTATCCTCCTCAAGTGCGCTTTCTTCTATATCCACCACAACCGCACCATTGTCGCTTGTAGCCCCTATCTGACTTCTTACTTCTGGTGTGAGGTCGGTGAGTACTAATCCTATATCGCTCTCTATCCTTTTCGTCACATCTGTCGGGAGGTATTCTGTTTTCAAGACTATGGATTTCATTTCCCCTTTGCGAAGGACTCTTACATCTAATTTATCGCCGACAGCTATATCGGTTATCTCTCCCTCCCAGTCAAAGACCGATCGTATGGTCTTTCCGTTCAACTCTGTGATAATATCACCTCTATTGAATCCCGCTTTTTGTGCGGGACTCGCAGCATCTATATCAGCGATGAGAATACCCGATAGCCTTTCATCTTCGATAATCTTTAGCCCTTCTTTTAAAGTGCTTGTGAGTTCCTGGGGATGAATTCCGATCCATGGCCATCTCACCGCCCCGTACTTCACAAAGTCTTTCACAACCCTCTTTGCTCTATTTATGGGGACGGCGAAACCCATCCCTAGTGAACCTCCGCTCCTGGTGAATATAAATGTATTCACTCCTATTACGAGACCATTCGAGTCGACGAGAGGACCACCACTATTTCCGGGATTGATCGAAGCATCTGTTTGAATCATGTTCGCGAAAACGCGAGATTCACCCTTTTCGGGTTTCACGTCTCTCTTAAGTGCGCTCACCACACCCACGGTAACAGAAGGCTGTGGATCATCGAGTAGATAACCGAACGGATTCCCTATTGCGATAACCCATTCACCGAGAATAAGTTCGTTCGAATTGCCAAGAGGTGCCACGGGGAGGTCATGTGCTTCAACTCGCAGCAATGCAAGATCGGTTTTCGTATCAGAACCTATAAGATTGGCCTCATATTCCCTCCCATCCTCGAGAGTGACGAGTATTCTTGTCGCATTGTGGATCACATGCTCATTCGTAAGGATGTGACCCTTACCACTGATAATAAAACCGCTACCGAGACTCTGTACTTCTCTCCGATATTTGCGGGGAAAGAAAAATTCACTCCAGAAATCATCGAAGGGAAGTCCCGTCTGAACAATCTGAGTTTGGAATACGTTGATGCTCACAACACACGGGCCAACGATACCGGCCGCTTTCACGATTGCGTTTTCCCTGTTTTCATAAATTTCACGATAACCGGTACCCGAATTTGTTTCAGAGAGGGAGTCATCTGCATCGGCAAATCCTTTAGTATCCGGATGTAATCCGATGGGGCTGGAAGTGATTTTCTCCACTCCGGAAAAAGGATTTTTAACGGGGAGCTTCTCCAGCGTCTTTTCCCTTGCAATCATTAGCCCGGCTATCGTCCCAAGAATAAGACTGATTAATATGAGGAAGAAATTTGTAATGAATCTTGTTGTTCCTTTCTCAATCATTTCTTAACTACTTTCTGCCAATCGTCTAGAAATCGTTTAATGCCGATGTCCGTCAACGGATGGTTGATGAGTTTGGTTATCACCTGATAGGGGATGGTAACGATATCTGCGCCTATGAGGGCCGCTTCAACAACATGTATTGGATGCCTTATGCTAGCGACTATGATTTCTGTTTCGAAATCATAATTGAAGAGAATTGTGCTGATGTCCTGTATGAGACTCATTCCGACCTGGCTTATATCATCAAGCCTGCCGATGAAAGGACTGATGAAATTTGCCCCAGCCTTGGCTGCTAGCAATGCCTGAGATGGGGAAAAGACGAGGGTTACATTAGTAGGAATATCCTTTTGCCGGCACAGACGAACTGCTTTAAGACCCTCTCGTGTCAGCGGTATCTTCACTGTCACATTCTCACCGAATTCTCTCAGTTGCTGTGCCTCCTTTACCATAGATGCGGCTTCCTGGTTGAGTAACTCGACACTCACCGGTCCTTTAACTTCTTCGCATATGGCTCTGATGATATCGCCGAAGCTCCCTTTATGGCTAACCTTAGACAAGAGTGTTGGATTAGTGGTAACGCCATCTAGTATTCCAAGCGTGTTAATCTCCCTTATCTCATCGATGTCGGCAGTGTCAATAAAGAATTTCATTCAAGTACCTCCAGTTCCATTCCGCAGATTCAGCCTCTGAACCGACCTGATCGTTATCGTACTCAACCCCTGTCAGGAACAATCCTTTTGCCGGCGCCATTTGAATTCTTCCGTGGGTGCTAGAGGCGATATCCTCCCTTGTGAGTTCCTCGGTTGTTTCGGGTGGTATATCACCTTTACCAATGGCTACCAGAATTCCCACAATTCTCCTGACCATCTGAGGGAGAAATCGATTTGCCCTGACTTCGAAGAGATATCCAAGCTGCCATTGCCTGAGTTGCAAATCATAGACGGTTGAAATAAAATTATCCCTCTCAGAGTCATTTTTTGAGAGATTCACAAAGTTTTTCTCCCCGAGAAGCGATTCGCTGGCTCGCTCGATACTCGTCCTGTCGAACAGCTTTCCAACATACCATATATATTTACTGCAAAACGGAGCTTTGCATCTTTCATCTGTCCCAAGGAGATACTGGTAAGTTCTCGATCGAGCTGAAAATCGAGCATGAAAATCCTCAGGTACGAATTCCAGACTGCGTACTCTGATATCTTCGCCGATGAGAGAGTTGATACCCGAGCATAGCTCCCTGAGTTCCACCTGTTTCATAGTGTGAAAGTTAGCAACCTGACAAATTGCATGGACACCCGCATCTGTACGACCGGAGCCGTTCAAAGAGACCGTTTGCTGGAGGATCCTAGACAATGCTTTTTCCAGTTCACCCTGAACCGTACGAAGTTCCTGCTGCTTCTGCCAACCGTGGAACAGCGTGCCGTCATATTCGATCACAGCTTTTATATTGTAAGTGCTCTCCATGCTGTGTGTTCGGGATTCAGTCAATTTTCATAACACATTTTCCAGGAAGAAATGGTTCTCTAACCTGTCATCTAATCGGTGTTATTACATAGATTAAAAACAAACCAAGGATCAGGTTGTGATGAGCTAACTTACCTAAAGCTTCCCTCATTGCATCATAAAAATTCATAATAATAATATATATAAACTATGTCAATGAGAAAGGGCCGCCTAACGACGGCCCCTTACTGAGCTTAGGCACAGATCCCAGTGATGAATATGAATCTTCGCCTAACTATTTGATTTTTTCAATAATTTTTTCCTGATCGAGAGGTGTTCAAGTTTTGAGGAGAGCTCTTGATCATATATCAACTTCTTTGCGATATCGATTTTCTCTCTGACTCTTTTGACTCTCAGGGGAATTTTTCCAGTTTTTGATGACGGCATTGGATCGAAACCGTCTGAGACGTTACTTTTTTTCATCTCTGGATAACCTCCTCTCTGCAGGAAGAATAAGAGCTTTTCTTCCTCCAGTGATTCTCTTATCGACATCGATAAACAAGTAACCAGTGAGCTTCTGAGAAAAGCGGTTTTCTGATATGTCTGTGTATTGATGGGGCATCCACAGCCTTCCATGAAAACCATGCCTGATGCATCGATTCTGAAATCGCATATTGTCTCTTCGGTACCATTTGATGTTAAGCACAGGGAAATTGATGAAATTTGGAGAAAGATAGTAATTATTAAAACAGAATAGTAAACTTTACGCTCATTCATAAAATTCTCCATGTCGAATCAAAGGCTTATAGAGCAAATATTATACCAGTATACCTCGCTAGGTGGGGAGATTAGGGGAACTGCAATTCCAACAAAGAGTTGACTTTTAAAACTCCCGGTTGTATTAAATTTAAGATCAATATTCAATCCATTTTCGAAATGGATTGAGAATACCTGATGGGTTAAGCCGGCTTATTTTCCGCTACATGCTGGATTTGTATAGGCCTGCTGAATATGCGCAGGGAGATTAATGGCTTTAACATTTTTCGCCAGGTCCGATGCTGCTGAAATAAAGGATGAAGAGGCACTGACATGGAGATAAGGTTCTCGGTGACATTACCTTATTCTGAAATTGTGAGAGAAGCTCCTGGCCTCAAGGAGAAAGGCTTAGACGTTGAAGTCGAGATACAGGATGCACACTGGCTTTTGACCACATGCGAAATGTCATCAGTGAGGCGAGTCGGGGATTTCCTTCGTGAAAGGAACATAGAAGTATCTGTGAATGGCCCCATCTTTGATCTGAATCCGGGGAGTTTTGACGACTTTATCAGGGAACATACAAAGAATGTGTTCATGAAAACGATTGAGCTTGCGATTAACATAGGGGGTTCGAGGGTTATACTTCCAAGCGGATTCACGCCTTTCTTAACAGGGGAGGCGAGTACAGGATGGAAGAAACTATCGATCGAGATCTGGAAAGCCTGTGTTGGCAAGGCAGTTGAGCATGATATCACCGTGTGCGTTGAGAACCGATTTGAACATATTCCCTTGGTGCTGACAGATATAGTGGATGAGTTGAAAACCGAGATGTTTGGTATTTGCCTGGATATAGGGCATGTGCATGTATACTCCAGGAAAAGGCTTCCCCATTGGATTAAAGAGTCTGGCGGAATCACGAAGGAAATTCAACTGAATGATAATGACGGGAAGACAGATAGTCATTTGGCACTCGGCGAGGGAAATGTTGATATCCCCGGGCTTTTCCGGGCTCTTCACTCACGGAGGCTCTGGCCACCGATGGTATTTGAGATGAGCATAGACCAGGCTGAGAGAAGCCTCAAATATCTTGATAGTAGAGGTATCCTGTCATTCCAGCCAAAGTTGTTCTAATCCGGACCTAGAGTTGTTGACATAGATAAACGGCGGATTTAATCTTTCTTATACGGATATAATCAAGTAGGAGTGCAATTGGACGCCCCGGACAAGATCACGCTGAAAGGTATGCAATTTTATGTGAACTCCGTAGTCTACCCATTTGAGAAGGAGAAGGGTCAACCACTAGAAGTCGATGTGATATGTTCCCTTGATTTACGGGAGGCTGCTAGAGAGGATGATTTCGAGAAAACAATGGATTACGAAAAGATTTACGAAAAGATCAAAAAAGTCATATCCCAAAAGGAATACAGTATAATGGAAGCAATCTGCGAACGAATTGCCAGCAACATTCTCGAGGACCCACGCATCAGAAAAGTGGAAGTAAGCTGCAGAAAACCAAAGGTGAGATTACCGGGGATTCTTGATTATGCGGAAGTATCGATCGAGAGGAAGCAAGAGAACACTTGAGATAGTTTTCCTGAGCCTGGGTTCGAATCTGGGTGACCGGCTTGAGTATCTCAAAAAAGCTGAGAGGAGATTAATGGGACATCGATCGATAGAGCTCCTTGCCTCTTCATCAATACGTGAAACGCCACCTCTAGGCTACACTAAACAGCCCTCATTTCTAAATCAGACATTGAAGGCGAAAACCTCCCTTTCCCCATTCCTGTTGCTTGAGGACATTCTTTCCATTGAGGATTCTATCGGAAGGAGGAGACAGATAAGATGGGGTCCTCGTTCAATAGATATAGACATACTTTTATATGGCGACATGATAATTGATTCTCCACACCTGAAGGTACCTCATCCGCACCTTCTCGAGAGACCTTTCCTCATCTATCAGCTTGTTGAGCTTGATAGAGATGTAACCGATCCAGTCACAGGTATGCGACTCATCGAGCTCATGAGTAGATGGAGTAAAGAGGAGCTGTCCTTTATCGGGAAGTCATACAGAGGTGTTACATGTTGAGTAAAAGAGTCACAGTACCCGAGTTCAGGAAAATGAAAAATAAAGGTGAGAAAATTGCCATTCTCACCGCCTATGATTATCTAATGGCCCGTATTCTGGATAGGTCTGGCATAGATGCCGTTCTGGTAGGCGATTCCGTCGGCATGGTGTTTTCCGGTCACGAAACGACGATACCGGTAAATCTAGAAGACATCATATATCACGGAAAGGCTGTAAGGAGGGGGGTGGAGAGAGCTTTGCTCATAATAGATATGCCCTTTATGAGTTTTCAGGTCACTCCAGAAGAGGCGTTAAAAAATTGCGGGAGAGTGATGAAAGAGACTCTCGCTAATGCGGTGAAGATAGAGGGGGGAGTTGAAGTTTGTGACACTATCAGGGCTTGTACAAGAGCTTCTATCCCCGTTATGGGACATCTGGGATTGACCCCACAATCCATTCATATGATAGGAGGATACAAGGTGCAGGGCATGAATGGGCAGCAAAGGAGAAAACTCATGGATGATGTTCTGAACCTTCAAGATGCAGGTTGCTTTTCGGTGGTTCTCGAAATGATCCCTGCTGAACTGGCACGTGAAATATCCGAACGGATTGAGATACCCACGATCGGAATCGGAGCCGGTCCATACTGCGATGGACAGGTGTTGGTGATCTACGACATGCTCGGTATGAATGAAGATTTTAAGGCACGGTTTTATAAAACTTATGCGGATCTCTCTTCAACCATCAAGGATTCGGTGAAGCGATACATCGAAGATGTGAGATCTCAGGCATTCCCGGCGGATGAACACTGTTTCCACCTGGACGATTTATGAGAGTCTGTGAGACTATTGAAGAGACACGGCAAGTCCTTAAAGAGGAGAGGTCTCGGGGCAAGTGCATAGGTTTTGTCCCTACCATGGGGTATCTGCACGAGGGGCATCTCAGCCTGGTTGATATTGCGAGAAAGCACTCAAGCACGGTGGTTATGAGTATTTTCGTGAATCCTCTTCAGTTTGGTCCAACGGAAGATTATGAAGAATATCCGAGGGATCTGAACAGAGATATCAGACTGGCTTCCGAGAGGGGAGTTGATTTACTTTTCACGCCGGGTGTGGCAGAGTTATATCCCGAGGAAAATTTGACTTTTATTGAGGTCAAAAAAATCACCGAGAGGCTCTGTGGCCGGAGCAGGCCTGAACATTTCAAGGGAGTCATGACAGTTGTAGCGAAACTTTTCAATATTGTCGAGCCAGATATAGCAGTATTCGGTCAAAAAGATGCTCAACAGGCCATTGCAATAAAGAGGATGGTGAAGGACCTCAACTACCGTTGTCGG
>JBHIFB010000072.1:0-15518 GCA_046760905.1 Candidatus Glassiibacteriota bacterium | reverse complement strand
ATGGTGGGCACTACATCAATGAGAGTTACCGGTTCATCCACGATAATTCCGCCTGAAGGTATCCCCGGGAAGCTCATTATCAGAGGAATCTTAAGCACTTCTTCATAGAGCGTCTTCCCATGAGTCGTCCCATTATGCTCCAGGAATTCTTCTCCATGATCCGAAGTTATGATTATGAGAGAACTGTCTTTTAAACCGGCATCATCGAGGAAATCTAGGAACTCCCCGAGTATGCTGTCAGTATAACTCACACCACCATCGTAGAGAGCCTCAACGAGAGGCAGGTGTGTGCTGTCAGAAGGGGATTCGGATTTTCTGAACTCCAATTCCTTCGCCTTGAGATCATCCCTCTTAAGCTGCTTGTATTCAGCGGGCAGATACATCCGATCGAATGGAGGGGGTGGTATATAGGGATCGTGGACATCCATGATGTGGAGGTATACGAAAAATGGATGTCCTCTGTTATCCTCAATCCATTGCCTGGCAAAATTCAGCAATTTCGCACCATCAGGATAGGGTGCCCGCCTCAGCCATTCTCTTCGATACATCTTATCAAGGAAGAAAACCCTCCTCAACTGATAGAAGTCGTTGAAATAGTATGAGAAACCTCTATCGAACCCGAAGGTGGGATATATCCAGGGATTTCCCACGAAAGCCGCTGTGAGAATTCCGGACTCCCTAAGGAGAGAGGACAGTATCGGGATATCCGAATCCAGAATGTCTTCCTTCGCGAGAACTCCGTGGTTCGATGGATACTGAGAAGTCATTAAGGATGCCACCGATGTCTTGGTCCAAGAAGACTGAGAGGTGACATCCATAAATATCGCCGCATCTTCTGCGAAATTGTCCATGTTCGGTGTGAGTGTGGGAGACTGTTGATCATAGCATCCCACGTGATCCGCACGTAGCGTATCAATCAGTATCAAAAGTACATTGGGACATGAAGAGGGCCTTTGCCTCAGGTCGGGTATGTGCCGGTGATCATACGTTGAGGTGAGATAGATAGCACTTGGGAGAAGTAAGATCACGATCGACGATACCCAGAATAAACTTGAAAAACGAATTATGAACTTCGACAATAACATCCCCAAAGCGGCACTTCCGATGCATGTGACTATGAGACCGATGAATTTAGCCGTGCTTTGAATTGTAATGGAGATTTCGGTTTCGCTGATTATGATGAAAGCGAAGACACAGGAGATAAATAAAGCAAGGGAAATCCTTTGAATGTCAAAGGTGGTGGGGATGAGTGCCTTTATCCCGCGGATTATGAAAGTTAACAGGATGCAGGAAAAAAGGATCGTCAACAGATAGATACCATAAACTTTCACCAGGTAGTACAGCCATTCAACCGTTGAGACGAACGCGAGCGCCTTCAGTCTCAGGAAGAGATCTAGTGAAGCGAAAAGAATGGCGAGGAAAATCCAGGGTGGTAAGATATGGAGAAATCCAGTACGGTTGTTTTCGACTGTTTCTTTCAAAAATACTTACCTTACCCGGCCGCTAAGAAAGATTAATGGAGTGATCCTCAGCCTGAAAGAATCCCAATCAATAACACCCTCCTCGGGATACCCGATGAATGCCCTGAGGGTGTAATCACCGGCAGGGGCACCCGGAGGCACCTGATCCGTCAAGGAGAGCATCACCATCTGCATGGGAGAAAGGGTGAAAGGTATTGGGGGTAGCTTCCAGAAGGAAGACCCCCATGGTGTTGAGACCCGCAAAGCTCCATGTAACGAAAGTGTGGTATCGCTGTTTGATTTTATCATCACATCATAGGTGACCTCATCCCCCGGAGATACCCGGACTCGATGCGGGTGAAGCATGACGGCCGCCTGGATGGGAGGTCCCAATTGCTCATACAAGCGCAGGAAATCGGTTTCCTCGGGGTAGTATGCCAGTTCCCCCTTGTTGTCTGCATCCACATCTCCCGTGATGAGCCTGTGCTCCCCCTGACCTATGCATCCATACGCGGTCTGCCATACAAGCTCAAGTGAGTCGTCCGCAACCATCTTGAATAGGTAGCTCTCGCTCCAATTCTGGCAGAGGAGCTCATTTTTCAGATCACCGTTAATATCACCGGTAGTTGAACCTCCGTTGATGAAGGAGCCTGAAACGACATATTGCCACACCTGCTGGTACGTGTTATCATCCGTTGCCTCGTACATGACGTAGTACCAGTTCGCTTCACCCCAGCCCGTGGCGCATGTGATCACGAAATCCCCCCACCCGTCTCTGTCCAGATCGGGTCCGGGGGTGCTCCAGTACGCATTTTCAGCAGGGAGTTGTGCATCCCATGTCTCTACATATGAATCGTCGCCCGTATTCTCGATGACGAAAACTCTGGGGAAGGGATATTGATCAACCGGCAGTATTATCTCCTCCATTCCATCCACATCGAAATCGCCGATGGATGGTTCGCCAGAGACCCAGCTGGGCCCTCCAAAATCGTTCCAGTAGACCTGCTCATAATTTCCCTCCCCCTTGTATTCCCACACGGCCAGGGAAACCTGGTGCGTTCCCTGTGTAGTCCCGATAATATCCATCTGTGAATCTCCATCCATGTCAGCTATACGCATATGGTTTACACCTATGTTGACCTCTGGTATCCTGACTACCTCCGTATCGGGGTATCCGGTGCTGTCGCTCTGCTCGTAGATTATAAGATCCCTCGGAACGCCGCTTGTACCGCTCCCGAATACCATCTCCATGAGTCCATCTGAATCCGTATCTCCCACCGCGAGTAACACAGTCCCGATTCCCACCGGATTTTGGGGACATGGAGCGGTGTAGGCGAGGGAGAACGAATCGTCGTTCACAACCTCATATACATAGACGCTTCCTCCCCAGCCGCTGTATACAATTTCCCGCTTTCCGTTCCTATTCAGGTCACCCTCGAATATGGGCCCCCTCTCGGAAACCGTCCACTCTTCTATCACAACAAGCGTGTCTAGGTTGATATAGGGAAGTGAACCGCTGTATAGGGAAGAATTCCCCTCCCCTGGCCTTGTCCATCTCCAGAGCAGGTTCGAGCAAGCATCGAGGATAACATGATCGCCACTTCTCTGTGACATGAACTCCGAATCACAACGAGCATGAACATTGCCAGTAACAAGAACTGCGGTGAAGATAACGACCGGAATAAGGGTGTATAGAGTTTTCATCGAGGATCCCAAAAAAATCTTTATTTTTTTATTATATCCGATCGAAGAACGCATGTCAACTGTATTCAGCTTTAGGAATTTCCCCAAAAATTTAAACTTACTTCCTGTAACCGTTTAGATACCAAAAGCTTTAGGTTCAATGTTTCTGTTGACCAATCAAGGGCTCCTGGGTCCTTATTCAACCTTGCACCTCGTCAACGGTGGAAGCGGACTTCGCATCGTGGTCACACTCCTGGACATTGAGATGGAAGAAGAGAAACACCGAAATGCTCTGCAGCACGAAGCTCCAGATCATCCCTTACGCCCCAGAAGCTCTGATATCGCACCCCACACCTCTCGCTTGCCGGCCCCCGTTTTCGCTGAGAAGCTGATCAGATTATCCTCGTCAGATTGTCCCAGCTCCCTGGCTATCCTCCTCACCCTGGCAGCGACCTTTCCGCTGGAGAGCTTGTCCGATTTAGTGAGAAGGAAGAGGGTCGGTCTAGCGCTCTCCGAGAGCCATGATATCATCTCCAGGTCGAGAGCGGAGGGGTCGTGCCTGATATCAAGGATATGGACTATCCCCTTCGGATTCTCCTTCCTTGCAAGGTATGCCCTCATGAGCTGGAGCCATTTCTCCCTTTCCTTCCTGCTTCTGTGGGCATAGCCGTAGCCGGGAAGGTCTACGAAGTAGAAAGCCTCATTCACGAGGAAGTAGAGTATCTCCCTGGTCCTGCCGGGGCTTTTGCTCACCGGAGAGAGCGCCTTTCTTCCAAGTAGGTTGTTCAGGGCCGAGGATTTCCCCACATTGGATCTTCCCACGAATGAGATTTCCTGGAAGCCCCGGGTAGGGATTTCCTCGGGTCTGTAAACTCTTGAGACAAGTTTTACGGAATGCAGCTTCAATGCAGACTATTAGTGGGGGTATGCGTGCTCTCCTTCGGCGGAAACTTTTTTGCGCTTGCCCTCTCTCCTGGTGATTTCAGGAATCGCGACAGATAGCACTTCATCCATGACACTCACAAGTATGATTTTCATCTTCTTCCTGACTTCCGGCGGGAGGTCTTCAACGTCCTTTCTATTTTTCTCCGGAATTATCAGGATATTGGCCCCGGCTCTCATGGCAGCAACCGATTTTTCCTTCAGGCCACCGATTGGGAGCACTCTTCCGCGCAAGGTAATCTCTCCTGTCAGCGCTACATCCCTTTTCACGGGATGTTTTATGAGGGCTGAAATCAGGGCGGTGGCAATCGCTATCCCGGCGGAAGGACCATCCTTCGGGGTGGCCCCCTCCGGAATGTGTACGTGAACATCATATTTCTTGTGAAAGTTATCTTCGAGTCCAAGCAGCTTGGATCTCGATCTGATGTAGGAGAGAGCAGCTTCCGCTGATTCTTTCATCACGTCACCGAGCTTTCCGGTTAGGGTTAGGTTCCCCTTGCCCGGGACCACCGACACTTCTATGGATAGAATCTCACCACCCGACTCCGTCCAGGCAAGGCCTGTAGCGACTCCGACCTCGTCGGTTTTCTCGAGTTCCGCCTCAAGGTACTTGCTGATCCCGAGGAGCTTAGGGATTTCCCTCTCGCCGATCACGATCCTCCGCAGGCTGCCTTTTACAGCCACCTTTTTCGCAATCTTCCTGCATATCGTACTGATTTCACGCTCGAGGTTCCTCACGCCGGCTTCCCGTGTGTACCTGTTTATAATGGTGGAGATAGCGTTTCTCGTAAAATGCACCTTGCCATCGTCGAGTCCATGGGATTTAAACTGTTTGGGTATCAGAAAACGCTTCGCGATCTCAATCTTTTCGTTTTCGAGATATCCGGGAAGTCGAATGATTTCCATCCTGTCCTTAAGTGCGGGATGAATTGAATAGAGCACATTAGCTGTTGTAATGAACATGACCTTCGAGAGATCGTAATCGACCTCTAAATAGTGGTCGCTGAAAACATGATTCTGTTCTGGATCAAGCGCCTCGAGCAGGGCGGCTGAGGGATCTCCTCTGAAATCGACACTCATCTTATCCACTTCATCAAGCAGCATGACTGGATTGATCGTACCGGCCTTCCTCATGGCCTGTATGAGCCTTCCTGGCAGGGCTCCAATGTATGTCTTTCTGTGGCCCCTTATTTCAGCTTCATCCCTGATCCCGCCAAGGGAAATCCGTACGAACTTCCTAGAAAGAGCCCTCGCTATCGAACGGGCGAGAGATGTCTTTCCGACACCGGGGGGCCCCACGAAGCAGAGAATGGGGCCCTTCATCTTTCCAACCAGCTTGAGCACTGCAATGTATTCGATGATCCTCTCCTTTGCCTTCTCAAGCCCGTAGTGGTCTTCATCGAGGATCCTGGCCACATCTTCTACTGAGAGGTTATCCTTGGTTTTTTTCTTCCATGGGATGCCGAGGATCCAGTCAAGATAGTTTCTGATGACCGTGGCCTCAGGTGATAGGGGGGCCATCTTGGAAAGCTTCTTGATCTCCTTCTCCGCCTTTTCCCTTACTTCCCTGGGCAAGCCCACCTTTTCGGCTTTCTCCTGGAGTTCGATTATCTCATCCCCCTGATCCTCGACGTCGCCAAGCTCTTTGTATATGGCCTTGAGCTGCTCCTGCAGATAGAATTCCTTCTGGTTTTTGAGAACCTGATTTTTCACCTCGCCCTCGATTTTTCTCTCGAGCTTGAGGATCTCGATTTCAGACACCAGAATACGGTTTATGGCCTCGAAGGCCTTGTAGAGGTTCGGGATTTCAAGTAGTGCCACTTTGTCCGGGAGTTTGAGGAGTATGTGGCTCGATATGAGGTACATCAGCCTGACATTGCTTGCTACGTTCTGTAGACTAGTGAGGAGCTCATCGGGGAGGCGCTTGTTGAGTTTTATGTATTCCTCGAACAGCGTCATCGCCCTTCTGGCAATGGCCTCTATTTTTTTCCCCCTCTCCTCGCTCATCGGGAATAGTTCGATATGTGCTTTCAGGAAATCCTTATCTGTCGAGAAGGAGAGTGGCGTTGCTCTTTCTATACCTTCGACGAGGACCTTGATTGTTCCGTTGGGGAGCCTTACCATCTGGAGTATCCTGGATACGGTGCCTATATCATAGAGGTCGGATGGTTCCGGATCGGTGATTTCACTCTCGAGTTGCGGGGTGAGGAAGAGTAATTTGTCGTTGAGCATGGCGTCTTCCAGAGCGGCTATGGAAGCCTCCCTGCCGACCAGCAAAGGGACCACCATATTCGGATATATGACAACGTCCCTCAGCGGAATCACTGGCAGTACATCTTCTATTTCGAGTAGTTCTCCTTCCCTTTCCGTTTTTATTTTCATTTAGGCCTCTTTCTTCTTCCTCTCCTCCATTATCATCATAGGAGGTTTTTCCTTCAGAACCGCTTCACGGGTGATGATGATTTCCTTTACATCCTTGCGGGATGGGATCAGATACATCAGATCAAGCATAGTGTCTTCGACGACCGACCTGAGCCCTCGCGCCCCGATCCCCCTCTTTATCGCCTGATTCGCTATCTCATCTATCGCATCTTCTTTGAGAGTGAGCTTGACGCCTTCCATCTTGAAGATCTTCACATACTGCTTGACGATTGCATTCTTCGGACGCGTTAGGATACTTTTGAGTGCTTCTTTATCGAGTTCGCCTAGGTGTGAGAAGACCGGGAGCCTGCCGACGAGCTCGGGAATGAGGCCGTATTTGATGAAGTCATCCGGCTCTGCTATCTCGATAATGTCGCTCTTGTCGTCTCTCATCCTCCGTTCCAGTTCCACCCCGAAGCCTATTCCCTGCATGCCAACCCGTCGTTCAATAATTTTATCCAGACCGTTGAACGCTCCACCGCATATGAATAGAATATCGCGAGTGTTTATGTTTATATACTCTTGTTGAGGGTGCTTGCGCCCCCCCTGAGGAGGTACGGATGCAATGGTGCCTTCGAGGATCTTTAGGAGTGCCTGCTGGACTCCCTCCCCGGAGACGTCTCTGGTGATGGAGGGGTTTTCGGATTTTCTCGAGATCTTATCGAGCTCGTCTATGTAAACGATTCCCCGTTCGGCTTCGTGAATGTTGTAATCGGCGGCCTGAAGTAGCCTCACCAGGATATTCTCGACATCCTCACCAACGTATCCTGCTTCTGTCAGGGTCGTCGCATCGGCAATTGCGAAGGGGACCTTGAGGAATTTGGCGAGAGTCTGGGCCAGCAGTGTCTTTCCAACTCCAGTGGGACCCACCAGCAGGATATTGGACTTGTCTATTTCGACATCATCGGTAAACTTGGGGGCCAGTATCCTCTTGTAATGATTATACACTGCGACAGAAAGCACTTTTTTCGCTTTTTCCTGTCCGATTACGTAGTCGTTCAGTACTTCATTTATCTCCTGCGGAGATGGTACGGTCTTCGTGCCCAGCTTCGATTCCTGCAGCTCCTCCTCTTTGAGAATTTCGTTGCAGAGGTGGATGCAGTCCGAGCAGATGAAGACGGAAGGACCAGATATTAGCTTTTCGACTTTGTTCTGAGGTTTTCCGCAGAACGAACAGTGGAAATCCCGATATGAATCTTTTCTGGATTTATCTTTCATCCTTATGTCCTCTTTACGTTCCCTATAAGTAATAACTCTACAGGCCAAACTTTGTTCCAGAAGTGCTTGAGATCACCGCTTTTCGATGACTTCATCGATGATACCATACTTTTTAGCTTCCTCCGCTGACATGAAGAAATTTCTGTCACTGTCTTTTGCGATCCTTTCAATCTTCTGGCCGGTGTGCTTGGCGAGAATTGCGTTCAGTTGTTCTCTGAGGCCTAATATCTCTTTTGCATGAATCTCAATATCGGCGGCCTGTCCCTGAATGCCGCCATGGGGCTGGTGGATCATGATGCGTGAATGTGGGAGTGCCGATCTCTTCCCCTTCGTACCCGACCCAAGAAGGATAGCTGCAGCGCTCGCGGCAAGGCCCATGCAGATTGTTGATACATCGCATTTGAGAAACTGCATGGTGTCGTAAATTGCAAGGCCAGCGGAGGCCACCCCCCCCGGGCTGTTGATATAAAGGTAAATATCCTTCGCCGAGTCTTCCGCTTCGAGAAACAGCATCTGTGCGATAACCAGGTTGGCCACGGTGTCGTCGATCGGACTTCCCAGGAAGATGATCCTGTCCTTGAGCAGCCTCGAGAAGATGTCGTAGGCTCGTTCACCCATGCCTGTTTTCTCAACGACTATCGGAACGAGATGTTGTGCTCTTGGAATTTGTATTCCCTCTTTATTCATACTCCGTTCTCACCTCTGAATTGTTAAGGAGGAATTCAGCGACTTTATCAAACGTGATTCCGTAACGTATTCTTTCCCTCGAATTGGTGTCACGATCTACGTCCCTTTTAATGCTGGAAAGAGGTTTTCCCGTCCTCTTGGAGATATTCTTGAGCTCCTCTTCGATCTCCTCTTCCGTCGCGGTTAACTCTTCTGCCCTCGCAATCGAATCCAGAACGAAATTCTTCTTATAGAGTCTTACCGCCGCGGGTCGATATAGATTTCTCACCTTCTCGATATCGAAATCCTGGCCACTTCTCTGGCGTTCTTGCTTCATCCTTTGAAGAAATTCGTCGAGGTAGTTTTCGACTATGATCTTGGGTGGTTCAAACGGGTTCGCCTCTATTACGAGATCGATAATTTTCTCGACCACTTCCTCTCTGGCCTGACGTTCCCTCTCCTTCTCAAGACGGTTTTTAATTTCCTCTTTCAGGTGCTCCAGATCCTTAGAGGGGTGTATGCTCCTGGCGAATTCATCATCAATAGTCGGGATTATAACCTCTTTGACTTCAGAAACGTTAATCTTCAGTTTTCTTCCCTTGCCTCTCAGCCTCTCGATGTAGTAGTCATCCGGATATGTGATCTCGATCTCTTTCTCCTCTCCTGCACTCATCCCCACGATCCCATCCTCGATGTCCCTGAGCACCTCACCTTCACCCAGAGTGATCTCGGCGCTTTCTCCGCCGTTATCTTCAGGGGACTTTCCATCCTCCTCGACCGAAGAGTATTCCAGAAAGATCAGATCGCCTATCCTGGCAGGCCTATCGACCGGCCTGTAAACTGCCTTCTCCTTACTCAGGCTCTTTAGCGCTCTCTCGACGTCCTCCTCGGTTACTTTCTTCAGTTTCTTATCTACAACGAAGCTCGTATACCTCTTCACCTCGACGTCAGGTCTGACGTCGAATGCCGCCTCGAACGACATAGATGAGTCGACCGAGGATTCCACGTTCGAGAACTTCGGCCTTGAGATGGGGACCAGTTCCTGAGCTTCGAGTGCCTCTCTGTAAGCGCTCGAGAGTATCGTTTCCATCAGTTCCAGTTTTATATCATCACCGAACTTCGTCTCGATCAGCTGCTTAGGAATCTTTCCCGGACGGAATCCCGGGATTTTCGCCTTTTTCTGGAATTGAGATACTATCTTTTCCTTTTCTTTCTTCACCCTCGAGCTCGATATCTGGATGGATAGGACCCTGTGCGCATCCTGTTCTTCTTTTACTTTCACATTTATGTCGTTCATTATTATTTCGAACCGATTAAGGTTATAATCATAGTGCGAGAGGGGGGACTTGAACCCCCACGGGTCTTACCCACAGGATCCTAAGTCCAGCGCGTCTACCAGTTCCGCCACTCTCGCAGAGATCCTCTATTGGGGATGAGCATGTTCTTATTAAGAGCCTGGCGTCCCCTTCCTCTTCTGAATATATCTCAGCCTGATTAAACAGTCAAGCGTCTCACTTCTACTGTCTGCTCATGAACAGCTTCTCATATCTCACACCGGGTAGTTTCCTTGGAGCTGGCAACAGGAGCATTCTATTGATATCCATTTGTGCCGGTTCTAATTGAGTCATGCCCAACGTGTAAGTTCTGGATCCAGCCTCTGAACCTGCGATATGTCCGGTCGAGCTACAGGATACTGCCTGATACTACCATCGTGGCTTAATAACAGTATAGTACTTGTTAGCAACGCCCCCGCTGTAACGTGAGATATATAGAAGCAGTTCCTCCTGATCACGGAGATCCGAGAGCTTCTCCTTCATATCTTTTACTGAGGCAATGTTTATGCCTTTTGCGATCTCCAGTATTAAGTCCCCTTCCAGGAGAGGATATGGCTTGGCAACAGATCCTGGCCCGTCAGGTGTTATCTCTTCCACCATCACTCCAATCTCCTGATCCAGATTATGAGCTTTCCTCACATGATCGTCGATATCCTTGAGACTCACGCCGAGCGGGTTGTTCCTCGTTTCTTCCGCATCCCTTGCCAATAATACACCTTCATCCGGCTTTTCAGTGAGCATCACAGTATAGTAAAGTTTTTCCCCGTCTCTAATTATGCAGAGTGTGACGGAATCTCCAGGATCGTGTTGTGCCACAAGGCTCTGGAGCTCATTAACCCTCGTAACCTTCTCGCCATCCAGTTCAATTATTATATCACCCTGTCTGAGCCCCGCTTCGAGAGCCGGGCTGTCTTCAGGTACGAAACCTTCTATTCGAACTCCTGTTGTCTCTTTCATTAAAAGCTTCTCAGCCAGCTCGGGGGTCAAATTACGGATTGAAACGCCGAGGATCGCCCTCACAACTCTTCCCTTCTCTATGATGTCCTCGAGGACTCTCTTCGCGAGATTGATTGGGATGGCGAAACCGTATCCCTGGTAGTACCCGGTGTTCGTCGATATAGCTGTATTAATACCAATTACCTCTCCACTGAGGTTGATAAGAGGGCCTCCGGAGTTACCGGGATTTATTGCAGCATCGGTTTGTATGAAGCTCTCGATGCTGTAGCTTCCTGGAATTATATCTATGTTCCTTCCCTTGGCGCTGATGATCCCGGCAGTCACCGTAAATGGAAGACGCATGGGGTTTCCAACTGCAAGAACCCACTCACCCACCTCCGATTCGTCCGAATCCCCCAGGATGGCTTCTGGTAGTCCTTCTCCATCGATCTTGATGACGGCTATATCAGTGGTTGGGTCTCTACCAATGACCTCAGCCTTGAAGATGTGGTTGTCGAGGATCGAGACTACAATTTCCTCAGCCTTCTCGACCACATGATTGTTTGTCAGGATGTATCCATCCGACCTGACGATGACTCCGCTTCCAAGTCCCTTCGCCTCGAACTTTTCCTCCTCCCTGAATCTCCTGAAGAATTTCTCGAATGGACCCTTGAAGAAAGGCGCATCTTCTATTGAAGGATGCTCGATAGTACGTTTTGCGCTGACGTTTACCACAAAGGGTGTCACCTTCTTTGCAATCTCCACGAAGTCTATTGGTGTTCTACCATGCTGCCTGACCTTGCTGGCCTCAACCTCATGTTCACTGGATGAGTATGACCATACAATGGAGGCCCATGTGCTGATCGAAGCAATAATAAGAAGGATGGACCATCCACAATGGCCCATCCTTCCCCAAGTGGACTGATGGTTCATGCGTATCGTGCCTTTACACTCATTCTTTCTTCTCATCCTCAACCACTTCGTAATCTGCGTCTACCACTTCCTCCTTGGGCTCGGTCTCTTGAGTCGACGAAGATGAAGATTGTGTGCCAGCGGACGATTGTGCCTGTTGATACATGACACTCGCCACCTGATGCCATGTCTGGGTGAGGTCGTCGGATGCATTCTTGATTTCGTTTATGTCCGTTCCCTTGAGCGCCGTTTTCGTTCGCTCGATGGCCGCCTCCATCTTTGCCTTTTCATCCGGTCCAAGTTTGTCGCCCATCTCTTTGATATTCTTCTCTGTTTCGTACACGAGGGAATCAGCCTTGTTCCGAATCTGCACTTCTTCCTTCTTTTTGCTGTCCTCCGCCGCATGGGCTTCGGCATCCCTCACCATTTTCTGGATCTCTTCCTCGCTTAAACCGCTGGATGCCTCAATCTTTATCGATTGCTCCTTCCCGGTGGCTTTGTCCTTAGCCGATACGTTGAGGATACCGTTCGCGTCGATGTCGAAAGTGACTTCTATCTGAGGCATTCCACGGGGTGCAGGAGGTATGCCGGTGAGCTGGAACCTACCTATGGTCTTGTTCCCGAGGGCCATCTCCCTCTCTCCCTGTAGAACGTGTATTTCAACAGTGGTCTGATTGTCCTCCGCAGTGCTGAAAATCTCGCTCTTCTTCGTAGGGATGGTGGTATTCCTTTCGATGAGCCTTGTAAACACTCCTCCAAGCGTCTCTATTCCCAGGGACAGAGGGGTCACGTCAAGGAGCAATACATCCTTCACGTCACCTGCAAGAACGCCTCCCTGGATTGCGGCACCGACAGCCACTACTTCATCTGGATTGACGCCCTTGTGAGGTTCCTTGCCGAACACCTCCTTCACCAGCTCCTGGACCTTCGGCATCCTTGTTGCGCCGCCGACGAGAATGACTTCGTCTATGTCACCGGGTTCCAGAGATGCGTCGGCAAGAGCCTGTTTGCATGGTCCCACAGTCCTTTCCACGAGATCGTCGACGAGCTCTTCGAGCTTCGCTCTTGTGAGGGTCAGGTTGAGGTGCTTCGGGCCGCTGGCGTCGGCAGTTACGAAGGGAAGATTTATATCGGTCTTGAGTACAGTAGACAGCTCGCATTTGGCTTTCTCGGCAGCCTCCTTGAGTCTCTGGAGTGCCATGGGATCCTTTTTGAGATCTATCCCTTCCTGCTTCTTGAACTCTGCCACGAGCCAGTCTATAACCCTCTGATCAAAATCATCTCCTCCGAGATGAGTGTCGCCATTGGTCGCTTTCACCTCGAATACACCGTCACCGAGTTCGAGTATGGAAATGTCAAACGTTCCACCACCAAGATCGAACACCGCGATCTTCTCATCCTTCTTCTTGTCCAGGCCATAGGCCAGCGATGCCGCAGTCGGTTCGTTTATAATCCTCAACACTTCAAGTCCAGCAATTCTTCCAGCATCCTTCGTGGCCTGACGCTGGCTGTCATTGAAGTAGGCAGGGACGGTTATTACCGCTTTTGTGACTTTGCTGCCTAGATAGTCCTCAGCGGTCTGTTTCATCTTCTGGAGTACCATCGCGGATATCTCTGGCGGGGAGTATTCCTTGCCTCCGGCTTTCACTCGAGCGTCCCCGTTTGGTCCTGATACGACCTCGTACGGGACCTTTTTGATCTCCTCGCTCACCTCGCCGAATTTTCTCCCCATGAATCTCTTGATCGAAAAGACGGTATTCTCTGGATTCGTAATGGCCTGCCTCTTTGCCACCTGGCCAGTGAGCCTCTCCCCATCTTTGGTGAAGGCAACGACGGATGGAGTCGTGCGGCTCCCTTCCGCATTCGCAATAACAACGGGATCTCCTCCCTCCATGACCGCGACACAGGAGTTAGTAGTACCAAGATCGATACCGATCACCTTGCTCATACAATCACCCCTTCTCTTATTACCATGTGATGAAAATTGTCTGTGAGTTGAACCGCCTTTTCGAAAAGCAAAGATTGTGCCAGTGTCAAGGACACACTTGGTATGGTTACTAATCGATTGCAATCCAAGGAGTTGTAAGGATAAGGACGAACACGGAGCTTTGTCTTTCCCTCGATTCATGAATCGAGCAAATGCCAGAATGACGCAAATATTGTAGATTATCTGCCGGTTTGGCACCGGTCAACATTCACTCCTGCTTGCTTGGCAGACTGAGTGCTGCGATTCGTAATTACGGTAACGTTTCTGGGAAGGAAACGCAGCACTTCCACAGGGGCCCGCGCCCCCCAAGGCCCTTTTCGGAAGCTCCCGCATGGTCGCTTCCTCAATCGGACACACCTCGGGGGGGCGGGCCGCCCTCCCCCGAACCCCCTCGGTCGTGGGCAGTGCTGGGAGGAAATACGTGACCGTAATTGAGAAATGGCCCACTAAGATGTGAAAACAACGGCTTCGATGGAACCGGACTACTCACCACTTTGCGGCGGATTAATAATCTGGCATGAGAATTGCTAATTGTATTTAATGCAGATGATGCGTCATGTCGGATGGCGATTGCATCGAGCTGTAAAAGAATCCAATCATAAGATTAGAGGGCCAAAAGCACCTACGGATACCATGCTCGGTGAGTCGATGCTGTCCTGCATCGATCAGGGTGGTCTGTGTCGGCTCTTGAAATTCTTTTTGTTATTACTATATGGTATGAGTAAGATTTTCTCTAGTGAATTAAGAAAAAAAGGTTCGATTTTAACTTGACAAAACTGCAAAAATCTGATACAATAAGTTCCAATCAAAATTGAAGTATTATTCTCAATTTTCTATGGACATAACTCTGATTATGATCATTTTTATAAACCCGCCGCTTTTTCCAGACATGCATGGAATCTATATCGGATGCACATATGAAAAGAAGGCCGCACACCAAGGATAACGAATATTACATTCCGGCTGTTGAAAAGCAGGAACGTTTCAAATGGATCGGTCCCGGTGAGGGGTTCCGTGATATCCTTGATATCTATCAGAGAGATCTTATCGAGAAAGGATACCACCCACCGTTTGAACTGACTGGTAAGGCATCGAGTCTCAGTTCATACGTTCGTACCCTGGCACTGGTCTGGAGGAGGTTGTTCAAGCGGACCGCGGACTTTGTCATCTCATCGATTCTGCTCATCATTTCAGCTCCGGTTTTCCTTGTCATCGCTCTCATAATAAAGATCGATTCAAAGGGACCTGTTTTTTTCACGCAACAAAGGATCGGCCAGAACAGGCGAAGAATCGATAGGAGGGAAACAGAGAGTATCGGGAGCAAGACAACCTTCATTTTCAACCGGAGAACAGGTGAAAGAAGAGTACACGATCTGAAAGGTAAGCCGTTTAAAATTTATAAGTTCAGGACAATGAATACGGAAAGTCCCAAATATGATTTCTCCCCTAAAAGCCATGATGATGAGAGACTCACCCGTTTCGGTAGATTTCTGAGGAAGCTTTCGCTTGACGAGCTCCCTCAGCTGATCAATGTAATCAAGGGGGACATGAGCCTGGTAGGACCACGACCGGAGATGCCGTATATCGTTGTCGGATACAACAGGCGTTCCGAAATCAGGCTTCAAATGAAACCCGGCATCACCGGTATCTGGCAGCTCAGGGCATCACGTGATAAGCTGATCCATGAAAACCTGGACTTCGATCTCGAGTATATAAGGAACTGGTCGCTATTGCTGGATTTCAAATTGCTTCTCCAGACAGTGAAATGGATGTTCAATTGCATTAACATCTGAGAGGACCCTTCACTGCTCACCCGCATTCGCCATCCGACTGACGCAGACTGCACTGTTTTTAGCATAAAAATATGAAATCGGAATGAAAGGGAATTGTCAATGGATGCGTTGTTCAAAACTGAATAATTCACTTGACAGAGTGTAATTATGAAATAGATTTCTTAAA
>JBHIFB010000071.1:0-15519 GCA_046760905.1 Candidatus Glassiibacteriota bacterium | reverse complement strand
CCCAGAGTGATAATATGTTACCGTAATTGCGAACGCGACCACTAAGTTCCAGAAAAACTGGGGAAACTCCACATAATGAATAATGGTAGGAATAAAGATGGTTGCCAGCATTTTACTGCCGGGCTATACAGCTATATTAAAATAATAACCAGCAGAATCATAAGAAAAGCCATTACCGCACTGGTATAAAATGCACCGGCGAGTCCCCACACAGACAGGATGACACCAACTATGAGGGGTCCTAGCGTTTGCCCGATACGCAGGACCATGCCGTTGATCGACATGAAGGCGGCGCGATGTCTCATCGGCGCTAACCCCGCAAGCAGAGTCTGTATTGTAGGCATGTTCATGGCAGCGGCGATCCCCGACAATAGGATCGGGATGAGAAGGATCCATATATGCGGTGCAAGCGGTATTGCAATAAGTGCAGCGGCATATAGAAGGTATGACAACCTGAGGAGGCCTCTTTCGGAAAATGATCTCGCAAGCCTTCCAAGCTGGGAAGATGTGAGTGCTGTTGAAAGCGACATCGTCGACATGAAAATGCCGATCACGAAGGGAGAGGCTTGAAACTCCTCCCCCATCAAAAGCGGAAAACAGGTGAGGTAGGCGCCGAAGAGAATTACAAAGGTGCCGATGCTCGCTATGAAGAGTCCGATTACTCTTTTATCGATAATACTCTCCCAGGCACTTAGCAGATATTCCCTGAAGTGCTGATCGCTCACCGGTTCAGGATTCCTTAACCGGAAGATTACGAGGAGTGCAACAGGAGCCGCAATGATTGGCAGCGCGAAAGGATAATACCACTCGAACGTCGCCAGAGCTCCACCGATGGCTGGATACACTGCGGTGCCGACGCTCAATACACTAGCGTTGTATCCCATCGCGGCGGTACGCTGATTCCCCGAGTACAGATCTCCTATGATCGTCACGTTGATTGCCCCGAGGGATGATGCGCCCACACCCTGGAAAAATCTCAATGTGATAAGGGCTTCGAAATCTCTGACGAGGGAACACGCTCCACCCGCAATGGCGAAGAGAAGAAGCGAAGGCACCAGGATCCTCCTCCTCCCATATCTGTCAGCAAGCACACCCAGGACAGGTGTGAGAAAGATGCCGGGAAATGTGAAAACGGTGATGAGCAGCCCTACCGACCGGGATGATATTCCAAGCTCTCTGACTATCTTAGGAAAGGCAGGAGTGATGCTTGAGATTGACATCACAACCATAAGAGTCACGCAGAAGATGATCTGCAGGTTCCTGTCTTTATAAAGGGGGCCTTGGCTGTTCTCGAACCGGCTTTTTGTCATACCTTTCCCGCTATCCAATCTATCTACAGGCACCTTAATATACAAAAGCATACAAGCAATTCAAATGAATTCTGCCTGGATATTTTCATCCAGTCAATGCAGCATGTCGAGAATTCATCGGGTGAGATTGGCAGCCGCTGGGCAATCAACCCTAGAAAGAACCGTCGATAAGATCCATCAGACGCCTCAGGTTATTCAAGGCCATCTCCAGATTCCTCAATTGATTATCTGAAAGGCTTCCCCCGGGGTCGTTTCCGATGTTATGAAGAGCGTATTTTATGATTGTAAGAGGAGTTCTAAGTTCATGGGATCTCGTATTCATTGATTTAAAAGAGTCTTTCTTCTCTCCAACCGAGGGTACTCTCTGAAAGAGAACCAGCCTCCCCGAAGAATCGCCTTCCCCGTTTCTAATGGCGGAGATATATACATGGATGGGGATCTCTCTCCCCCCCGTTTCGATCAATATACATCTTTTAATCACATGCTCATTTAAATTTGCCGGTTCCATTAGATCGAAAGCTGTTTCAATATCATCATATGAACTCTCATTCACGATCCTGAGAACCTCTGATAACCGTTTCCCGAGCGCCTCCCCGGCTTCCTGCCCCGTGACCGACTCAGCTGCTTTATTCATGCAGCTCACAAGTCCGTTTCTGTCAGTAGCAATGACTGCTATGTTTGCATTTTCGAGCGCTGTATTGATAGTCCAGCTGTTTCTGTCCATTTCAAATCCACCTATTTGGCCGTAGACTAATGAGTAACGCCAGGTTCGAGAGATCTGAGAGCAGTCCAGAACCCTTCTTCCATCTAAAACATACTGCTATTAGTAATAAACACTATATCTATACGTATAAATTGGCAATTTTCATACCAGTGTCGTTCATGTACTTACGAGCGGTAAAGATGGGCAAATTATCGATGGCAGGAAGTAATCACGTTGTCGGGTTGCGATGGGCAAATATATGTGGTCGGGGCGACTGGACTTGAACCAGCGACCCCCTGCTCCCAAAGCAGGTGCGCTTCCGACTGCGCCACGCCCCGACCCCGCTTTTGCGATGATAAGGTAAGCTACGTGGATGGGAGTGTCAAGCTTGGCCCGGCTCCCAAACAGTCAATAAGTGTCTGACTCCACTGACGACAGATAACTGACTGCCTTTCTGACCGCAATGTATCTGTGGCTAACCGCGTTTTTCTCATCTAAGCTGAGCTCTGCGAAAGTCTTTCCCGAGGGTGGGTGATAGAAGACGGGGTCGTAACCGAATCCACCACGTCCTTTGGGCTCCTCTAGTATGATTCCTCTGACCTCTCCTCTGAAGAGTTTCTCTTCTATCCGGGAAGCTACAAGTGCAACGATACATATGAACCTGGCACCTCTCATTTCATGAGGAACACCACGCATCCGTTCAAGGAGAAGCTTCCAGTTATCCTCGTAGCTAGCTCCTTTGCCGGCAAACCGTGAGGAGAGGACGCCTGGTTCTCCGCCGAGTGCATCCACAAAAAGGCCTGTGTCATCGGCAATTGAGGGAAGGCCGGTGAATTCGTTAGCAGCCCTAGCCTTTATGAGTGCATTCTCCTCGAGACTGCTCCCGCCCTCATCCACATCAGGATAATCTGGAAACTCTGTAAGATCATGCACATTGATTCCAAGACCGTCAACCAGTCGTATGATCTCTGCTGTCTTGTCTCGATTCTTTGTAGCAATTAGAAGATTAGATATGAGATTCATCTTTCCGGACATTTTCACAATACTCAACTATTGTTGCTGGGCGGGAACTTCCACACCATCTCCCCCTCGACGCCGAGTGACTCCTTCTGAATGGCGATGAGCTTCTTTATTCCACTACGGCCGAGGTCAAGGAGCTCTTTCAACTCTGCATCACCGAATGGAGCTCCTTCAGCGGTCCCCTGGATCTCAATGAACTTTCCGCTCTCCGTCATTACTATATTCATATCCACATCGGCCTTCGAATCCTCTTCATACGACAGGTCCAGTACCGGTACGCCGTTAACGATTCCAACACTCACCGCCGCCACGAACTCCTTCACCGAAATACTGGCTGCAACCCCCTCCTCTACCATCCATCTGCAGGCATCATAGAGCGCCACCATGCCGCCTGTGATCGAAGCAGTCCTGGTTCCGCCATCTGCCTGTATCACGTCGCAGTCAATCCATATGGTTCTCTCACCCATCAGCCGCATATCCGTAACGGCTCTCAGAGCCCTGCCTATGAGCCGCTGGATCTCATGCGATCTACCGCTCAGTCTTCCCCGTGATTGATCCCTCACCATCCTTGTAGATGTGCTTCTCGGTATCATGCCATATTCCGCGGTGAGCCAGCCCCTACCATGTCCTTTCAGAAAGGGAGGTACCCCATCCTCGACAGTCGCTGTGCAGAGTACTTTCGTACCCCCGACCGTAATCAGACAGGAGCCCTCGGGATTCGATAGGTATTCACGCTGGATTACCACTTTCCTGAGATCCGCCTCACGTCTTCTGTCCGCTCTTTCCATCTTCACCATACAGTTCTAGGATTTCCTCAACGCTTCAATAATACGGCTCGTCGAGTACCCTTTTAAATAATCAATTGTCACGACTGTCCCTCCCCACTGCTTCACTTCTTTCGCCCCAACTATATCATCCTCCCTCCAGTCACCTCCCTTCACAAGAACATCCGGCCGTATCCTTTCAATGAGCTGTAACGGCGTATCTTCGTCGAATATCACCACAAAGTCTACAGACGTGAGGCTTGATAAAACTTGCGCTCTGTCCAGTTCGCAGAATACAGGCCGACCGGGACCTTTTATTCTTGTTACTGACGCATCGCTATTGAGGCCGACGACGAGCAAATCGCCGAGAGACCGCGCCCTCTCGAGGTAATATACGTGACCTCGGTGCAGAATGTCAAAGCAACCATTCGTGAAGACAACTTTCTTACCTCCGGCGCGGGCTTTCTCCAGAACAGGATTCAATTCAGCGATTGACAGAATCTTCGAACGGTGTGGATCCATCAGGGCGTCGATCCATTTAAGAGGTCGAAATAGGCAAGGATCTCTTCCGGCGTAATCGCTGCGACTCCCCATTTGGACACCTCAACTCCTGCCGCATAATTGGCAACGATGGCTGCCTCCTTGCTTGTCGCACCGACTGAGAGAGCCAGGGTTGCCGTGGAAATCACTGTATCACCGGCGCCTGACACGTCATACACCTCCCTTGCAACAGTCGGGATCGAAAAGAAAGTCCCATCCTGCCCGATGAGAGTCATCCCCCTATCACCACGCGTGATGAGAAGGTTCTTGCAGCCAATTCTTCTCTTCACTCTTCTCAGGAAGCCTTCGTCATCCATTCGTTCAGCCAAAACCTCGCCGACGGCTCCCAAAAGCTCCTTCTCATTGGGTTTGAAAAGAGTCGCCCCGCTGAAATCGAAGAAATTCCTCGTCTTCGGATCTACAGTGATTGCTTTCCCCAGTTCCTGTGCGCTCTTTATGCTCTCACCTATCACCCTCGTTGTGAGGAGTCCCTTGTTATAATCTTCGAGTAGAACGGCATCCGCCTGCTTCATGAGGCTGTTGGCTGTGGCCAGTACCTTTTTCTCAACTACCTTGCTAATATCCTGACTCTGTTCCTGATCAATCCTCACCACCTGTTGATTGTGTGCCACCACTCTCGTCTTCTTCGTGGTTGGCCTTTCGCTATCGGTTACCAGAAACTCTGTACTTATATCCTTTGACTCCACGGTGTCTTTAAAGGTTCTGGCAGTGTCATCCGTACCAACCACACCAACCATCACGGGGATACCGCCAAGAGCTTTGATGTTGCTGGCCACATTCGCGGCACCACCGAGTGCTACTTTCTCAGATTTGATATTCACAACCGGAACCGGCGCCTCTGGTGAGATACGGCTCACCGTGCCGAGTATATACATATCCATCATCACATCTCCGATTATTAATATCTTCCTGCCTCTCATCGCTTCAAGGATTTGAGTCAATCTATCTCTTGTCAGGCTTTTCACCTTGATCCTCCGGAACCGTATCAGGATGCCGTCTCTCAATAGAATCTCTGTATAGATCAATGTACTGTAACGCAGAGGCATCCCATGAATAATCCTGACTCATGCAGTTCTTGACGAGTTTCTCCCATAAGGGCTTATTCCTGTAAAGTCTAATTGCATTTTTAATCTCTTTCACGAGAGCTTTTGCACTATAGTCCTTGAATACTAATCCAGTTCCGAAACCGGTTTTCCGGTCGAAGGGGGTGACTGTATCCTTAAGTCCACCTGTCGATCTGACTAGCGGCGGCGTCCCATATTTCATGCTGATGAGCTGCCCGAGACCGCACGGTTCGTATCTTGATGGCATAAGGAAGACATCGCTGCCAGCATAAATCAAATGTGCGAATTCATTGTCGAACGCGAAAGTCACAGATAGCTTGTCCTTTCTCTTCCTAGAGAGATTCTCGAGCAGATCCTGATAAAGTTTATCACCGAATCCCAGTGTCACGAAGTATACATCTTCTTCGAAAAGGACAGGGAGAGCCTTGCTCAGGATATCCAGACCTTTCTGTTCGGCAAGCCGCGAGATCAGACCCACCACCATTATGTCATCGCTCTCTTCGTATTCGAGACGACATTTTTCCAAGAGGGCTCTTTTGACTTCCTTCTTGGATGATAACTTCTCCGGCCCGTAGTTTACCGGAAGAAATGGATCGGTCTCCGGATTCCACTCCTCGTAAGCAATGCCATTGACTATGCCGTGGAGGGAATCCGCTCTGCTCCTGAGAATCCCCTCAAAACCGAATCCAAGGCCATCCTTCTGAATTTCCTTGCTGTAGGTCGGGCTCACCGTTGTGATTATATCGGAGAAGGTTAGGCCGCCTTTGAGATATGAGACTTTGCCGTAGAACTCCAGACCTTTCTCGGTACGGAAAAGCCAATCCGGAAGTCCTGCCTTCTCCAGAGAACTGGCCTCGAAGTTACCCTGGTATGCCAGGTTGTGAACCGTGAAGAACACACTGCAGCTATCGAACCCGTTAACTCCCTTCAGCGTCGTGCGCAGATAAACAGGTATAAGGCCCGCTTGCCAGTCATGGCAATGCACCACATCGGGTTCAAGGGAAAAACTCCTTATCACCTCCAGGGCTCCTCTTGAGAAGAAAGCGAACCTCTCGTCGTTGTCGGGATAGTCGCCTTCGGGGGTACCGTACAGAAAATCTCGGCGATAGTATCCTGGGTGATCTAAGAGATATGTTGTAACCCCGTCGATCGCCTCTGATCTGTACACACTGCTCTTCAAGGATCCGTTGCCCATCGGTACACTGAGTTTACCGGGAAGTTTTACAAGGCCCATGCTTTTTCGATCGATGTCCCCGTAACATGGCATTATCAGATACACAGTGTGACCGAGCCTACTTATTGCTCCTGGCAGGGACCCCACCACGTCTGCCATCCCCCCCGTCTTGGCGAAGGGCACTGCTTCTGAGCACGCGAAGACGATCCTCAGGTTCTTAGTGTCCATGTTCTCTCTCCATTTTGATTCAGTCTCATCGCACCTTGGCTTCGGCCTTCCGTTCCAGTTTTAATTCTCGCATGAACTTTGCCGCTATCTCAGGTGGTGTCGGGTTGATGTAGAAACCTGAGCCCCACTCGAATCCGGCCACCTTCGTCAGTTTTGGCATGATCTCTATATGCCAGTGGTAGTATGGATAGGGCTCGTCCTGGCATGGTGCTGTATGGATGATGAGGTTGTATGGCGGACTCGCAAGGGACCTGTTAATGCGTTGAAGGGTCCCCTTCAGAATCTCCGCCAGGGGATGGAGGTCCTCTGTTGATATCCTTTCAAAGCTGGAATGATGTTTCATTGGCAGGATCCAGGTTTCAAAGGGGAATCTCGGTGCGAAGGGTTCGACAGATATGTAATTATCATTCCCAATCACAAGACGTTCCAGATCCCTTAGTTCCTGTGTGACGATGTCACAGAAGACACACCTTTCCTTGTACCTGTAATAGTTCTCACTTCCTGACAGCTCTTCCACAGCTCTTTTAGGAACACTCGGAACCGCGATGATCTGGCAATGCGTATGCTCGAGAGATGCTCCGGCTAATTGGCCGTGGTTTTTGAAAACGAGTATGTACTTGAAACGTTTGTCCTTTTTCAAATCAAGAACCCTCTCCCTGATCGCATAGAAGACGCTTGTGATATCCGGCAAGGAAAGATCGACCAGGTCCTTTTCGTGATCGGGTGTTTCTATCACCACTTCATGGGCTCCGATCCCGTTCATCTTATCGTACATGCCCACGCCCTGTTTATTGAGGTCCCCTTCTATCTGGAGCGCCGGATACTTGTTCGGTACCACTCTGACTACCCATCCTTTGCTGTCGGGGCTACCACCATCGGGTCTGTAAGCAAGAACCTCAGGAGGAGTCTTGTCCTCATTGCCAGGGCAGAAAGGGCAGAATCCTCCCTTTTTCTTCTCCTCTACAACTCCAAAATCTGTAGGTCTTTTCCCCCTCTCGGTGGAAATGATAACCCACCTTCCAGTGATGGGATCTTTTCTAAGTTCCGGCATATATTTCTCCTGTAGTGTCTGCTCTACTGCTCTTCTATTGCCTCTTCTTTACGACCAGCCTCTTGTAGCATTTCTCTGGCATGTCTTTGTGATACACTGCTGGCGGGGTCCCCACCCAGCATTCTCGCAACCTCGCTCGTTCTCTCGCCCCATCCAAGTTTCCTCAAGCGTATATCCGCTTCCCCCTTCCTTTCGACTTTTTCGACGTAAAGATGCAGATCAGCCCTGACGGCGATCTGGGCAAGGTGAGTGACCACAAGGATTTGATGCGACCGGCCGATTTCCGAGAGTTTATCACCGACTCTGATACCCACCTCACCTCCAATACCTGAATCTACTTCATCGAAGATGAGGGTGGGAGTATTGTCTTTTTCAGCGATGGCAGTCTTTATCGCCAGCATGATTCTCGAGAGCTCCCCTCCTGAGGCAATGTCGGCCAGCGGAAGCATCGGTTCACCCGGATTGGTACTCACCATGAACCGGACTCTGTCGGCGCCGGATCTTCCGATAGCATCCACGTGAACTGCTTCTAAACCGGTTTCAAAATCAACCCGCGTACTGATATCCACTTTGAACTTTCCATTCGAAATTCCCAAGGCCCTCATACCCTTTTCCGTCCTCTTCTCGAGCTCCATCGCAGCCCTGCTCCTCATTTTAGTCAGCAAGGCGGCTTCCTTGCCAAGGAGGCTTTCCGTATCGCTTATTTCCCGAAAGAGCGCGTCCCTCTCCCTTTCCAGCTCCTCCTTTTTCCCCAGCGATGCGAGTGCCCACTCCCTGTATTTCATCACATCATCAATCGTCGTGCCAAATTTCCTCTTCACCCTCGCAATTTCTGTGAGTCTCTGCCGGATCGCCTCGAGCCGCTCCGGATCGTACTCCACGTCCTCGACGAATGTTCCCAGCCTCCTCGAGACCTCGTCCAGAGACAAAAGAGCATCCTCAAACATCGTGTGAGCTTCCTTTAGCTCACCAGCAATCTGTATGAGCTCTTCGAAACTCTTCTCAAGCTGCTTGAGCCTCAAGGTTATTCCATCCTCTTCACGTGAAAGGTCATCAAAAATTATGCCACTCAAAAGAGAGATTCTTTCGAAATTCTCGAGAAGTTTCTTCTGCCTCCTCAGCTCATCTTCCTCACCGGAAGAGATCCCAATAGAATCGATATCGTGAAGATCATCTTCAAGTCCCTTCACCCTATCAGTCAAAGTACCCAGCTCATCCTCCACCTTCCGCAACTCTTTCACAAGCTCTCTCCTCCTGTCGTAGAGGGAAAGGACCCGACGGCTCTGTTCTGTGGAGTCTGCAAACGCATCAAGTAGTTTGAGCTGGATCCTTGGATTTTTGAGGCTTGTGCCCTCCTGCTGTCCGTGGAAATCGACGAGGAGTTCTCCGATCCTTCTCACAGTGCTGACAGGGACCATGTATCCATTCACGATGGAGTGGCTGGGGCCATCCCTGAACACCTCACGCCGTATCACGATTTCACCATCATCGCATTCTATACCTGAATCGGCAAGAACCCTGAAAAGTTCCTCGTAGTCACTGCTTATCCGGAAAAGACCTTCCACCCGAGCGCACTTCGCATTCGATCGGATTTTGATCTGCCTGGCCCTGGAACCGAGAAGGATCTGTATTGCGTCTATGACGATTGATTTCCCCGCCCCCGTCTCACCAGTGAGTATGTTAAGGGAACTGCCGAGCCGCATGGAAAGGTTCTTTATCAATGCGAAATCGTGGATTCTCAGTTCGACCAGCATGCACCTCACTCCTCCCTTGCGATCCATCCCAGCTTCCTCCGCAGCAGGGTGAAGAAGCTGCTCTCCGGAAATCTCACCAATCGTATCGATCTTTCTGCTTTGTAGACACTGATCCTGCTCCCTTCCCCGAGAACCATTCCCTTCTGTCCATCCACCGTCAGGGCCAGTTCAATGCCCCGTGACTTCACGAAAACAACTACACGCCTGTCCGAAGGTATCACGAGTGGGCGAGCCCCGAGCGTGTGCGGGCAGATCGGGGTTACGACGATGACTTCCATGGTGGGGAATATGAGTGGACCCCCTGATGAGAGAGAATATCCCGTAGAACCGGTTGGAGTTGATATTATTATGCCATCCGCCAGGAAAGTTCCTACCTCTTCCTCGCCTACATCGATTTTCAGCTGTACAATCCTTGAAAACGCACCTTTATAGATGACCGCGTCATTCAACGCGAGAAACCGCTTCTTCTCGCTCCTCTCCAACCCTTCCACCTCCACTTCGAGCATCATTCTTTCCTGTACGTCGTATTCGCCCTTAATAAACTTTGTGAGGTAATCTATGTAATTATCTGCCGTGGCTATGGTTAGGAATCCTAAACCTCCCACGTTTATTCCAAAAATCGGGGCGTTACTCCCCGATACCATCCTGGTCGTCGCGAGGATTGTACCATCTCCGCCAATTGCGATGACAGCGTCCAGACCAGGGGCTGTGGTCTCAACCTCCTCAAAATCATACCTCTCGATTCCCTCCCGTTCGCGCACCTCGTGATCGAATGAAATTTCTATTTCATTTTTCTTACACCACGACACGATACTCTTCACAATTCCGGGGGTCCGACGGTGGGTATAATTTGCGACTATGCCGAGCTTCATCCGTTTGTTTTCCTCTCATGCATCGAATCTAGTTATTTCAGTATACGCTGATGCTCGACTTGCTTTCCTGTTAGAAGTGCCATTGCCTTCTTGGCTATCTCTTCTGGGGAGAGTCCGACCTCGTGGAGAAGCCTGTCTCTCGATGCATGATCTACGAATGAATCAGGCAGTCCATGCTGGTACAACCTCACCGGAGGTGTCCCTCTCTCCAGCAGCGCATGGGCTACCCGACTTCCAAAACCGCCAGAAACGACGTTTTCTTCGACCGTGATGAGCACGCTGTATTCCGTCGATAATCTTTCCAGAAGTGCTCTGTCCAGCGGTTTCACAAATCGGCAGTTTACGAGACCTGGACTGAGACCGGATTCAGCCAGCTTTTGGCTGGCTTCAAGACAATTCTTCACCATAGAACCGACGGCGAGGAAGACAATCTCATTGCCATCGTGGATTACTTCCCACGAACCGATGCGAAGCTCCTTTGGTGCATCCGGCGGATCGAGTCTGAAGACGACGTCTCTCGGATATCGTATCGCAAATGGCCCGCCATTATATTTCAATGCTGTGAAAAGCAGGTTTTTCACTTCCTGTTCATCCTTGGGGGATGAGACCACCATGTTCGGAATCATCGAGAGATAGGTTAGATCGAAAACCCCATGATGAGTTACGCCGTCTCTGCCAACCAGACCGCCTCTGTCGAGCACAAAAACGACCGGAAGATTCTGTAGCGCAACGTCATGGATGATCTGGTCGAGAGACCTTTGAAGAAAAGTCGAGTAAATCGCTGCGACCGGTTTCATGCCCGCACATGCCATACCGGCAGAGAATGTGACTGCATGCTGCTCTGCAATCCCAACATCGAAGAACCGGTCTGGATATTTCTCACCAAAAGGGGTGAGCCCCGTGCCATCGGGCATTGCTGCAGTCACGGCGACGATTCGTTTATCTCTCTCGGCTAGATCGATGAGAGTTTTCGAGAATACTGATGTGTAGCTAGGCAGATTTGATTTGGCATTTCCCTTTCCAGTCACCTTATCGAATGAACCCACGCCGTGGAACCTGTGTGGGCTCGTTTCGGCCGGTACATATCCCTTGCCTTTAGTCGTAATAACATGCACGAAGATGGGACCCCTTATCTCCTTCAGACCTCTTAATGTTCCTATCAATTCCCTGAGATTGTGGCCGTCGACGGGGCCTATATATCTGAAGCCAAGTTCTTCGAAGAGCATGCCGGGAGTTATGAGGTTTTTAAGACTTTCCTCGAGTCTTCTCGCCATAACCCTGACGCTTTTTCCGAAGGAGCTGAGCTTCCAGGTGAGGTTCCAGATTTCGGTTCGTATCCGGTTGTAAGCGGGATTCGTTATCACGGAAGTCAGGTATCGGGAGATGGCACCGACATTGGGAGAAATAGACATCCTGTTATCATTCAGGATGACGATGATGTCGGTACCTGAGGCGCCCGCATTGTTCAGGCCTTCATAAGCAAGGCCGCCTGTCAGGGCACCATCTCCGACAACGGCTAGAACCCGGTAGTCGGATTCATTCCTGTCGCGTGCGACGGCAAAGCCGAGTGCTGCAGATATCGAGGTGCTGGCATGACCTGTGCCGAAAGGGTCATACTGGCTTTCAATCCTTCTGGGAAAGCCGGAGATGCCGCCCTCCTCTCTGAGGGTTTCAAACGCTTCTTTTCGCCCAGTGAGAATCTTGTGAGCATAGCTCTGATGTCCCACGTCCCAGATCAATATGTCACGCGGTGCGTCAAACACGTAGTGGAGAGCAACCGTCAGCTCGATGACCCCGAGGCTGGATGCGAGATGACCACCTGTTTTCGATACCACGGAAATTATGTATTCACGCAATTCTCCGCTGAGAACCTCGAGTTCCTCAAGACTCATGGTCTTGAGCTCTTCTATTGATTTGAAATTTTCGAACATGGCTGACATTTCTGCATACTACACATCTATCGATGCATTGTTCAGTATCCATAAGGGAAAAAGACTCAGGAATCTGTCGTCCAGGCCAGCGCAGGATAAAGCTTCCCTCGCCTTACCCGCATGTTCTCTGGCTTTATCGAGGGATCCCTCAACACCGAAAAGGGATGGAAATGTCGCCTTTCCCTTTTCGTGGTCTTTCCTAACCACTTTGCCCATGTCCTCGAAGGAACTTGTTTCATCTAATATATCATCAATTATCTGAAATGCAAATCCCAACTGCATCCCGTAATCCCTGATAATTTCCACTTCATCATCTGCTGATCCGGCCAGGATCGATCCCATCGCAGTCGAAACCCCGAAAAGCACAGCAGTCTTATGCCCGTGAATGTAATATAATACAGTCTCATCGAATTCTCGGGATTCGTAAAGAATGTCTGCAACCTGACCGCCCACAAGACCCTCAACACCGCTCGCATTCATCAGCTCCTGCGTCAGCCTTTGAATGATGCCCACGTCGAGACGAGACTCCCTTCCGACGCTTATTATTACGCTCACAGATCTTCCTATGAGATCTATCCCGGTGAGTAATGCGGTATTCTCTCCGAAGACCTTGTGGCAGGTGAGCTTCCCTCTCCTGTAATCATCATTGTCCAGTTGGGGCAAATCATCGTGGATGAGGGAATAGGAGTGAATAAGCTCAACGGAAATCGAGAGCGGGTAGATGACCTTTCTCTTGCCTCCGAGAGACTTGTAAGTTGCCACCATGAGTATTGGCCTGAGCCTCTTCCCTCCGGCACCAATGGTATATGCGCTGGCCCTGCCAAGGGTTCCCGTGAGTTGCTTTTCACAATAATTTGAAAGTTGGTCTTCGATCTTCTTTCTCTCCTCCTCCAGCACCCTGTCGATGAAAGCACAATCTTCTTGATTTATTTCCCATTTCTCCACATTCACTCCTCAGGCTCATAATCCTCCAGTACTGGGCCTCCTTCGAGCTCTTTCACTATTTTCTGTATTCTCACTTCGTCTTTCGCCAGCTTATTCTGCGCCGATTTTACAATAGAGGCACCCTCCTCGAAAAGCGATATCGCATCTTCCAGCGGCAACTCGTTTACCTCGAGCCTTTTTACTATTTCCTCGAGCCTTTTCAACTGGTCTTCTAAACTCATCTCATCTCGCATTTCACGAACCTCCCCCGACGGTTTCTACCTCATCCACCGAGCATCTCAGGCTTCCCACAGCAAGCATCACTCCCACAGAGGAACCTCGTTTGACCTGCCGAGAGTCGCTCACGATATCCCCATCAGGGAGTTTGCGTGTTATCGAATATCCTCTTTTAAGCGTATTCATCGGGCTCAAAACATTGAGCTTACCGGCAAGTTCGCAGAGAGCCGATCCGTGCATACTTTGCTTCTTCTCGATGTTCGTTATCATCCCCCTCCCGAGCGTGTCCAAGTACTGCATTACTTCCCTCAGTCTTCCCTCGAGCCGCCTCAGACCGTAACTCGATGATAAAGCAGAGAGCCTCTGTGCGCTCCTAGCCAGATGTCTCGAGGAGTGAGCGGTGAGTGACCTGGCATACCCATTGACCCTCCCTTTGAGCTCCAGAATATCTGGAACCACTAACTCACCGGCAGCCGAAGGCGTTGGTGCCCGCAGATCGGCTGAAAAGTCGGCGATAGTAAAATCAATCTCGTGACCCACAGCGGATACTACCGGGATCCTGGATTCGTAAATAGCCCTGGCTGTTATCTCTTCGTTAAAAGCCCAGAGATCTTCGAGCGATCCGCCACCCCTTCCCACTATTATGACATCCGGCTCGCCCCACCTGTTGAGATACTCAAGAGCACTCGCAATCTCTCTGGCCGCACCCTCGCCCTGCACTCTCACCGGTGCAAGTATCATGCTAACCAGCGGATATCTCCGGGAAATGACGGAGATCATATCCTTGATGGCTGCGCCTGTCGGTGAAGTGACGATCGCGATACATCTGGGATAGGGGGGGATGGCCTTCTTAAGTGAGGTGTCGAACAGGCCCTCATCCAGAAGCTTTTTCTTGAGCTTCTCGAAAGCAATTTGAAGTTCACCCATACCGAGAGGCCTGAGACTCTCAACATTCAGCTGGTACAGACCACCCCTCTCATACACGGTGATGAATCCCTGCGCGATCACCTTCATCCCGTCGGGATCTTCATAGGGAAAATGCAACCTCACGCTCCGCCAGATAACGCATTTCAGCTGGGCATGTTCATCCTTCAGCGTGAAGTAGATGTGGCCTGACGAGTGCCTGGTGAAGTTGGAGATTTCCCCCTCCACCCATACGTACCCTATGCTCTGTTCGAGGACTTTTCTTATTTTCCTCGTGAGCTCAGATACTTTATAAGCGATTCTTTCGGCAGGCTCCTCGATTATCCTGAGATCATCTTTCACGGTCACTCACCCTTTGTGTCTTTATGGTATGTTATCGGTAGCCTGACTGATCCTGCGCAGCCTGAACAGTATTGTGAAGCAGCATGGCGATGGTCATCGGCCCCACGCCTCCCGGTACGGGAGTGATAGCACTGGCTCTCTCTACCACTGAATCGAAATGCACATCCCCCACCAACCGATAACCCTTCTCAGTTCCAGGGTCATCGACCCTGTTAATTCCCACGTCAATCACTATCGCTCCTTCTCTTATCATATCTCCCGTTATGAACTCTGCTCTGCCGATTGCCGCGACAAGGATATCCGCCCGTCGTGTGTGATCCTCCATAGCTTCCGTCCTGCTGTGGCATAGGGTGACCGTTGCATCAGCCGTTTCTTTCTTGAGGCTCAACATATTGGCAAGCGGTTTTCCAACAATATTGCTTCTGCCGACAACCACGACATGCTTACCCCTCACCCGTATCCCCTTCCTCCTGAAAATCTCCTGTATGCCTGCTGGCGTACACGGCCTCAGTACATCTTCGCCAAGTGTTAGGCGACCGACGCTGACCGGATGGAAGCCATCCACATCCTTGGACGGGTCGACCCTCTCCAGCACATTTTTCGTGTCTATTCCATCCGGTAGCGGAAGCTGCACGAGTATTCCATGAAAACGCTCATCGT
>JBHIFB010000070.1:0-15594 GCA_046760905.1 Candidatus Glassiibacteriota bacterium | reverse complement strand
TACCGATTGCGAAAGCATAGTAGGAAATGCCGGATTCGGGATCTTCGGCTTCCTCGAAGAAACTGCTTGACAAAATCTCTGAATAATGTATTATACAATCTAAAGTGTTTTGCGATTTTTTAACCACAATATCTGCTGATCAGAAATCAGATGGAGGTCACGTGGGAATCAAAAATAGTCTCACCCACGAGCTACTCACAGCGGCAGTAATCGCTCTATTTATCCTTCCAAATCCCAGCGGTAGTTTAGCCCAGGATAACGGTGACTCTAAAACCGTGACCCTAAAACCTGGAGATATAGTGAGAGTTTCCATCTGGCGGCAGAGTGATCTAAGCGGTGAGTATGTTGTCGACGAGGATGGCTATCTCATGCTCCCACTTATCGGAGCAGTCGATGTCAACGACCTGTCGACTGACAGTTTGAGGCTGACGCTCATACAGCAGTATGATTATTTCCTCAAGGATCCTTACATAACGGTTACACCACTGTTCAGGGTAAATGTTATGGGAGAAGTCGCCTCTCCGGGTCTCTACAATGTCGATGCGACAATAACACTCGCGGACCTCCTTGCCATGGCAGGTGGTATAAAGGAATCCGGCAGTGAAAAAAAGATAATGATGGTCAGGGATAACAAGGTCGTACAGGAGGATCTCTCGTTTGCCCTCAAGAAGGGAGATGCTATAGAGGAGATAGGAATAAGATCAGGCGATAAGATCATTGCCGGCAAACGCCGCTTCAGGTTTGGCAACATGACTGTTATTGCTGCAATGCTTTCTGCAACCGGTGTGATACTGAGTGTGGTTTTGCGTTAAGGACTGATAGCCCTCTTCCTCCCCGGAGGTCACCTTGAAAACTCTTGATGTTGGCGAGGATTCGATTCATCTAAGAGATTACCTTTTTCTTGCGTATAAAAGGCGCTGGCTAATACTCATATGTCTTCTGCTTGTGTTTCTTTCAACCTGTTATATAACATTCAGGGCCGCACCTGTGTACGAGGCGAAAAGCACAATAAGAATTGAGCCACCAAGGAGCGGGAACCCGATACTTTCCAAGACGACGAACTGGACTTACTACAAGTTGATGGGCCAGCTTGAAACCGAGATAGAGGTACTAAAGAGCCGATCGCTCGCGGAGCGTGTAGTTACCAGGCTTGGTTTACCCCTCGAGCCCGGAAACAGCGGGTTTTCGAAGCAGGAGCTGTTCGAATCCATCAAGGTTTCGAGGGAGGCCATCCCGGGTAAATACACGATCATCTTCGATGAAAACGGTGATTTTAAGATCTATCTAGGGAACAACTACCTCACGACTGGCCGGATCGGATCCCCGGTCGAGCTTATAGGATTCTCGTTCGCGTTTCGGCCGACACTCCAGACAGTTCCAAGAAAACTCGAGTTCAAAATACTGGATTTCGATTCGGCCGTAAAGAGCTTCATGAAAAACAGCGAAGCAAAACCGGTCAAGGACACGAATATCATCAAGATTTCTGTAAAGGGCCATGATCCCGCTGGAGTCCAGAAGATGGTAAACACCTGGGCTGAAGAGTTCCTGGCACAGGGACTCTCCTACAACAAGCTCGAGGCGAGAAGCGTGAGAAAATTTCTCGAGGAGCAGCTTTCAGTCGTATCAGATCAGTTGAAAAGTTCAGAGGAAAGCCTACAGGATTTCAAGGAATCATCACAAGTTGTGGTGCTGAACGTGGAGGCGGAGAGCAGCATCGCTGAGCTCGCTAAATTCGAAGCCGAACGGGCGGCTTCGGTCACAGAGAGGGACGGGATACGGAGGTTTTTGTCTAAGATCGAGGAAAAACGCAGGCAGGGTGCCAAGGAGCTGGATTTCTGGCAGGTGACAGCGTTTCCTTCACTCATCAACAACGAGACGATATGGAGGTTGAAGGATCAACTCGTGAGCCTGAGTGTAAGGAAGAGAGAGCTCGACCAGGTATTCGAGGACACTCATCCCGATCTGATGGTTGTCAATTCCCAGATTGCACTTATTGAGCAGGATCTCAAAAGAGAGGCGAGCAGTTATATAAAGGCTCTAGAGAGCAAGATCGAAGCCCTCGATGAGACAATCGCGAGGTTCCAGGAGGAGCTGGAGAGACTACCTGAGAAGGAAATTCAGCTCGCTCGCCTCGAACGGAATGCAAAGGTCAATGAAGAAATATACACGCTGTTGCTGACAAGGCTTAAAGAGGCTCAGATCTCGGAAGCCATGGAGATCGGAGATATCAGGATCGTTGATCCAGCAATAATGCCGAAGTACCCTGTGAAACCGAACAAGAAGCTAAACCTCGCTCTGGGTTTCGTTGTGGGACTTATGTTCGGGATCTCGCTCGCCTTTTTCGTGGAGTACTTCGATACCACGATCAAGAGCTGGGAAGATGTGAGCAAGAGACTGGACCTTCCCATGCTCGGTTCCATCCCAAGGATCAGGCTCCCGAAGGGTGCCAAGCTTAAGGATGGGGGGGAGGGAGATAGGTCACTCGAAGCTAGCCTGATAAGTCATAGCGATTCGAAGTCACCGATCTCCGAGGCCTACAGGACTATTAGAACGAACATACAGTATTTCGATATAACAGATAGGGTCCAGACGATACTGCTGACGAGCCCGGGTCCGAAGGAAGGAAAGTCCACCACGGTTTCAAATCTCGCTGTGACATTATCCCAGCAGGGTGTTAAGACACTGATAGTAGATGCGGATTTGAGAAAGCCTGTTATGGCCAGGACCTTCCACATTTCCAAGACACCCGGGCTCACCGAAATCCTTACGGGTCAGGCAAGTCTATCGATGTGTATAGCGGAATCTGGAATAGACAATCTCTATCTTCTACCCAGTGGTACGATACCCCCAAATCCTTCTGAGCTCCTGAGCTCAACAAAGATGACGGAGTTGATGGAGCTTCTGAAGGAAGCATTCCAGGTTATACTGCTGGACAGTCCACCCGTTCTTGCGGTTACGGACGCATCGATACTTGCTCAGAAGACTGACGCAGTGGTTCTTGTGGTTAGATCTGAGGTCACCGAGGAAGATGCGGCTGCGATGGCAGGACATCATCTGGAGCATGTCAAGGCACGAGTGATCGGAGTGGTAATAAATGACTTCGACTTGGAGACAAGCTATTACAGGAAAGGTTACTATCAGTATTATTCATATTACTATCACACCGAGGATGAGGGGAAGGGGAAGAAGAAGAGGCTGAGGAAACTGAGACCCGCATCTTCGAGAAAGGGAAAATCGTTCATTCTCTGGGGATAGTGGCATGAGTGCGGGTGTAAGAGTTGGTGTCGTTGGTGCGGGGTACTGGGGGAAGAACCTGGTCAGAAATTTCTACGAGATAGAAGATGCCGAGCTCGTTATCGTATGCGATAAGGACAGGTCCCGCCTCGAAAGCATATCTGAGAGGTATCCTGATACAGAAGTCACGGATAAGTTCCAGAATTTACTGGAACGGAAAGACGTCGATGCCGTAGTCATCGTGACACCTGCGGTCTTCCACCATGCCCAGGCAAGGGAAGCGCTCATGGCTGGCAAACATGTATTCGTCGAGAAGCCGATGTCCATGAGCATGAAGGAAGCAACTGAACTGAAGGATCTTGCCAGTACCGGAGGTGTGATGTTGATGGTCGGGCATCTTCTTATCTACCACCCTGCGGTGAGGAAATTGAGGGAGCTCATCACAAACGGCGAACTCGGGGAGGTCTATTACCTCTACTCGCAGCGCGTGAACCTGGGCAGAATTCGAAAGGATGAGAATGCCCTGTGGTCATTCGCACCACACGATGTTTCTGTCATTCTCTATCTTCTTGGGGAGGAGCCCGAAACGGTCACGGCAACGGGGGAATGTTATCTTCAAGATGGCATAGAAGACGTTGTTTTTCTTCACATGAAATTCCCTGACCGCAAGATGGCCCAGGTACAGCTGAGCTGGCTCGATCCACACAAGGAGAGGAAGCTCACGGTGGTCGGCAGTAGAAAGATGGCCGTCTTCGATGATGTTCTGGCATCGGAGAAGATACGGATATACGACAAGGGCATCGACAGGCCACCGGAGTACGGTTCATACGGAGAGTATTTGACTCTCAGAGATGGAGATATTATGATTCCCCGCATCGACATGAAAGAACCTCTCCGTGTCGAATGTGAGCACTTCATTAACTGCGTTAGAAGGGGGGAGAGGCCATTAACGGATGCGGAGAGCGGAGTCAGAGTTGTGAGGGTTATAGAAGCTGCTCAGCTCTCCCTGGGGAAGAGGGGCATTCCAATCGAGATGTGAACTTTCAACTTCTACCGCCAATCATCTGCCTTGTTCAGTCAAATCCCGCTGATACTCCGTTCCATACGATAATCCATATTGAATCTGATAGTTGTCACTCGATGAATCAGGGAAAATATCAAGCTTTCCGTCGCTCAATCGAATATTTTCGGCAACTGCCACTTTACAAAACCGGCAAATTGTGCTATTATGTTAAGAAATTTAGACACTTCTTGCATACACTATCTGAGGATCATGATGAGAGTATACACTCTGCTGGCTTATCTCGCTTTGATAAGTCTTGTTTTCACAACAGATGTTTGGTCCTACAACACCAACTCCCTCTTACTCGTCATAATCGATGGAATGAGAAACCAAGAGGCATTCGAGGATTCGACCCACGCATACATACCGCATATCTGGAACGACCTCAGGCCGCTGGGCACTATTTATACCAACTTCTATACAATGGTTCGAACCGGCACAACCCCCGGCCACCAGGTCCTTCTTTCCGGTGTACGGACCGACATGGTAAACAACCACGGACTCCTTCTTTCTTCTTTCCGCTCTCGATACCCAACGGTATTTGAATATTTCAGATCCTCATCTGGTATCCCCGCCGATTCGGTCTGGATCGTTTCAGGCAAGAGGAATCTGAACACCTGTGACTACAGCCTCCACCCTGCATATGGACCAGACTATGCTACAATGTCTTTGATGGATATCGGACATGACACCACTACCTTCGATGTCCTGTTGGATGTTCTCGGAGATTACCATCCAAGACTCATGTTGATAAACTTTAAGGATGTGGATGTGCGGGGCCATGTGGGCACATACGAAGAGTATACAACTGCCATACAGGTAGCTGATTCGCTCATCTTCGAGCTTTACAATTACCTCCAGACCGATGATTTCTATGCAGGGAATGTCACGCTTTTCATCACTACAGATCATGGAAGGATCGATGATCCGAATGGAGGTTACAAACACCATGGTCTAGGCACTCACGGTGACAGGAGTTGCTTTTTCATAGCTCTGGGCCCTGATATAAAAGATGGTAAGGTCGTTGAGGATGTGAGGACATTCATTGACATCGCTCCTACTATTGGTGAGCTAATGGGATTTGATACACCATTCGCAGAAGGAAGGGTTATGCAGGATATGTTCTTAGAGGTGTCCACCAGGAAGGAACTCACTCAGACCAAAGCTACCCTCACCGGATCGATGCCTTCACCCACCAATGTGAGTAACACTAGCTCAGCCTCTCTGTTCCCTTCGGTTGCGGTTACCGATACAAGTATTTATATCCTCTGGTCAGAGGAGGATCCTACCTCGCAGAATGAGAACCGGAGGATACTCATATCGAACAGTAATGATGGAGGAAGCACCTGGTCATCTCCGGAGACGTTATTCGAGAATGGCCAGGTTGATGGAACCGTATACCGGGGAGATATCAGCTGGTCGGAAAGCGCAGGGCTGATTGCCACAGTTAATGGCTACTATGGGTATACAGATCAACTTGGATTCAGGACGTACAGGTGGTTTGTGGCTTATTCTACAAGCACGAATGGAGTCGGCTGGAGCACCCCCACACCGATATTCGATTATTCGTCTGTATGGAGGACGATTATTCTGAACCCCCCACGTGCGGCCCTGGACAGCGCTGAGATACAACTCGACTGGGTGGTGGAATCATGGTTTGTTGCCAAAGAGAGTACCGATGGCGGGAATTCTTTCAGCACAGTGTTGGATTATCATAAGAACCAGCTGATTACTAACGAGTATTTCACCTCACACGATGTAGCGATGGACAGCCACAATGTCTATTACATTGTGGAAAAAAACACCCTGAGCAGTGGCACAATATACTATCTTTCGCTTGATCGGAGTACTGGTTCAGTAGAACTGTTGTGGAGAATCGATCCCGATTCCACAGGCTCATTCAGGCCATCCCTTGGAGTCGGTAATGGCATAGTGCATGTTATATGGAACGATTTAACTGACGGGTTGGCTGGTGTTTACCACAGGATGAGCATTGACGGGATTGATTCATTCACTGATCCTTCATTAATAAGCGAAGAGAATATGGTTGCATGGAACCCTGACATCGCCGTGAGCGGAGACACTCTGGTTGTGGTGTGGGAGGATTACAGGGATGGGATTGGAGAAATATATTCCAGGCGCAGCCTGAACGGAGGCTCTTCCTGGGGGGAATTCATGAGGGAGACGACGACGAGCGGTTTCAGCGTCCATCCAAGAGTGGATTCCTGGGGTGGCAATTTCCATCTCACCTGGCAGGATAATTCCAGTGGAAACTGGGAGATTTATTCGAAGCCGATTATCCTCGAATGAGAGCATATAGTAGTAAAAGACACCTCACTACCCGAATTTCACTGAGGGCGGCTCAATGGTGAGGTCGTAGCCGAATTCTCCCAGGACATAAGCATTAGTGGTAAGGTGGTCTGTTATCTGTCTCACCTTCACAGTCCCACCCTGATATACGAGATAGGGAAGGATCTGATCGCTCATATAGATGTCAACCGTCCCTTCTCCATCCATCTCAGCCAGAAGCTCATGCGCGCAGGATTTCCCTACTTCCTCGGCCGGCAAACCCTTCTTACCGAGACATGTGGCACCCAGCACCGTGTTACGGTAGACTGCCCTGGCGAAGATGAAAGTCCCTGTGCTCCTCGATTTCACATATTCTATTCTTCTTATATCTACATCCTCGATATAAGTTTTAAATCCCTCGATCTGCCTCTCCGCCACCTTTGCACCTCTTAGCGATTCAGAAGCGACGCTATGAAGCTCTATGCTTGTAACTTCACCCTTCTCTGAGAAATCGATGCGCTGTGACAGGTTGCTGCCGGTGGTTTTTAACTCAATCGTTCCCCCTCCCTTTGGATAGAAACCATGGGACACGACATTGGCCTCAACCCCGTATCCCAATCGAGAGAGTGTATGACAGTATATCTCCTGGAAGTAAGTGCTCGAGGGGCTCCATGGAACGTCTGTCCCTCCTGTGATCACCCACTGCCTCCTCAATCCCAGAAGAAGAGTCGCCGGGAGGATGGTCTGCAGAACCAGCGTAACGGAACCGGCAGTCCCAACATCGAACACATATGAACCGGCCGAGGGTTTTCCGGGACGAAATGAAACCTCGGTGGAGCCTAACTGATCCCCCTGGACCTCTGCGCCGAAGAGGGATGAAATAACGCGAACTGCGGCAAGATGCTGAGGGGCGAGGCCAGGAACTTTTCTCCCCGCCCTTATATTGCTTATTCGCACCGGCTTTCCGGTGATGGCGCTCATGGTGAGGGATGAACGAAGGATCTGACCTCCACCCTCACCGTAAGATCCATCTATGCTCACCCAGCCCATCTTTGAAATCCTTTCAGAGTCTAATCCGCGGTGGTAAGAGCCTTGCATGGATGTTGGTAGATCCATGCAAATGTGTGAACAGTTCGTACTTGACCATTATAGATTCTACATGTAGCTTTTGTTATAGTCAACCAGCGGAGGTGAAATGGTACTGCTTGAGTTTAGCATGAGCCCACTCGGAGTGGGAGAGAGCATAAGCGAGTATGTGATGAGATCTCTCGACATAGTTGATAAGAGCGGTCTGGATTACGAATTCCATTCGATGGGCACCGTGATAGAAGGCGAATGGGATGAAGTGATGGGAGTTGTGAAGGAGTGCTTCGAGGCAATGAGAACAGACTGCTCAAGGATTTCTGTTGGGATAAAGATCGATTACAGGAAGGGAGCGAGGGGGAGGATAAGGGGGAAGGTGAAGTCGGTGGAGGATAAGCTCGGGAGGGAGCTTAAAAAAGGCAGGGGATAGCAATAGCGGATTTTTAAAACACGGGCGTGGGATAGTGAAAGTTCACGCCTGGTACTCTTACTCAACTACCATCCGTAATCTATTCATTCCAGAACGTGTATGTTTCTCTTTGCGCACATGTCCTTCAGTACCTGTGGCCAAACCGTGACACTCACCTCTCCCAGATGAGCCGTTCTAAGGAGGTACATATACGTTCGTGATTGTCCGATCCCTCCACCTATGCTGAGTGGGATCTCGTCGTTTAAAATCATCCGGTGATATGGCAGCTCAAGGAAATCGAGCTGTCCAGAGAGTTCCAGCTGCTTCTTTAGCGTTTCCTTGGTGACGCGTATTCCCATAGAGGTAAGCTCATGGCGGCGTCTGGTAACCGGGTTCCAGACCAGTATGTCCCCGTTCAGGCCATGCATGGGTCTGCCATCGGTTGAGGTGGTTTCCGTAACCCAGTCGTCGTAGTCCGCCGCTCTCATCTCGTGTGGGTAACCGTCCTTGAGTACCCAGCCGATTCCGTATATAAAAATTGCAGGGTACTCCTGCAGCACCTTTGACTCGCGCTGTTTGCGAGGAAGGTCGGGATACATGTCAAGGATGTCCTCGGCATGCAGAAAAGTGAGTTCTTCGGGGAAGTCAGGATATTTATCCGTTTTCAGTTGCGGGAAGAGTTCTCTGGCATATTCACCGGCGCCGCGTATGACTTTCCATATCCTCTTAACCGTATCCGTCAGGTAGTCCAGGTTTCGTTGCTCGGGTGTTATCACCTTCTCCCAATCCCATTGATCCACGTAGCAGCTGTGGTCGTGGTCGAGGAAGTAATCCTTACGTACCGCCTTCATGTCCGTGCATATGCCCTCTCCCACTCCTATGTCGAACTGCTTCAACGCGATGCGCTTCCACTTGGTTGCTGCCTGTACAACCTGTGCGTCAATCGGATTTTTATCATGATCATTAGAGATGTGAAACTGTATCGGGGTGCGTGAGCCGTCCCTGTCCAGCATGTCGTTCACACCGCTTTTCACATCAACAATGAGGGGAACTTGAACCATCATCAGGTTGAGTTCCTTGCACAGATTCTCTTCGATATAATTTTTAATCGAAAAGAGGGCTTTCATCCTCTCTTTCGGATTAAGCAGCGGCTTGTAATCATCCGGCAGGATCTTTTCCAGCTCCTCATAAGAACCTATTCCCGGTCCTGCCAGGTCTGCTTTCTTGTCTGTCATTGCGTTTCATCCTCCTTCGTCTTATAAGAGTAGGTCTTTCAATTGATTGTAGAGCTTTGAATTTTCGCTATTTTCCAACTATTGATAATACCGGAAGATGGCTTTGTCAACTGACTTCATGGCTGCTGGTGCGTTTAGAGAATACCCGTTGTAGGCTTATGTGGTAAGGGGATCTCGGTTAAGGGGCTGCCTGAGACGATTCGAGTTGTTTCTTCGCATGGTTTTCCAGGATTATGACTTCCCCTATTTCTGCGAGCGCCGGCTCGAGGGCGTTACGATTGCCAACAACGACAGTGATCAGACTGTCGGGGTGAACGTGCCTTCTGATTGCCTCATTGATCTCATCAACAGTCACATCGGATATGAGATCGGGATAGGTATAGATGAACTCAGGAGGTAGTCCTCTGTAATCATTGAGCATTCTCCTTCTCACGATAGAGATGCCCCTGCTGAAATCGAAAGGATACGAATTTATGTAGTAGTCTTTCGCGAGTCTCAGCTCTGCTTCAGTTATGCCTTCTTCAATAAGGCGATTCAGTTCGGACTTTACAAGCTGAATGGCCTGGATGGCTGTGCTGGTCTTCGTTCCCACCGAGATGGTGAAGGAACCCGGCGCAACCAAGCCGAAGTTGAAAGAGCTCCTGACCCTGTAAGCGAGACCCCTGTCGGACCTTACTTCCTTCCAGAGCCTGCTTGTGCCTATGCCCCCGGCGCCGAATATCCTGTTTCCGAGAAGGAGAGGAAGGTAGTCGCGGCTTGTGATGGTCGGAGCAAAGTGACCCATGATCACCTTGGTCTGGTCAATGTCCCTGGGAATGAGGTAGTAAGTACCACCCGAAGCTCCGGCTGCCTCCGGGACACCGAGTTCTGCCATCTCACCCCTCTGCCAGTCTCCAAAGTACTTATCCAGAACCGCGAGAGCCTCTTCAAGCGTGATATCGCCGGAGATACCAAGCTTAATGTTTGCTGGATGGAAGTGTCTTCTGTGAAATTCGAGCATATCCTCTCTCGTAATGGATCTCACATCGAGGCTGTCTGTCAGTTTACCGAGGGGATGCTCCTGACCCCAGAGCAGTTCATAGAACGCTAGTCCCGCCTGCCTTGCGGGCAAGTCATACATCCTTCTTATGCCCTCGATCAGCCGTTCTTTGTGAATCTCCATTTTGTCCTGCCGGAAATCAGGACTTCTAAGGATCTCCGCAAATATGCTCATCACATGTTCGAAGTCATCCTTCATCGACCAGAGATACGCCGTCCCATACCAGGTGCCCACAGATGTCTCCACCACAGCCCCCATATCTTCGAGAGTTTCGTTTATCTCCTCGGGAGAATTGTTCACGGTTCCGCCCGTGCGCATCACCTCACCTACGAGCGATGCGAGGCCGTCCTTGCCAGGGGGTTCAAGAACACTGCCCGTCGAGATGAGCGCAGAGGCCTCAACGACAGGCAGTTCATGATCTTCGAGGAAGTAGATCGTTATCCCGCTCTCGTGCAGCACTATCTCAAGCTCCGGGGCTTCGAATACAAGGGGTTCGAACTTCAGGTTTTTAGGTCCTTTTCCTGCGAAAAGCGGAGTACAGTCAGGTGTTGAAAGCTCCACCATTAATAAAGTGATGACAAATACGAGAATGCGGAATCCAGTTTTCACTCTGTAGCTTCCTTCACTATAGACGCAACCGTCCTATTATTCTTTGTGAAATATCTACTGGCCACATCCATGATGTCAGATTTCGTTATGCCTTTCACGACATCGACGTATCCAGTGATGTAGCGGTAGTCGCCGGCAATAGATTGGAAATAGGTAAGCCGGTTAGCGAGGCCGGAGTTGCTGGCAAGCGACCTGATGAACGAGGTTTCGATCTTCTTAACAGCCCTTTTCAGCTCAACATCGTCCACAGGCACTGTCCCAAGTTTTTCAAGCTCCTCGTAAATCACATCTTCTATCTCTGATGTTGTGTAAGGGCTCCTCGGTGTGGCATAAATGGTGAAGAGGTTTGGGAACCTGTCTCCAGGATAAGTCGAGCTTGTCACATTCACAGCCATTCCGCTTTCGATGAGTCGATGGTAGAACCTCGATGTTCGTCCGCTCGTCAGGATAATACTTATCATATCGAAGACATAATCGTCGAATTGAGGAAGAGCCGGCTTGTGGTAGCCCACAAGAAGCATTGGTTCGGAATCGAAGACTACATCGGCGCGCCTCTCTCCGTCCTGTAGAGGTTCCACAGTCATCACCCGGGGTGGCCTCCCTCGCGCTTTGACGGGGCCGAAGTAGCGATCGATCAACCTCTTGGTTTTTTCTATGTCTATATCTCCTACTATTGCCACGACGCAGTTCGATGGCGTGTAATACTTTTCGAAGAATCTTCTCGCATCATCAACCGTGAGGCGCTCCAGGTCTGACATCCATCCGACGGTCGGATGACCGTATGGATGTGCGAGAAAGGCCGTGGCGAGAAATACCTCATAGAGTTTCCCGAAGGGATTCGTCAATGTCCTCATCCTCCGCTCTTCCATTACAACATCGCGCTCGGTATAAAACTCCCTGAAGACAGGGCCTTTCATCCTCTCCGACTCTATGAACATCCATAGCTCCAACCTGTTCGATGGAAGGCTCACATAGTAACGGGTCAGATCCTCGCTTGTGGATGCATTCAGGCCGACGGCTCCGTTTTCACCATATATTACTCCGATCTCGTCCTTGACAACGTAGTTACCGAGCTCATCCCTCGCCTTTTGGAGCTTCTCCTCCAGCTGAGCGAGAATCAGACTGTCTGTGGCAGAACTGCTGTTTTTTAGCCGGTCTATTTCTCTTGCGAGCCTGTCTATCCTCTCGAGAATCTTCTTTTCCCTCCTGTAGTTTGTTGTCCCGATCGTTTTAGTTCCTTTGAAAGCCATGTGTTCCAGAAGATGGGCGATACCCGTAATACCCGATACCTCCTCCACGCTTCCGACCTTATAGGTGATGTTCGTGCTGAATACCGGCGGATAGCGGCGTTCGAGGAGGAGGAAAGTCAGACCGTTGGGGAGGACATATTCGACGACTCTCTCCTCGAGATCGAGCGACCCCTGCAAGTTGGTGCTTGATATAGAAAGGGTAAATAAAAAGGCGAGAAGGGCTACGATGAAAATTTTACGTCCCGACAGATCACCTTTCAATTCCTCTCCACCTCCCGTTTCCCAAAATCGCACATATCAAGAAGGAAGCATTCGTCGCACTTCGGTTTTCTCGAGCTACAGAGGCTTCTTCCGTGCAGGATGAGCTGGCTGGAGAACACAGTCCATTTTGCTTTTGGGATGGTCCGCATGAGATCGAATTCTATTTTGTCCGGATCGTTCTCTTCTGTGAGCCCGAGTCTTATCGAAACTCTTTTCACATGTGTATCGACAACTATGCCGGGGATTCCGAAAGCCATGCCCAGGACGACATTCGCCGTTTTCCTGCCGACACCCGGCAGCTTCACCAATTCATCGAGAGAATCGGGGACTTCTCCTCCATGCTCCTCAACCAAAGCCTTACAGCAGCCGATGATACTCTTCGCCTTGTTCCTGAAGAAACCGGTGGGTCTTATGTCTTCTTCAAGCTCCTCCCTTCTCGCATTGGCGTAATCAGATGCTTTCCGGTATTTCTTGAAGAGCGTTTTCGTGACCTGGTTTACCCTCTCGTCTGTACACTGAGCGGAGAGGATCGTTGCGATAAGAAGCTGGAGCGGGTCCCGGTGTCTGAGCGCTGTGCCGGCACCTGGATAATTTCTTTCGAGCAGCATTAGGAGTTTATCAATATGGCTTTTTGTAGTGCTTCTTGGCACTGAACCCTCTTTCTTAAAAAACTTGTACTCCTCCTCGGTCATGCCGCTACTGTGTAACCTCCAAAATCACACTTACACAGTGATATCGATTATACGATGTCTCAGAAGAAATGTCAACCGAGTGATGACTCCATCTGCGATCGAATCCCTTTGTGCACAATGATGGACAGGCTCGTCGGGAAGTTAAAGGTGGCCACATTTCCTCTCACAGGGCGCATGCCCTGGTACCAATGGGGAAACAAAGTCGGGAAATCACGGCCGGTTCTCATGAATCGCCTGAACCGGCTACCTCGCGGCCGCCCATGGGTGAAAATACTGGAGGACTTTCCCTAAAAATTTAAACTTACTTTCTGTAACTGTGTAAGTACAAAAAGCTTTAAGTTCAATGTTTCTGGAGCCTAGAGCCCTTACATTCGACGCTTCGCATTGACAGATATAAGGCTTGCAGGTGGGGGATCAGGGCAGTGTTCCTTTTGTATCGACATGCGGATTGACCGGCTTCAGCACTCCGAGTCCTTTCACCAGGGCGTTTCGCATTGCGCTGTACCCCCGTGCTCGACGATCCGGTCATCCCGGACCTTGTCCACGTTCGCTTCGCTTGTTCTCTTCAGAGCTCACAAATACCCCGTGCCACTGGGTCTCATACGTATTAGACCTCCCTTCTCATGCTGTAGCTCGCCTACTAAGCTGTCTGTCTCGTTCTCGGGTCAGAACACGAACGGTATGAACATCTTACTGTGTTGCATGTACGCTCGGTATGCGGCACCGAAATAGCGAATATTCTCGACTTCCTCAACCTTCGCTGTCGCCAGAAGAAACGCCGTCGCACCCAGCACCACACCGCCTGCAATCCAGGATGGGCCCTTGAAGAACACGCCCCATGCCAGAAGAAGCAGCGAGCTGTATAGCGGATGGCGGATGTACTTGAACACGCCAGTCGTCACCAGTTGGGTCGTCTTCTCGATCCAGACCAGGGGCGCATCCTGAGGTCGTCGAGCATCCGGTTTGCCCTGGGTCCGCAGGAGATGTACTCCACATACACCTGGGACGATACACCAGATCAACAGAATCCACGAAATGATCTGGCGCAAAGAAAACGGATCGCTAAACCACTGCTGAAAGCTAATGAAGTTTAGGAAGAAGAGGGCGAGGATGCACTCCCAGGCGAAGAAGCGGTAGAAGCCATGAGAGCTAGGGACCTTCAGAGAGGCTCGTGAGACATAGGCCAGCGCAGCGGACAAGATGGCGAAGATGATGACTCTGAGCATGTGTCTTCCGTAGTGTGAAGTGAAAGTCAGGATGCCTTTGTTCAGTGACAGATCCACTCAGCTCGGTCTAAGGTTCTGTCGGTTTCATTGCCCTGATTGAGTTATCTTCCTGCTCTCTCACGATTTTGATGTCCACTAACACGAAAGTCTGTGTCCTATCCATCACCGAGCCCTGAGATAACTGGCCAACGCAACTGTGTTGAGTCCTACTCTTGAGTGGGACAGTATAAGGACACCCACAAGCTTCTAGGTCTCGAAACATTGGCTTCGTCGGTCCATCTCTGATGGATCGTGAACCTCATTAGGCGGCACGTCTCATGGCTCCTCGCTGTCAGTTCTATGATTGCTCCACGCGGAACGGGCGATTCTCCATGACCCATCCGCCTGTCGCTTCAGGATGTCCAGCCAGCTTCCCGTCGTAACCATCGGCCGGCCACCAGTCTGTGAAATGACGCTGGTCCGGTGATGACCGCAAGCATATGCCCAGCTGCCAGCGATGACCACCTCCACGATCTCAACGCTGGCCTCGATCGTCATCCCGATCAACTCGTTCTCAAGAGATGACCGGATCGCATTCCAGCCCACGAGCGGTGGGCGATCCGGAGGGAATTGGATCGCGTCCTCTGTGTAGAAGGCCGCCAGCGCCGAGATGTCCCTCGCATTCAGAGCGGCAACACTGGCCGCATACAAGCGCTTGATCGCGGTCTCTTGGTCAGGCATGGTTGCACCTCGTTCCGGCTAACGCCCCGGCGCTCTGTCGCCGCACGCCAAGGCCATTCCTCACTCTTCTAATATACTGCCGCGGCGAGTTAGGTGGCTGTCTAGTTCTTCTTCATCATCCCCAGCATCATCCCAATCGCCGCACCCAATGCAACGCCCGCCCCAGCCTCGATCGCAACGTTGCCGAGGGCAACACCCATTCCAGCGCCCAGTGGCACTCCAATGCCCGCTCCGAGGGTTATGCCTCTGGCAGTTGAGGCATTGCGCCCTGACTTGTTCTTATCGTTGGATTCTCCTGAAGTCAGCTTCTTACCTCTTGTCTGCCGAACGCTAATGTTAACCTGCAAAACAGTATAAACGAAACCAGATATAACGAACCAAACTCTATAGTTTTAACTGAATTTAAATTGAAGCACAGCGGTTTTGTTAGGTTGAACATTTTGTTATGTTGTTTTTTATCTTGTTGATTTCCATTCAACTAAAA
>JBHIFB010000069.1:0-15732 GCA_046760905.1 Candidatus Glassiibacteriota bacterium | reverse complement strand
CTGACCCCAGGGGTGGGGAATATAATGGCCCCTGACAATTTCATAACATATTAGCCGCCTCTTGATATAACAGTTATGAAAACGGTTCTCGAGACCGATCCACGCTCCTTTCTAACCGAGTTTTTTCTCGATGAGGCAAGGGAAAACTACACCGCGACTCTCCTCAGTGCCGATGATGAGGAGTATCACCTTTCTTTCATCCCGAGAGATTCCAGGGCGGAGCTTTCGCGTGTCGATGTGAGGATCGGAAGGGAGAAAGGATTCGTGATGGATATCTCCTATACGGATCTCTCGGGGAGCACAACATCCTATCTCCTGGAGAATCCGGAAGTGGATGTCAGGGAAGAGAAGCACTTCAGGTTCACCCTGCCTGAGGGTATGGATCTCCTGGACCTGACAGCCGACCACTACTGATTATAAATAGAATTTAATACCGATAAGGGCGGTGGTCTCTGAGGGTCAACGTCCTCATCACAAGGTACCGGTGCGGATGTAGTCCAGTACTGTGTCTGGTATAGTATAGTGGCAGTCACAATTTTTTTAATAATGGTGGCTGCCACCTTTTTTACAAGTAGCCCAGGCCTTTCAGTCTCTTCAAGATCTCTTCGTCTGCTCCTTTTCCCTCTTGGGAGGAAATCGATTCAACGAGGAAAGGATATGTCGAGTAGCGTATGTGATCATGCCGGGCAACTTCCGATTCGAAGATCCCCAGGACTTCGCCGTCCATTTCAGGATCGATATCCAGACCGAAGAAATGGAGTATGCTCGGTGCCAGATCGAGTATCGATGCGACCTCCGGGAAACTCTCCATATCGAAATTTCTCCCGTGTGCGATCAGGACGCCGTCACAACGATGTCTCGCCGCCACTTTTCTCGCCTCATAGAGAATTTCTCCTTCTTCTGTGATGTGAGCCGGCACGAGTATGTCGTCTTCGGGGGCACAGATTATATCTGGAGCCCTGTCCAGGAACTCCCCCCTGAAAAGCTCCTCTCTGGAGTAGACTGTTTCGAAGATCCTGCGGCCCGTGTGAGGATTTCTGAGCTCTTTGAGTTTCTGCATTATCTCGGATCTCAGCGAGCCATACCCATGAAGTGAGTCATTCTCGGGATAGTCCTCTCGTTTTGAGATGAGATGGACCGAGTAAGCTTCTGACACAAACGGAATGACTGCATGCGCCCTGGAATGAGAGAAATCGACTTTGTAACTTACATCCGGTAACGTCCTTAGCTTGGGAAGAAGACGGGCGGCACCATCGATCATGGCTCTGGGCAGGAGCTTTCGTATGTTTTTTTTGTGTAGTCCGTGTTTTCCCAACCACCGGATGAAGCTGGTGCCTCTTTTCCCATCTGTATACTCCTCACCCCCCCTCTGCCTGAGAAGAGCGAGCTCTTCGGAAGGATCTACCACTTCACCCATCACCTTAAGGTATCCCTCCTCGATGAGCCATTTATTCAGGTCAAACACATACCGGTAAGGGCCGAATCCGTGATCCGACATGATGAGAACGCTTGTCTCAGGGAATGCCCCGATGATCTCACCGATCAAGGAATCCACTGTAGCGTAAAACGAATGAATCTTATCTGGATACTCCCATAAAACGTGCTGGACGATGTCGGTACCACGAAAAACGATCATGGCGAAGTCCCACTTCTCTGTCTCAAGAAGAGACATAAAGGCTTTCTTCTGCCTTACAGCGACATCGATCAGGCCGGCTAAGAACTCCTTGCCGTGAGGCTTGTTCACAAGGGCGCTGTCCTCGTTGATGAGGTATCCTCCGGAGAATTGATCGAGACGCTCCCTGTAATGAGGCGGGTGGACGAAGGATCTGCCCCGGGGTGTCAGCATTCCGCTAACAATCACCCCATCAATGGGTTCCGGTGGGTATGTGGTCGGGACGTTCATGACAATCGATCGCAGGCCTTTATGGCTGAGAATCCCCCATACGGAATTTGCCTTTACATCCAGCCGGTTTACGATCCGTTCTATCTCCCGGTCCCTCCTCACGAAAAAATCGAATGCACCGAATTTGCCGGGGTTTTTACCGGTATAGAAACATGGCCAGGCAGGTACGGTGAGAGGAGGTATGCTCGATTGGAGAATAGAGCGTCCCCCCTCATCCATCAGTCTTGAGATGACGGGAAGCTTGTTCTCGCGCACCATGGGATCGATGATCCCGAACGTGGCGCCATCCAGGCCTATGACAATCAGACGCCTCTCCATCAATGCACCCCGAATTCTCTTATTACGCTGGCTGGCACTCCTCCGGCGAGAGAGTTCGAAGGAACGCTCTTCGTCACAACAGAACCTGCAGCTATCACGCAGTGTTTGCCTAGGGTCACACCGGAGAGCACGACCACCCGCGTCCCGATCCAGACCTCGTCCTCGATCACTATCTTTCGCTTTTTCCCGCCCTGGAAGCGCACGGGCCGCATTGTATCTTTGTAGTTGTGATCCGAATCAATCACGGTCACATACGGCGCGATTGAGCAGAACTTCCCGATAGTCGTGCCGTCTGTGCTCGAGATATCGCTGTTATGAAAAATATATGTGTCATCACCTATCGTGAGCGAGGATCCTTCCGCAACCGTTATGAAACATCCGGAATCGATTATCACCCTGTCACCTATCTCAAGCTGGCTTCCCTTACCGATATCAAAATGGACCCTTCTTCCTATCCTAACACCACTTCCAACCCTCGCCCCCCTCATCCTCAGGGTCCAGACGATCACCCGGCTTCTTGCCCTGTTGAACAGGTCCTTCATCCAGAGGATGATGCGGTACATGACTGCCTCCTTCTACCTCAGAACGGCAAACTTTATGACCTGCCTTTCCCTCCCCCCACCTCCGCGGGAAGTCCAGTCGACAGTCATAATATATACTCCGGGAGCAACAACATCACCAGAACGATCCCTCCCATCCCAGACGAACCAATGCTCACCCGGGACATCGAAGTCGGCAGACGGGAAGCTTGCTACATCCCTCCCCGATGCATCATAGATCCTCGCCGCGATCGTACCCCCCGCCGTCACGTTTACATACGTCTTAAGGAGGGCTCCAGCCTCAAGGCGGTATGGGTTGGGATATGCGTAGCAATCCTCGATAATTCCCAAAGCGGAGGTGTCGCCACTCTCATCCTGGGGCAGCTCGAGCCCTGTGATTAACGCGAAAAGCTCGCTACCCACAAGCTTATGACCTACGGCACTGAGGTGAGCCCCATCAGAACCGATGGTTACATCCAGCGAATCACCAAAGAGGCCCACCAGATCGATGAATATGACCTCCTCCTCCTCGCTGATTCGGCGCGCATTATCATAATAGCTCTGCCAGTGCTTCTCGATCCCGCCGTATTTCTCATAGAGCTCCCTTTCGTGTCTCATGTAATATTTCTCGGGTACAACGGGGGCAGGTGAGATAAGGATCGGAATCGCGCCCTCTGCACGGATCTCCTTCACCATGAACCTAAGTGCCTCGCCGTAGTTATTGGGGCTGACTCTCAGTCCACCGTATTCCAGCAACAGATCATTTGCACCATAGAGAAGCGTTACCACATCAGGTTCAGCAGATGAGAGGTTCTGGGCCAGGGCAAGAGCACCTTGAGTGCTCATCTGCCCCGCAACTGCTGCATTTATCACCGTCGGTGAATACCCCGCTTCCAGAAGAAGGCTCCCGAGCACTGATGTGTATCGCCTCTCGGTGTCGATGACCCCTTCTATGTACCCTTCAGTCAGTGAATCGCCCATCGAAAGGACTCTCACTTCCTGGGATTTCTGCACTTTCGACAAAGTTGCTGAGAGGGCCGCTTGAATGCTCAAAAGAACCGTAAGCATTACTGCCGCAATTGGAATTGAGCGACCCAAGACGTACCTCACAATATTATGTAGCCTCGCATCTTAAACCATGTCAACATGCAGATTCCGGTCGTATCTCATCGGTGATTCTACTCCTGTGATATTATATTGTCAATGGGATTTGGGTAGAGGAGTTTCTCCGGTCGAATCCCCGACATACACCTCCATGGACAGTCCAGTCAGGAAAAGCAGAATGGCAGCCTCTTGAATCAGGGAATATGACTGGAATTCGAACCGGAAAACAATCTCCTTCGGTTGACTTTTTTGCACAGATGAAGGTATAATCGGAATAAATTCGATGGCGAAAACATTCAATTTGCTGCCGATTTAATACTCGAGAAACTCATATTTTGTCATAATATCGATTCTATAACCAAAACATGTAGAAGGAGGCTTCTCGATGGTCCGGTCAAAATGGTTCGTTTTAGCGACTACACTCACCCTCTTCCTACTCCCTGCAGCTCTCATTGCATGGGGCTGGGGGAAGACCTTCGGCGGTCTGGGTGATGAAACAGGCTCATCCGTCCGGCGGGCAGCTACACCTTCTATTTCGGTGTGGATATGGAAATGAACGGTATCCCGAACCTTGATCGGATGCATTATGACGACGTGGAGGTAACTATCACACCATAGAAAAATAGGTCCACACACCCTTTTTCCGTGATCAAGACACCTTCAATCTACCCGTTGGAAAAGGAATCCAGATGGGAGAAGCGCCACCCTGGAATTTACTGGCGATAGAATGTTCTGGACTCAGGTGTTCTTGTTTAAAAGACGTGCGGCGTTACTGTCGACTATCCAGAGGAGTCTTCCGCGCGTTGGACGGATTGCCTGGGCCGGAAACTGTTCAGGCTGATACTTCCCGTGAAGGACTTTTTTAAGCGTCTCTGCCTTCTCTCCACCAGAAACAAGGAACACTATACAGGCAGCGTTGTTTATGACCGGTATAGTGAGCGTGATCCGGTGAGAATCCAGCTTTTCGACATATAAAGCGGCGACCAAACGCTCTCTCTCCCCAAGAACATCGGTCAATGGGAAAAGCGAAGCTGTGTGTCCATCCCGACCCATCCCAAGTAGAACCAGATCAAACCTCGGAAGCTTACTGGCTTTCAATGAAAAGACCTTCCTCAGCAGCCGTTCATAGTCCCCGGCTGCCTTCTCTATGTCGGCATCCTCCGCCTTTATGCGGTGTATGTTCTCTGCCGGTACGGGTACTTTAGAAAGCAGGGCATCCATCACCATGCGAAAGTTACTGTCAGGATGATCAGGAGAAACGTTACGCTCATCCCCCCAGAAGAAGTGCACCCTGTCCCACCGGATCTGAGTGCGGTATGGATCTGCTTCACTTGCAAGGAGAGAATAGAGACCCCTTGGCGTATTTCCGCCCGAGAGGGCAACGGCGAAGGATCCTTTCTGCTTTATCGCTTCCTGCTCCAGGGATACGAACTCCTCTGCTGCCGCTTTGCTCAGCTCATACGGTATTTTCACGATTCTGATTTCGCAGGTATTAGAAAGGATGGTATCTCCTCCAGGGCGGCTAGCGTTTTCCCGACATTTTCAGGTAAGCGTAGCGTGCGGCACCAAGCAGAGCGGTTCTGTCGTTTATCAACACACATACCGGCACATCTTCAAGAAGCTGTTTCATGCGACCCTTCTTGGCGAAGGCTTCCATGAAAAACGGCTCTTTGAGCTTCTTTATTATCCTGGGAGCGATACCGCCTCCAACATACACTCCTCCGGTTGCCAGAACCCTAAGGGCCAGGTTCCCGGCCTCAGCGCCCAATGCGGAAACGAACATATCGAGCGCCTTGACGCAAAGCTCACTCTTCCCATCGAGTGCCAAAGCGGTAATGACAGCGGGGGGATCTTTCGCGCCTTTCATCTCTTCGGCCAGCCAGTCGGGTTCCTCGGCACGGCCTGTGTCTTTCAGGAAGTTGTAGATATTGTAAAGACCTGGACCGGAAATCACCCGCTCACAACTGACACGATCGTGGCGCCTTAACAGGTAGCGAAGGAGTTCTATTTCCATGTCATTTCGGGGGGAGAAATCCGCGTGCCCGCCCTCGGACGGCAATGGTGTGTAGTGATCGCCCTCCAGGTGAAGGCCGGCCTCACCCAGGCCCGTGCCTGCCGAAATTAGTGCCCGGTTGCCTTTCGCCCCCCGTGCACCCTCGTTAAGAACAATGAACTCTTCACGGGAGAGAATCTCTATCCCGTAGGCATTCGCCTCGAGGTCATTTATGAGTGAAACCGACTCAACACCCAGCACCGAGGCAAGCTCTCGCGAATCCACTGTCCAGGCCAGGTTAGCCGTTTCGACGCGACCATCCCTCACAGGGCCGGCGATACCTAAGCATGCCCAACCTATGGGATGATCGTGCGTCTTATGAAACTCCATTATGATCGACTTCAGGCCGTCATATTCACGGCTGGGATATACCTGGATAGCGAGCGGGACGAGGCTTTCCGAACGAGGCTCGAACAGCGCGAGCCTGGCATTCGTGCCGCCAATGTCACCAGCTAAGATCTTCAATCGCATGTCCACCACCCCCGTCCATCCTTCGCCATCAGTTCATCGGCTTCGGGAGGGCCCCATGTTCCGGCCGGATAGTTCGGGAACTTTGGCGGCTTGATCTGACCGCAGGCCTCTAGGATCGGCGCAACAACACTCCAGCTAGCCTCCACCATATCTTCTCGCTGGAATAGGGTGGCATCTCCCATCATGCAGTCGTGAAGTAAACGTTCGTAACCGGTACTCGGTGTGCTGCCGAAGTAGTCCTTGTAACGAAAATCCATGTCGACTGTTCCAAGCCGCACGACGGGACCGGGTATCTTCGCTCCGAAACTCAAGGAGATTCCTTCATCGGGCTGTATCCGGATCACCAGCCGGTTCGGTTTCAGATGCTCCACGGGCGTCTGGCGAAAGAGCACGAACGGAACGCGCTTGAACTGTATTCCGAGCTCGGTGACGCGCCTCGGGAGGCGTTTGCCAGTACGAACATAGAACGGCACATCCGCCCAGCGCCAGTTATCGATGTTCATCTTAAGCGCCACGAACGTCTCGGTGACCGAATCTGGTGCTACATGGGGCTCCGATCTGTAAGCGGGGACCTTCTCATCCCCGACCTTACCCTCGCCATACTGCCCTCTCACGATGCACCTGGAGACATCTTCGGGAGAGTGGATCTGGATGGCCCGCAGGATCTTGACCTGCTCGTCGCGCACAGCATCGGCCTCGAAGGAGATCGGGGGTTCCATGGCCATAAGGGTTATGAGCTGGAAGATGTGGTTCGGCACCATGTCCCGGAGCGCACCGGCTCCTTCATAGTAGCCGCCTCGCTGACCCACGCCGATATCCTCTGCCACTGTTATCTGGATGTGGTCGATGTAACGACGGTTCCAGGTCGGCTCGAAAATACCGTTGGCAAACCGGAATACAAGTATGTTCTGGACGGTCTCTTTTCCCAGGTAGTGATCGATGCGATATATCTGATCCTCGTGCAGGATCCTTCTGATTCCCCGGTTGAGGGCTCTGGCCGATTTCAAGTCGCGGCCGAACGGTTTCTCGATTATGACCCGGCGCCAGTGGCCATTCTCTTCCCGGGCAAGCCCCGCCGATCCTACCCGATGAATTATATCAGAGAAGAAATCGGGAGCGGTCGCAAGATAGAAGAAGTAATTGCCGCCGGTCTGGTGTCGCTTGTCAATATCGGAGAGTAACTCACGGAGTCTGACATACGTCTCATCCTGCCGTACGTTACCCGACATGTAGTAGAAGCGATGCACCAGGGGATCCCAGAGATCGGGATCGACCGGGTGGCTGCCAAACTCCCTGATGTCACGACTCAGCTTCTGCCGGAACTCCTCCGAGCTCATCTTCGAACGGGCAATTCCAACGACGGCGAACCGGTCCGAGAGAAGATCGGACCGGGCCAGATTGTAAAGGGCGGGAACGAGCTTACGCTTGGTCAAATCACCCGAGGCTCCGAATATGACCATGATGCTAGAAGCCCTGGCCTGGCCCTCTTTTTCGTCAAATACCGCCTTATCTTCCTCACAGCTCATTTTTGAACCCCTTCACAGTTCATTGATAAACCTCACAAACGGCTTACTTAGTGCTGCGTTCCCCCAGACCCCCACAGAGTGGTCGCTTCCCAGAGTGATAATATGTTACCGTAATTGCGAACGCGACCACTTAGAGTTACTCTCCGGTAGGAGGCTCGAGGTGTCCCCCGAATTTATATCTCATCGCCGACAGCACCTTCTCGGCGAAGGTATGATCCCGCCTCGATCTGAAACGCGCGAAGAGTGATGCCGACAGCACATCTGCCGGCGTCGCCTCCTCCAGGGCAGTCATGATGGTCCAGCGACCTTCACCGGAATCCTGCACGAAACCTGTGTAGTTCTCAAGGCCCGGATCTTCCCTGAGAGCGGCAGCAGACAGATCGAGCAGCCAGGACCCTATGACACTCCCCCGCCTCCACACTTCCGCGATATCCGCCATGTTGAAATCGAAGCGGTATTCCTCGGGCAGATCTGGAGATGCAGCCTGCCTCAGGATGTCGAAGCCCTCCGCATAAGCCTGCATCAGACCGTACTCGATTCCATTATGGATCATCTTGACGAAGTGGCCTGCTCCGGTTTTCCCGCAGTGAAGATAGCCGGACTCAGCCGTCCCTCTCGTCTTCTCGATTCCCGGAGTGCGGGCAATTTCACCGGGCCCGGGTGAAAGCGTATTGAAGATGGGATCGAGATGCATAATAACACCTTCCTCCCCGCCGATCATCAGACAGTAGCCTCTCTCTATACCCCATATACCACCGCTCGTGCCCACATCCACGTAATGTATTTCTTTCTCGCCCAGGAACCTGGCGCGCCGCACGTCGTCTTTGTAGTGAGAGTTGCCGCCATCGATTATCACATCGCCTGGCTCCATGAGTTCGCCCAGATCACGGACAGTTTGCTCCGTTGGATCGCCCGCGGGCACCATGAGCCATGCAACTCGTGGTTTGTTCAGCTTTTTCACAAGATCACGAAGAGATGATGCGCCGATGGCACCCTCATTCACCATCAGCTTCACATGCTCAGGATCTCTGGCAAACACAACGCACTCATGCCCACCCTTCATGAGGCGCCTCACCATGTTCGCCCCCATCCTGCCAAGGCCGATCATACCAAGCTGCATACCATCCACTCCTTTCAGGAAACACAGTTGTACCGATTTGTCAAAATCTCGTAGTCGTCGTCTCTATGCCAATGATCGCATGACGGCTTCCTCGAGTGTCGCCAGGTCTTTCCCGGTATCTGCACTCAGATGAACCCTCAGCGCCCTCCTGCCCCGCTCTGAGAGTATTTGGAAATCCCCGCGTTGCTGGGCCGCCTTCACGACGCCGAACGAATATCTCTTGCCGGGAACAGGTATGTCATTTGCTGCATCGCTTGTGATCTGCAAGAATAGTCCGGTGTTGGGTCCACCTTTGTATGCCTGGCCCGTTGAGTGGAGAAAACGCGGTCCAAATCCGAGGCATGACGCGACACGTTTTCTATCCCTGACGGCCAGACGAATCCTCTGAAGCCGCCCCTCGTTTGACTCATTCATCTCGATGAATGCAAGGAGTGCAAAATAATCTCCACGCCCCAGCCGGTTGAAATGTGCACGCAGGTAACCACTAACGGATGTATCCCCGCCTGCTGCCTCCTTCAGTGCAACCGCATTCCTATCATCTGTGAATAGCTTGATTCCGTTCTGTTCAATGATCGCGGTCTCGGGCGGCATGTAGCCTCTCGTCTCAAACTCATCCATAAATTCCCGGGCTGCAACCTTACTTGCTTCCACATCGGGTTGATCGAAAGGGTTGATACCCATGATCGATCCTGCAACCACCGTTGCGATCTCCCAGCGGAAAAACTCCTGACCCAGATCGTTGATGTCCTTAACATTGATCCGTACAACCGGCTGCCCGCTACTCTCTAACACATCTACCGTCCTGTCCTGGAACTCATCCGGCGCAGATTCCAGCCTGATGTAGACGAACAATCTGTCATCTCCATACACATCGGGCGCACCCGGCGCTTCACGATCAACCGGGATTATAGCCTTCGCTTCCTTCCCGGTTGATTCTGCGAGCAGCTGCTCCAGCCATGCTCCAAGGCCTTCCAGGCCGGGCGAGACTATTACGGTCAGCTTGTCGCGGCCCTTCCTCTGGTGCACTCCGAGGATCGTACCAAGCACAACGCCCGGATTCTGTTGGACGGGCACACAAGAGGAACATGCAGCCACCATCTCAGCGGCCCTGTCGATGAACTTCCGGGTATCAATGCCCATGATTGCAGCCGGTACCATGCCGAAATCGGATAACGCAGAATATCTTCCTCCGATCGATGGCATTCCATAGTATATATGCCGGAAGCCATCACTTTCTGCAACCTGCTGGAGTTTCGAGCCTGGATCGGTGATGGCTATGAAGCGGGATCCGGCCGCCTCTGAACCGAGGATCTGACCCACTCGCTCGAAGAAATAGTCTTTAAGAATATTTGGCTCGAGGGTCGTGCCCGATTTGCTCGAGACGATGAAGAGCGTCCTGGCAAGATCGATCCTCTCTTCGGTAGATCTTATCTGATCAGGATCGGTTGAGTCAAGCACATGAAGCTCCGGGAAACCATCTATTCTGCCGAATGTTCTCCCGAGCACATCGGGGCAGAGACTCGATCCACCCATGCCCAGCAGCACTGCGTGGGAGAATTCCCCTCCCTTCATCTCGCCGGCGATATCGATCAGATGCCGGGAATGGGCCTCCTGATCCTCTGTGACATCCAACCAGCCGAGCCAATCCCGCTCGTCCCCACCCGTCCAAAGTGATGAATCGCGTGCCCAGAGCCTTCTCACCTTTTTTCCGCTTTCCCAATCATCGAGTGCATCGCTGACCCCGGCAGCGAGCTTCTCAGGCAGGGAGAAGCTCAACCGGTTGACTTCTGTGGCGTCGATATCCCGGCATCTTGTTTCGATCGCAATAAGCAGATTGTCGAAGGACTCGGCGAACAACCTAACCCCATCGGTGAGGAGACCATCGGTCAAACTCTTCATCGAGATTCCAAGCTCCTTGAGTGCCTGCATGGTCTCGACGGCCGCCTCCAGGCCCTCCTCGAGGCTGGAGCGAAGGCGCCCGTGGTCCCTGAAGGCTTCGAAGGTGGAGGGCGGCATTGTGTTCACGGTGTCAGGGCCGATAAGCTCTTCAACATAGAGTAGCTCAGGGTAATTTGGATTCTTGGTACTCGTGCTGGCCCAAAGGACCCGCTGAGTCTGGGCTCCTTTTAGAGCGAGCTTCTGCCAGCGCCGGCTCCCGTATATATCCTTGTACTTTTTATAAGCGAGCCTGGCATTGGCAACGGCCACAGAACCCAGAAGGCTTTTCAGAAGCTGCCTCTCGCCCGTGCCTGTGCCTTTCGCCAACCGGGCAGCGACAACAGAATCTATTGCTGAATCGATGCGACTAACGAAGAAACTGGCAACGCTTCCGAGCCGGCTCACATCTCCCCCGCTGGAAGCGAAATCCTCCAGGCCCTCCATGTATGCCTCGGCCACTTTAACATACATATCTCTGTCAAAGATCAGCGTGACGTTTACATTGATCCCCTCACCTATGAGTTGCTTGATGGCAGGCAACCCCTGTTGCGTCGCGGGGACTTTGACCATTAGATTCCTTCGATCCACCATCTTCCAGAGCCGCCTAGCCTCTCTGACGGTTTGCGCGGTGTCATGAGCCAGGTGCGGAGAAACTTCAAGGCTCACGTAACCGTCGCGCTTATTTGTTTCCTCGTATACCGGCATCAGCACATCGGCTGCATCTCGAATATCATCCACGGCAAGCCTTTCGTATACCGATTTGGCATCCGTTATTCTCTGATGTCGCATTGCTTCGAGCGGCTCCCTGTAATCTGTGCTTCCAGTTATCGCCTTCTGGAAAATGGACGGATTTGAGGTCACACCGCGCAGGCCGTCTTCCTCAATCATGCGCTTCAACTCCCCGCTTGTTATCAGGCCTCGCCTGATATAATCCAGCCACACGGATTGTCCGTAGTCATTCAGCGCTTTCAATTGATTCATGTCCACCTGCCTCCTTACCTCGCCCTCACCAGCTGCTCCTTTGCCCTGGCTGCCACATTCTCAGGGGTGAAACCGAACTTCTTCTGAAGCTCCTGAAGCGGCGCGGAAGCTCCGAATGTCTCCATTCCTATACTGCAGCCTGTGAGACCGATGTATCGAGACCACCCTAAGCTCGAAGCCTGTTCCACCGAAACTCTTGCAAGGACGTCAGGATAGATTACGCTGTTTTTATACTCCTCGCTCTGCTGTTCGAACAGTTCGAAGGAGGGCATGCTGATCACACGCGCCCTGATCCCCTCCTCTTTGAGCAATTGAGCGGCCTGAACGCACAGCCATACCTCGCTGCCGCTCGCAAGAAGAAGCACGTCCGGCTTGCCACCCTCAGCATCGGCCAGAACGTATGCCCCCCTGGCCAGCCCGGAGGCGGAGGCGAATCGTGATCTGTCCATGACAGGCAGAGGCTGCCTTGAGAGAACTAACGCGACAGGTTCATGGCGAAGCCTCATGATGACCCGCCAGGCCTCTACAATCTCATTTGCGTCCGCCGGCCTGAGGGTTATGAGGCCGGGTATGGCTCTCAGAGAGGCAAGCTGCTCGACCGGCTGATGAGTGGGTCCGTCCTCGCCGACACCTATCGAATCATGAGTGAAAATGTAGATTACCGGCAGCTCCATGAGCGAGCTCAACCTGATCGCCGGGCGCGAGTAATCGCTGAATATCAAGAAACCCGAGCCGTATGGCCTGACCTTACAATGTGACAGCCCATTCAGAATCGATGCCATTGCGTGTTCACGAACGCCGAAGTGTAAGTTGCGCCCAGCATAATTCTCCGCGGTGAAATCCGATGCCCCTTCACCTGTGATGCGTGTTTTTGTCGAAGGGCTGAGATCAGCCGAGCCGCCGACCAGCCACCCTACATTCTTCGCCACCGCGTTCAGGACCTTACCCGATGCTTCCCTCCCGGATATGCCCTCCGGGTCCGGGGCGAATTCCGGAAAATCCTTGTCCCATCCATCGGGAAGCTGGCGATGCTGCATCCTATAAAGATGATCGGCCAACACGGGATATCGACTCTCGTACTCAGTGAATTTCTCCATCCACGCTTCCCGCAGTGCATGACCGCGTTCGCCCACTCCCTTTCTGAAATGCTCTCTGACTCCATCCGGTATGAGGTACTTCGAATCTTCAGGCCAGCCGTAGTTTTTCTTCGTCAACCGTATCTCATCCTCGCCCAGGGGGGCCCCGTGGGCAGCACTCGTGTCCTGCTTGTTAGGCGAACCGTACGCGATGTGGCTATCCACGATGATGAGTGTGGGCCTGTCATGCGTATTCCTGAACGTGTTGTAGGCGCGTTCAAGCATATCGATGTCATTGGCATCACCCACCCTTGTCACGTTCCATCCATACGAAATAAACCTTGCTGCGACATCCTCGGTGAAGACCCAGTCTGTGTGGCCTTCGATGGTTATCCTGTTGTTGTCATATATCCAGCAGAGATTGGAGAGCCTGAGATGACCTGCAAGCGAAGCCGACTCCGCCGCCACCCCCTCCATCATATCGCCGTCCCCGCACAGTGCGTATACATCATAAGAGAACATCTCAAAGCCGGGTCGGTTGAAATGGCTCGCCATCCACTTCCCGGCAATCGCCATGCCGGTACTCACCGCTACGCCCTGCCCCAGCGGCCCGGTCGTCGTCTCTACGCCGGATGTCCAGCGGTATTCAGGGTGACCCGGGCACTTGCTGCCAAGCTGCCGGAATTGCTTGATGTCCTCTAGCTTCACGGCCATCTCGCCTATTATCTCATATTTTGGATTTACCGCTTTCACAGAGCAAAGATGCAGCATTGAATAAAGGAGCATCGATGCGTGCCCGATAGAGAGGACGAACCGATCCCTGTTCGGCCAGATTGGGTCCTCGGGATCGAACCTGAGAAACCGCTGCCAGAGACAGTACACAACCGGCGCCATTGCCATGGGCGTACCCGGGTGGCCCGAGTTTGCCGATTGCACCGCATCCATAGAGAGAGTACGAATGGTATTGATGCACAATTGATCGATGTCTCCACTCTTTAAAGTTCGAACCATCCTTCCCATTACCGCTTCTCCCGTCTTTTTTAATTCACGTTCATAGTCCATACGCCAGAGGAAAGAGACCCGGAAAAAGACAAGGGCCATCTCTCCGGTGATGTGTATGAACAGGTGAAATCGGCTAATAGATTTCTTTATCGGAGAGTATAAGCCCTGTTACTGAATATTTAGGACCTTTGAGTGTGAAATTCAAGGGTGTCTGATTCCATTGCCCGGGCTTTCGCCGCTTCCCCTTATCACGACCCCGGAGAGGAAAAGTATGCCTATGAGATTGGGGATTGTACCCAGACCATTCAGGATGTCTGCTATGCTCCACACAGTCTCGACGTGAAGCACAGTGCCTGTGATCATAACGATGCAGAACGTCCACCTGAAGGGTTTTTTAACGCGGCTGCCGAAGAGATAGGCAAAACACTGTTCTCCGTAGTATGGCCAGCTGATGAGGGTCGAGTATCCGAAGAGGAAGGAGGCCGCGACCACGACAATTCCAAGGCCGGGCAGGGCCGTTTCGAATGACCCCCTCGTGAGCGCGGTGCTCGTTTCACCTCCCGTCCATATGCCGGTCGCAAGGATAACCACCCCGGTGATTGTACATATAATAATGGTATCAACGAAGACGTCCATCATGGCTAAAAGCCCCTGGCTCCTCGGATCCAGCGTACGGGCAGCACCGTGCGCGATAGGGGCGCTGCCTGTGCCGGCCTCGTTCGAATAGATGCCCCTCGCTATTCCATAACGTATGGCCATCCTGACACTTGCCCCGGCGAAGCCGCCTACAGCCGCAGAGGGTGAGAAAGCGGCCCGAAATATGGTGAGGAAAACTCCGGAAAGAGCTGCGACATTGCTCAGTATCACGTACACACCGCCTGCGATATATAGAATCACCATGAAAGGGGAAAGGATTTCTGCAATTTTTCCGATCCTCTTTATCCCGCCGATTATGACGAGCCATGTCAGGAAGGCAACTGTGACGCCGGTTAGAAGCTGGGGCGTTCCGAACTCCTGTTCTATAGCGATAGCAATAGAGCTCGTCTGAACGATAGAGGTGGAGATGAGCGTCCTTACTCCTAGAAAGAAAGCAAACAGAGAGGCGAGGATAGGGAGGCCTGCGCCCTCTTTCAAATAGTACATCGGTCCGGAACCGATCGTACCGTCTCCGTACCTCCTCCTGTACTTCACCCCGAGATAAGACTCGGCATACTTCGTTGCCATGCCGAGGAAGCCGCTAACCCACATCCAGAAGAGAGCCCCGGGGCCCCCCGATGCGATGGCGGTTGCAACGCCTGCAATGTTTCCGTTGCCGACGGCACCGGCGAGTGAGGTCATGAAAGCCTGAAGGGGAGTTATGTCACCGGGAACATCACCGGAGGCAAGGTGTCTCGCCCTATACGCCATGATATAGATGGCCCGTGGAAAGCTGCCTACCTGGATCAGCTTGAGCCTGATCGTGAAGAGAAAGCCGGTCCCGAGGAGCAGGGCGAGCATCGGTACGCCCCAGAGGGATGTGCCGAGTATTTCGAGAAAGGATGAAGGGTCCAAGCGCTTTCCTCTTGTCTGATCGAAAGCAATGGAAAAGTATTCTCTATAGAATACAAAGGATCCTGCTCCTGCACAATAACAAAGGGGGCAGACCTTTGCTTAGTGGTCGCGTTCGCAATTACGGTAACATATTATCACTCTGGGAAGCGA
>JBHIFB010000068.1:0-15785 GCA_046760905.1 Candidatus Glassiibacteriota bacterium | reverse complement strand
TCATGAGGGGCCTCCTTCTCTTGGTTAAAGGTTCTGTTCCTAAATATACTGGAGGACTCTCTCTTTTTACAGGAAATTTATGACATTACCATTTTCGATAAAGCCACAATCACTTAAAAAGTAGAGGCCACCATGAAGAGGAGAATCTTAACATCGACTTTTGTGATAATATACGCTTCGTTCTTTCTGCTTGCGCTAGAACATGCACTAGTATTTGGATTAATCGAACCTTTAGCTTATGTCACTACACAACAAGAAAGTACTGAAAAAGAGCCATATAACGGTGTAGTTGTAATGCGTCTTTTTGAGGAGGGTATCCCTGACCCTGACATCCTTCCAATTGCTCACCCCGATATTCCGTATTACATAGATCATTTCCCGGCTTATAGTTATGTGGTAACAACAAATTTTCGAATTGGAGAGAGAACTGTAGATAGCTGGGCCAAGGTGTATCCAGGTACTATGCATCGGCATGAAGTATTCATGGGGTTACCGTAATAGAACATGAAGTGGCCGAGTAAATCAGTGAAATTGAGACTCTTATATTTAATTGCACTTATTATATTGATATCTAGTGTGAGTATTTCTTCATTCAGTCGGGATATGTCAAGCACACCTCCATTTTTCCCTGAACTCGAAGGTTTTCCTGTTCTTATCGAAGATGGACAAGCCGGGAAATCGAGTGTGAACGTGGGGGATATTGACGGGGATGGAGATCTTGAAATTGTGCATGGTGCACTTGAGCGTCCCTGTTTTGTTTTTGCCTGGCATCATGACGGTACACCTGTGGATGGCTGGCCAAAAGATGAACTAGAACGTTTTTCTGAGTGCGCTCCTGCCTAGGCGATATTGATGCTGATGGGGAGGTTGAGATAGTTGTGGGAACCATCCATCAAAAAGTATATGCCTGGGATCGTTTTGGAAACGATAAGCCTAACTGGCCCTGGGAAGCCACTTCTTCCTGGGACGTTTTCGGTGTTGTGCTGGCTGACGTTGTTGGAGATAGCGCCCTTGAAGTAATTGCTAACTTTGGCTGGCCTGATAGCATCAATATATACGTCCTGGATGGAGTAACAGCTGCACCGCTTCCGGGATGGCCCCAGCCGGAGGGGATGAGTGTTCGAGGATATCAATCTGTAGTGGTCAGTGATATCGATTATGACGGGGAGAAGGAAATTGTTATGGCTGGATATGACGCATGTCCGGACTTCCAGTGTAGCGGCTACGTTCTTGGATACAACCCTGATGGAACGATGGTGCCGGGATTTCCTATTTCGATAGGCTATGAAGGTGCTGCATATGCACCTTGTATTGTAGATCTAGATCAAGATGATGACCTTGAGATTTGAGCTGTTACTGATTATGGATATATCTTTTTTGGTGACTGTTACATCCATGTGTGGGACCTTCCTTATAGCTATGCGAAAGATCAAAAAGACTGGCCTTACATTTATCAGAGTCCCTTTCACACGAATAACTCGGGGTTTCTCCTTCCCACAGAGAATCCGATAAATGTTGATCTATCGCCCGACACCGTAACAGTGACTCGTGGTAGTTCCTTCGATCTGACCGCAACTTTCACCAACAGAAACGTGGTGTTTCAATCGTTTGATACGGCTCTCTTTCTCAGAATGCCCAATGGTGAGCCATATGCGAACAATCCGCTCTTTGGACCGTTTTCTTTTCATCAGGAGCTTCTCTCAGATTTTTCCATAACTCGATCGCTTTATGTTCCTTTGAATACTCCTCTTGGAGGTTATCGTTTTCTTCTTCCTGCCGGGACTTCAATCCATAACATCATGGATATGGATTCTTCAATGGTGAATGTAATTGATAGCAGTTTCTAAAATTACACTTGCCCTCTCTAAACCTACCCCCAATGTCAAATCTGAAAGAACTTTTATCAAGAGTAAATTCCGTGAGGTTATCCGTACCTGTTTTTCATATACGAGTTTTAATTATAGCTCGCAGGAAGGTGGGAAGAGAAAACCGAGACCCATGGCTAGTGGTGGGTGACCCCCCGGGTGAGAGGTGAAATCTTGTTCATTCTCACATAAAAGATAATCGTAACTAATTATCATAGATCATTCATGCGGGAACTATCCCCTTCTTTCTAAGTATTTGTATCACATTACAATACTCTAATCCATTATTAACTTGCTGATCACTTCATTTCTTCATCTCTCTAATTACAAAAATGCCAAATGATAAAAAGCTTTGCGGAATCGCTGTCTAGGCACCAGCTGGCTTGACACAAGCCAAGAAGTGAGGTATAATCGTTATGCCGAGTGAAGGCTTATTTTAAACCTTACTTTCGACGGTTCTCATCCAACCGGTTTCGTATTGGATCTTCCTAGGAGGCGTGAATAATGTTTTACCGCTTGTTTACTTTTACGGCACTTGCTACAGTCATGTTCCTTTACACTCTCGCTCCGACCCAGGAGGCTGAGAGAAAAGCTACTGTACAACGAGCCCCGGTAGAACGGCTTGAGTTCCCAAACGATGAATACATCCCCGTATCCCGCGAGGATCAGCCAAGGTCACCGGCTTACAGCTTTCGAGAGACCGGCTTTTTCACCACTCAGGTGAACGTTGATGAATCGGGTGATAACATCGTCGGCGATGCGGCCAACGAGCCTTCCATCGCCATCGACCCTACCGATCCCAGCAAAATGTGTATCGGATGGCGCCAATTCGATACAATAAACAGCGACTTCCGCCAGGCCGGATACGGCTACACCACGGACAGCGGTCAGACCTGGACGTTTCCCGGAGTGATCGAGCCGGGTGTATTCCGTTCCGATCCCGTACTGGACTCTGACTCAGACGGCACCTTCTACTTCAACAGCCTGACCACCGATTGGTCGGATTTCTGGTGCCACGTTTTCAGATCCACCGATGGGGGTGCTACCTGGGATTCGGGCACCTATGCGCACGGTGGCGACAAGCAGTGGATGACCATAGATAAATCAGGCGGCATAGGCGATGGTCACATCTATGCATACTGGACGAGTTTCTACAGTATTTGTTATCCAGGTTTTTTCACCCGCTCAACCGATGGCGGTGACAGTTTCGAGGACTGCGAGACGATACCGGACGATCCGTCCTGGGGAACCCTGGCAGTTGGGCCGGATGGCGAGCTCTATGTCTGTGGCGAGGGATACTACGATTTCGTGGTGGCGAAATCTACAAGTGCCCAGGACCCCGGCCAGCCTGTGACCTGGGATTTCTCCACGACAGTAGACCTGGATGGTTATCTCGGTTATGGCGGCGGCCCCAACCCTGGCGGGCTTCTCGGGCAGGCATGGATCGCAGTCGACCATTCGGATGGCCCAACACGCGGCAACGTCTATCTGCTGGCATCTGTTGTCCGCTCTTCCAGTCCCGACCCGCTCGATGTCATGTTCTCTCGTAGCACCGACGGCGGTGCCACGTGGAGTCCACCGGTCCGGGTCAACGACGACCCTGGTACCAGTGCCTACCAGTGGTTCGGCACAATGTCGGTGGCCCCAAATGGCCGGATTGATGTGATCTGGCTGGACACGCGTGACGATCCCGGTGGTTATGACTCATCGCTCTACTTCTCTTATTCTGAGGACGCCGGCCTCACCTGGTCGCCTAACGAGAGAATGACGGATTCCTTCGACCCGCATGTGGGCTGGCCCCAGCAGCAGAAGATGGGCGACTACTTCGACATGGTTTCGGATGTGACCGGTGCTCATCTGGCCTGGGCGGCCACCTTCAACAGCGAGCAGGATGTCTACTATGCTAAGATCCAGGTCGCAGCCGACGAGCTTGCCGGCACAATAACAAACGCTGGCGACCAGAATCCGGTCGCAGGTGCTGAGGTCGCGGTGCTGGAGACGGGAGAATCCGGATTCACAGACAGCACAGGATATTACTCGATCTGGAGTAACTATCTGGATACGATCACTGTCACGGCCACGAAATTCGGTTTCATGCCTGATACATCACAGGTCGTAGTGACCCACAACGGCACGACGATTCACGATGTCGAACTTGTTCCCCAAAATCCCGGTACCCTGAATGGCTCCGTGACGGATCTCGAGACCGGAGATGGGATCCAGGCCATGGTAACAATTGTCTACCTGGGGACCCCGGTCCTCCAGACGCAAACGGATCCGGTTACAGGCTTCTATGAATTCGTGCTCCCCGAGGGGACTTACGATGTTAGAGTCGTACCCGACCTTCCTTACCTCCCAGATTCGAGGCAGGACGTCATAGTACTCGAGGGTGAGGTCACCGTGCTCGACTTCCCGCTGCTCTCGATCGCCACCTTCACAGAGACCTCCGGCTCATCGGGGGTTGACGATCCCGGGTTCGGGCAGGGCACAGCCTGGGGCGACTTCGATGGTGACGGACTCATCGATCTCTACGTAGCAAACATGAGCGGCGCCAACGTCCTCTACCAGAACCAGGGTGGGGCTCTTTTTGCCGATGTGACCATCTCTTCAGGCACCGGCGATGAGGCGAGCAGCTTCTCCCCATCCTGGGCCGATTACGACGAAGATGGTGACCTGGACCTATATGTGTCGAACAAGAACGCCCCGAACAGGCTATATAGGAATAACGGCGACGGAACTTTCACAGACGTTGCCTCGAGCGCCGGAGTTGACGGAGGAACATCATACAGTCAGGCTGTGGCCTGGGCAGACTACGATCTCGACGGAAACATCGACATCTTCGTCGCGAACCGCTATGCCCAGAACTTCCTCTTTCGAAACCTAGGAGACGGCACATTCGAGAGGGCAGATTCTTCAGCCGGCTTCTCGGGAACCGGTCCCCACAGGGGGGCGGCCTGGGCAGATTACGACGATGACGGGGATCTGGATCTCTTCATATCCGTCAACCTGGGTTCAAACATTCTCTATGAGAATCAGGGTAACGGTACTTTCATAGACGTGGCTCCCTCTCTTGGGCTCGATGATGATGGGCCAGGTGCCGGTGTTGCATGGGAAGATATAGACGGAGACGAGGACCTTGACCTCTTCGTTGCGAACCTCGGTGCCACGAACCTACTCTATGTCAACGAGGGCGGCACTTTCGTCGAGATGGCGGCTGAGGCCGGTCTCGATTACAACGGCACTAGCAGATGTCCAACCTGGGCCGATATGGACAAGGACGGCGACGCCGACCTCCTACTTACTACGGGCACGGGTGTCCTATTCTATGTGAATGACGGTTCCGGTCAGTTCACCGAAGCCTCAGGCGGTGCCGGACTCACTGATTCCTCGCTCGGCGAGGGCGCTGCAGTGGCCGACGTGGATGCAGATGGAGATCTCGACTACTACATAGCGAGGTCACAGTTCGCCGCGAACAGGCTCTATGTGAATGACGGGAACATCTACCACTATCTGGGTGTCGCTCTGGTTGGAAGGGTGAGCAACAAAGACGCTGTCGGAGCGAGGATAACGGTGACGGTGAACGGGAGAAGCATTGTGAGAGAGGTGTCCGGTGGGTCGGGCTTCTTCTCTATGGATGATCCTACACAGTTCTTCGGCCTTGGAACCGAGACGATCGCAGATCAGATCAGGATCGAGTGGCCGAGCGGGAGGGTCCAGACCCTCACCGACATAGCGGCCGACCAGGTTATCGAGGTGACAGAGAGGGGAAAGGCGGTGCACAAGGTCGCCTTGCCTCTTTGATGATCGCATCTTTCGACCATATAAAAACATCTAGGTGGGAGAAACGATGAACAGGATGAAAGTTGTTCTAGTCGGTCTTTTTTACGGTCTCATCTTAAGCACAGCCGCACATGCATCTGGAGGACAACTCTACCTGTGGAAATCTCTTCATGAACCTGCCAGAGGTTCAGCGATGCCGGTTCTTATCAGCAATAGTGATGCCGGATGCTCTTACAGAAATGGAACAACCAGTCTTCCTCCAGGTTATCCCACGCCGGAGCAGCAAAGAGAATGGGAGAGAGCCAATCCGTACAGCCTGCCGCACTGGCTGACACCGGATGAACTAGAGCGGCTGGATGAGATCGGGGAGGGCTTCCAGAAAACCGATGCTCCACCGCCTCCCGTCAGGCAACCGGCCGAGTTCGAGCCGATGCAGGGAGTGCTGATACGGTATCCCTTCGGTATTTCTTACGACATCATTGCCGAGATGTCAGAAGACGTGGAGGTGGTCACAATTGTAGCGAACATCAGCCAGCAGTACTACGTCCATCAGCAATACATTGATCACGGCGTGAACATTGACAACTGCAGTTACCTGATAGCCCCCACCGATAGCTACTGGACGCGTGATTACGGTCCATGGTTTGTCGTTACAGGTAATGATGAACAGGGCATTGTGGATGTCATTTACAACCGACCGCGTCCGAATGATGATGAGATTCCCGTAGAGTATGGCTCGGCAAATGACATCCCTGTTTACGGTATGGATCTGATAACCGCAGGCGGCAATTATATGACGGATGGGCAGGGTATTGCAATTTCTACCGACCTGGTATGGACTGAGAATCCGGACAAGACGCCCGACGATATCGAACTGCTGGTTCAGGACTATCTTGGAATTCACACCTACCATGTGGTTCCCGACGTACTGGGCGAATATATTCAGCACATCGACTGCTGGGGCAAGTATCTCTCGCCGAACACTATCATGATCATCGAAGTCCCGCCGAACCATTCCCAGTACGATGAGATAGAAGATGCGGTTGATTACTTCGAGAGTCAGACCAGTTGTTATGGTACGAGTTACAACGTGGTGAGGGTCTATGCCCCCTCCGGCCAGCCCTATATCAACTCACTCATACTGAATGACAAGGTGTTGGTGCCGATCACAGGCAGCGTATGGGACGACGATGCGATAGCCTCCTATGAAGAAGCTATGCCCGGTTACGAAGTCCTTGGATTCGAAGGTTCCTGGTATTCGACCGATGCACTGCACTGTCGGGTAATGGGTATTACCGATAGGTACATGCTCTATATCAACCATACACCGCTTGAGGATGGTCCTCCTTCAGATGAAGGTTTTCTAATCGAGGCCCAGGTCATACCTTACAGCGGCGAGGAGCTAATAAACAACACGCCGGCCCTGTACTGGACCACAGATGGCACCTGGGAATCGGTGGAGATGGATTATACAGGCGGCTACGAGTATGAAGCTTACATTCCATCCTATTCAAGCGGCACAGTCATTCACTACTTCATCCATGCGGAGGATGCTTCAGGCCGGAGTGAGAATCATCCATACATAGGTGAACCAGGTGCCCACTCATTCAGACAGACAAGCAGGCACCCAATCCATGCCCAACCGGTCGAATGGCAGTAGCAAGCGACATGCTCACTTAAAAAATACCTGCAATTTTCACAATCTCTCATATAAGAGCGTTGAGCCAGACACGGCAATCCAGCTCCCGGCTGATTCGGGCAGTTCACTTTTCTTGGTTTATCCATGAAGATGGACCTGATTCGTTGTATCGATTTGGTCTACATGAAATTGTTATAATTGGATCTTTACATTTTTAAATTTTGTGATAATATCATTCTATCAATTTTCAATGAAACCGGGCATCTTCAAACAAAGAGGAGAATCATGGAAAAGGCAAGTCTCATCGCAATCGTTCTGATTCCCATGCTGATTATCACCTCGACCACTTCAGGGGAAGCCCAGTGGGGTCAGCCTGAGAGAATCACATTCAATGACTACGAGGAGTGGACCAATCCGGGAAGTGTCGCCATCGACGGGAACGATCTCATCCATCTCACCTGGACTCGTGAGAACCCCGATTCAGGTGGACAGCAGGTAATATACATGGAAGGAACAAGTGGAGGGTGGGGGGAAATCATAGCTCTCACAGCGGGTAACCTCATCTGTTCAAAGCCTGATATCGCCGTTCACACGAACGGCTCCTCCCATGTTGTCTGGCTCAGGGGGAGTGGAGATGCGGGAGAGGTCTACTATGCAACGAATGCATCTGGATCCTGGATCACCGAACGGGTCACCTTCAACGGGACGACGGATGTCCACCCGGTCGTGGCTGTCGATGGGGATAACATACCGCATGTCTGCTGGGCCGGTTTCGACACCCAGAGCGGGGAGGGCAAGATCTTCTACGGGAACCGGAGTTCGGGAAGCTGGGAGGTTGAGGCACTCACCGATTCATACATCGGAGACTTTTGGACCGGAGCGGCCCCCAGCATCTCCGTTTCCCAGAACGGGGTTGTCCAGATCGCATACCGCGGTGGCAACTTCGGTGACTACCACATCCACCAGGCAACCAACGCCAGCGGCGAGTGGACAATTCAGGAACTTCCCAGCTCAAACACAGAGGATTTCAACTCCTGGGTTCTCACAGATTACTACGGCGCCTGTTACCTGGCTATGAGCGGGAACGATGGGTGGGGATTCCCCTACCATGTCTATCACACACAGAGTTCGGACCGGGGCCTTACCTGGTCACCGAGAGAGCTTGCCACGGGAACTTACAGCGCGACCACTCCAGTTCTCGGTGTGGACTGGTACGCCAACTCCCACATTACCTGGGAGGAGGTGAGCGGTAATATGTTGACTGGAACAATATTCTATTCCACAAACCAGAGCGGATCATGGAGCAGCCAGCAGATCACCGGAGAATGGGAGAATTACAGTCCCTCCCTCGCCGTTGATGGTTCTGGCGGGGTACACGTGTTCTATGTGAACAGCGAAGGTCTGGTCGGTGATAGCACCGAGGTCTTCCACCTGACTAACAGCACACCGACCGTCACGCTCTCCCTCATACCCATGGGAGAGACGGTCATACCAAGGGGCGGTTCCCTGTCCCTCGATGTCACCGTGACCAATGTAACCGACACCACGATCACGGGAGATCTCTGGTTCACCGGCATCGTTGCTGCATCGGGTGTGGAATTCAGGGTACCACCTTCCTACTTCAACATACCAAACCCCTTGCACGGCTCCATTCAGGGAGGGCGGATCATCCATGGAACCGTCAGGATAGACACTCCGGAAAATGTTCCGTGGGGTCTCTTCACCCTGGTCGGGAGCCTGGGAGATTATGAAGAAGGCATCTACCTTGATCGAGTCGCCGTATCGGTGAGGATAGTTCCATAAGCGGCCTGCGGCACGAACCGGAGATATGTCTCGCATGAATTTGTGTCTAAGCGTTACTGCTCTATGAAATTTACTGTCGCCGTGGCTAAGACACTTTAAAATTCGGCTCCTATCCTGTCGAGAACGCCGTCATCGCATTCTATATCCAAGCACACCAGGGTTTTTCCGCTTAGCGGGCTTTTGTCGGGATTGAGGCGGTTGGGAAGAGGAACCTCTTTCGGCTGCTTGCCTCGGCGAATTGGATTATAAAAAATTGACACAATTGGCTCTTTATTTTTAATCATATTTTTGGTATTATTATTCATATTGGACCATCAGATCATCTGGAGGGTAAGATGATAAAGCTCGATAGGGAATCAAATGTTCCTTACTATATCCAATTAAGAAATCAAATCAAGGAGTTAATTCTATCAGGAATTCTCAAACCCGAAGCGAAGCTTCCTCCGTCCAGGCAATTGGCCGATGATCTGAGTATCAACAGGAACACCGTGCTTGCGGCTTATGAAGAGCTATATGCTGACGGACTCATATATTCTCACGTAGGGAAAGGGACTTTCGTATCAGACACGAGCGAACATGTTGTCAAGAAGGGAGATTCGTCCATGAGAAAGTTCGATTGGACTCATTTCTTTTCCTCTGATCTGGATACAAATGCCCTGTATTCTTTGGTCCAGCTATACAGAACCTGCGTGACGAAGATGGAAATCCCGTTCGGGGGAGCTCACCCTGATGATGATTGCTATCCCTATGAGCTGGTTAGAAGATGTGTCAATTCAGTGTTGCGGGAGGCAGGAAGCGAAATCTTTCGCTACGGTCCTATTGAGGGATTCCTGCCCTTGAGAGTCTCTCTGGAGAGGAAGATGAGAAATTCGGGAGTTGAAACGACAGCCAGCAACATATTCATAACCAGCGGCTCCCAGCAAGCACTGGAGATTGCCTCAAGAATTCTCATCGGCTCGGGAGATTACGTTGTCACAGAAGAGCCCACATACACCGGGGCCCTCAGCATCTTCAACGCGCTCCGGGCTAAAATAATCGGGATACCTCTTGAGAAGGATGGTTTAAACACAGACATCCTCGAGGATGTTTTGATAAAATACAAACCGAAGCTTCTTTTTACCATGCCCAACTTTCAAAATCCAACCGGTATAACCACGAGTGTAAGCAAGAGGAAAAAAGTCATTTCTCTCGCCGAAAGATACAGTGTTCCAATAATAGAGGACGATGCGAGCGGGGATCTGCGCTTTGAAGGTATCAAACTTCCTCCGCTCAAAGCCATGGACAGAACAGATCAGGTGATATACATAAGTTCTTTTTCAAAAGAACTGATACCCGGATTCAGAGTCGGGTGGGTTGTTCTTGATGAGTCTGTAAGGGATAAGTTCATGGCCATTAAGCAGGTTGAGGATCTGGCCACGAACACGATTTCCCAGGCCATACTTCATAAGTTCTATTCCAGGGGTTATCTGAAGACACACCTGCGAAAGGTGATCAGGGTATACAGGCAGAGGCGAGATACGATGATAAGATGCATCAAAAACTATTTTCCGAAAAGCGTTGACGTTGTGAAGCCGGCTGGAGGGCTCTTTGTATGGGTATCATTCCCGAAGGATGTAGATCTGATGCCGGTTTATGAGGAGAGTACGAAACGCGGCATTAACTTCAGTCCCGGTATGTTGTTTTACAATTCGGCGAATGGGAAGAACGAGATGAGACTCTGCTATGCGGCCAATCCGCCTGAGAAGATTGAAGTAGGAATAAAAATACTCGGCGAGATGATCGAAGCATCAATCGGGAAGGAAAGAAGTAAGGACGAGGAACCTGAGATGGTTCCTGTTCTCTGATCTGTCGATTCGGACCGGGTCCTCACTGTGTTTGATTCGTATGAGTGCGGTTATGTGGAATATGAGATTCTCTGCGAGCGTTCTGGTTATTCTAAGCTGTGTGTGTTACATAGATTGCAGGTTGACTGCGGCTTATGATAATCAGGATGAGACACCTTCATTGGAAGAACGGGATGATGGTTATAGCGCAGAGGAAAAAAGCGATTCTACCATAAACCTGATTCACGATCTGGTTATGGAAGAAGAAGCGGCAGTGGACTTTCATGAAAGGCCCATTCCTCCAAATGTCCTCTCAAATATTGTAATGGCGGCCACGCCTTATACCTCCCTCGCCCAATGGAGACTGATTGTTGTAACACAGAAGAGCAATCGTATCAGAGTCCTTGAGGCCATGAAGAATGGCCTCATGGAGCTGGGCCGCAGCCGTTTGGCCCGGATGATGGAAAGATGGGAGGATGCACCGGCGCTTCTTGTTTTTTGCATGCCCGAAACGGTTGAAGCATTCGGTGGCATACCCCCCGATTTGGTGCGACCTCAATCTCTCGTTGAGCTCGGTATGGCAATTGGGAGTATTTCATTGGTGGCTAGGGCATATGGCGTGGAGACACATTGGATTGCCGGAGCGCTTCTAGTCAATGCACGGATAAAGGATGCATTGGGAATTCCAAAAGCATATGATGTTGCTTTTTTTGGGATTGCTGGCTATCCGAGCGAGAAAGTCAGGCAGAAGTTTCCCACGGTGCATGAAATCTATCATGCCGAGTCATGGCAAGATGGGCAAAAAGGCAATACGAATTAATCAGGGAGGTGACCGTGTCATCCGCAAGGGGAATACTTTTGATTCCCATTTCCGTTTTGCTATCTTACGCTGGCTGCGAAGATAAAATTACTCAAGATGGAGGACAAATGTGCGCCGAGAAAGCCTGTGTGAAAAAACCGGTTTCAAACAATCAGATCACCCGCGCTCCCAGCGATTCAGAAAGGAAGCTCTTGAAGGTCATCTTTGATTCTGTGATTCAGTCGGGGAGGGTTCCGACTCCTGAGAGAATCAGCGATGAGCTCAAAACATCCGTTGATGATGTCATTCATCTGCTGAATGGACTGGAAAGCAAGGATCTTCTCCTCAGGAAGGAGGGGACACAAAAGATAATCAGCATATATCCGTTTTCCATGGATGAAACACATCATCAAATCTTGCTTGAGAGTGGGAGGAGGCTATTTGCCATGTGCGCTGTAGATGCCTTGGGGATGCCGGCCATGTTTAATATGGACGTCGGTATCATATCACGATGTGAAAAGTGTAAGCAAGAAATAACTATCCGGATAATAGATCAGGAAATAGCGTCAAAGTCTCATCCTGATATCAAGATCTGGAGGATGAGCCGTGAGAAACCGCGCTCCTCGGCTGAGACATGCTGCCCAAGGATAAACTTCTTCTGCTCAAATAAGCATGTTGAACAGTGGAAGGCTGAGAACCCCGGGCTGGCAGGGAAAGGTTTTGTTGCTTCCTTAGAGCTTGCTTTTCCAAAGATAAAAAAGCAGTGGAAGGAATATGGGGAATCGATAGGCGTTCGATAGGATGAAGGTTTCTTGAAATCTGTGAGAGAGCTGTGATTAGTTCGGGAGATTATAGCTTTAATATTATCAAAATATTAGGTGGCAGGATAATGAGCACTCCTGTTATGGTTTTCATTCTGACTATTCAGGGATTTGTGGTTTACGATCAGGGAGATGTGGTAAAAGACCATATAAACATGGCGGGACTGTCAAGCAAAGGGGATACCTGGGAGCTGACGTATCAGGAAATCGCTGGAAGTAATGGACGTATTTCACTACACGAGGACAGGTGGCTGATGTATTTTTTGCATTGGCGTCCTATTACAAAGACAAACGAGGATCTCACTCCTGAATATATGAGCCGGCACATGCTCAATTTTTGGGGGGAGGCTATGAACTTCGAGCTCGCCGGTGTTGACGGCGAGACAGTGGTAAACGGTCACAGAGCACTGTCTACCGAAGGAGCCCTGTCAAAAGGTGCCGTAAAAACCAGATTCATCGTGTGGAATTGTCCTGAGACAGGGCGTCAGTTCACCGCTGATTGCAACATAAATGTAAGAAGAGGAACTCCGGAAGGGATGCTCGATCTCCAGCAGCAGATCACTGAAACAATAATATGTCACCCAGACTCAAAGCAGGCGCCCAGCGGCGAATTGAGCAAGAAATATCAATCCCTGAGATGGAATCTTTCCTTTTATCTGCCCGAAAATTGGCGGACATCCGATTTTCTCTACGAGGAGTGGTTTCCAGATGGAATGACATGCGAAAATGGGAGCCTGTGGTCCCTATTGACGGACTCTGAAAGGTTCCTTGAACTGTTCTGGAAAGAGTCGAAAGAGGAGATCTCTCCGGATCTTTTCAGACAATTCCTGAAAGAGGTTTCGGCCGATTCTGCACATCCAAAAGAGCAGCCGCGGATTTTCGATATCAGGTTGAATTCCCTCGAAAAGAGAGGTGACCAATATATCGGCACCGGGACATATCGGCGCTTACAGTACAGGAAGGGAAAGTATCAGACAGTTGATTGTCGGTTCAAGGGCCTTCTCTGGAGAAGGGGGAAAGGGGCATATCTCGCAATTGCCGGACTGGTTCAATTGAAGGAATTCTGGGGAATGAAGGTGGACTTAACACCATCAGACGATACTCTGGAAAGGTTCTTCAGGGAAGAAATTGTTCCCAATTTGAAAGATCTAAACTAGTGTCGTATCTTGGAAGTTTCTTAACATTTTTTCTATCCTTCAGGGGGCGCAGGTCCTTTCCCTTTTAAAGTCCACTCCCACAGAGGTTTTAGTAACGAATGACCGTTTTGCACAATTTGAAAAACAGGTAAGGCTCAGATGAAGAAGAAGGCTCTTTTTTCTTTTCTGATTCTCCTTTTAATCACAGCCGGATTGAGGATATTCGTTTTTTCGATATGGAATGTTCCCGGGGAGGTCATGTACCCTCTGATTCACGGAAACCAGAAAGTAATGGTATTGGAAAATCGGTGGTTTACACCTAAGAGAGGGGATATCGTAATCTTTTGCTCCGAGGCGAAAGGCAGATCCTACATCCGAAGAATCATTGCCGTAGAGGGTGAATCGCTTTCAATCAGAGGCAATGACGTTTTCATAAATGGTGAAATCCTTTATGAGCCCTATAGATTTGTTGATGCAGACAGTGAGAGTTGTGAATTTCCCAAATTCATTTCTCTTACAATTCCCAGGGGTGAATTCTTTGTCATGGGAGACAACAGGTATGCCCCATCGGATTTTGACAGCCGGGTGGACGGCACGATTAACGAGGATCAAATCCAGGGAAAGGTGATTTATATTTTTTGAAAAGAAAGGACCATAATTCGTGAAATCCGTTACAATCAGCATATCCATTATTATCGGTGTATATGTGACAATCCTACATTCCCATGCACTCGCTCGAGATAAAACATACGACATCCGGCACTACGATCTCCAGATAAGACCCGATTTTGCCACGAAGACACTTGATCTGAGAACCAGGATCCTCATATGCAATCCAGAGTTGCAGGAGGAGATAACTCTGGGGCTTAGTGACTTTTATGACGTTGTGAAAGTCACATCCCTTACCTCGACTGTGAAGGTTAGCCGAAGTCCGGGCCTGGTCAATATAAAATTGGAGAAACCGGCTAAAGAAATGGTCCTCGTTATCAAGTTAAAAGGTGCTCCTGGAAAAAGTAACGGCGAGGACAGGGATGTTATCTCGGATTCCAGCCTATTCCTGCTCTGGTCCGATCGCTTCTACCCGATAGATTTTAATGACTGGGCGACTGTGAAAACGCATATCGTTCTTCCATCCGGTTTTCAAGCTGTTGCGCCCGGAAAGCTGGTTGAAGCTTCCCATCTGGCCAACCGTATTGAATATATGTTCGAGACAACAAATCCGGCAGTATGTTTCTCTGTGATTGCAGACGCCCGGTGGATCAAAACGGAGCGAGAAGTAGACGGCCTGCGGATGCAGACGCTTCTATATCCGGAAAGCCAGAAGTTTGTCGGCCAGATTTTCAGCACAAGTCGTAAGATTCTCGAGTTTTACTCGGAAACCTACTGCCCTTATCCCTTCGACCAGTTCAGCTTCGTAACGATTGAAGGAATCAATGCCCGACGTGCCTTCCCGGGTTTCGTGGGATATGACCCTCAATATCTGGAAAAAGAATTTCTCACCACCGGCCATGATGCCCATGAGACCGCTCTTCTCTGGTGGTTCTACACTATTCGCGGCAGCGGGCCGGGCGGCTTTCAATGGACAGAGGGATTTGGCGATTACGCCGAATTTCTGTACGATGATGTGTATGGAAAACCTATTCCTGAAATTTTCAGATACTTCAGAGAAAAGTATTTGAAGCTTCCCTTCGAGAATGATGTGCCATACCAGCAACTGCGTGGGAATACACCTCAGGAGATTCTTCACGGGAAGTATCCATGGCTCATGCACATCCTCCGCTACGTGATGGGAGACATTTATTTTAAAAAAGCGATGAGATTGTTATTTGAAAGATTCCGATTCGAGACCTTCTCAATGTCGGAATTCGTTCAGGCACTGGAGGAGGCTGGCGGGAAATCGCTAGTGTGGTGGAGGGAGGAATGGTTGGAACGAAAGGGTGTACCTGTAATATCGCTGGAATCGGACATCAAGAGGGGAGATGACAGTTACCACACTAAAATCATCCTTACACAACTTGGCAATATTTATCATCTGCCGCTTGAAATCGGGATCGAAACCGGCGAAGGGATGCGAATAGAAAAAGTCAACTTAACAGGGCGCCGAATGAAATTCACTTTT
>JBHIFB010000067.1:0-15830 GCA_046760905.1 Candidatus Glassiibacteriota bacterium | reverse complement strand
AGCGTACCTCTCGAACGGATCCTTCTGGAGACCGATGCCCCGTATCTCTCGCCTGTACCTTTCAGAGGGAAAACGAATGAACCGGCGTATCTTGTAAAAGTGCTCGAGGGCCTAGCGGGACTTTTGGGGGATAAGGAGCTGCTGCGCGTTGCGGCGCATACAACGATGAATACGATTGCGCTTTTTGGGATGGAGGGGGTGCTAGGGGGGGAATTTCTCTATCTCCTCAATAAGGACATCGACTAAATCTTCCTCCTTCACCTTACGGATGAACCTTCCGTTCTTGATGAGGAATCCGGCTCCCTTCCCTCCGGCGATCCCGATATCTGCTTCCCTGGCTTCCCCAGGGCCATTCACAGCACAGCCGAGGATGGCGATTTTCATGTCCTTTGTGCTGCCGGCTAATCGCCGCCGGATTTGCCGGGCGATTGCGATTAGATCAATCTGGAGGCGACCGCATGTGGGGCAGGCAATGATATCCGGGCCAAAACGCCTCAGTCCGAGTGCCTGGAGAATTCGTTTCGCAACCCGTACCTCCTCCAATGGAGAAGAGGTCATCGATACCCTGATGGTATCGCCTATTCCTTCGGATAGAAGGAGTCCCAATGCTATAGCAGATTTTACCGTACCTGTATCCGGTAGCCCTGCCTCAGTAAGACCGATGTGGAGGGGGTGGGAAGTCTTCTTGGAAATGAGCCTGTAGCTATCGATGGTGGTCATGACATCTGTTGACTTTATCGAAACCACTATATCATGAAAGTCCATGTCTTCGATGAGATTCACATTTCGGATTGCGCTTTCAAAAAGAGCCTGAGCAGAAGGATATCCATGTCTGTTGAGGATTTCCTGTTCGAGGGAGCCGGAATTGACTCCCACCCTGATCGGGATGCCTCTCTCTTTGGCAGCCCTGACTATTTCCCGGACCTGTTCCTTGCCCCCGATGTTGCCAGGATTGATCCTTATTTTGTCGGCCCCATTTTTGATGGCTTCAATCGCTATCCTGTGGTTGAAATGGATGTCGGCTACTATGGGAACAGTCACCTTCTCCTTGATTCGAGCGAGCTTTCCAGCGGAATCCATATTCCTGACCGCAACCCTCACCATTTCACAACCCTCTTTTTCGAGTCTCCTTATCTGCCTCACCGTCCTGCTGACGTCCTCAGTCTGGGTACTCGTCATAGATTGGATCGATATGGGAGATCCTCCACCGATTTGCAGGTTCCCCACCAGAACGGGATCGGTCTTTCGCCTCTCTTGATCATGGACGTTTCCAAGCAGCTACTTTTGCCCCTTTTGCTCGCGTTGTGCAAACCACCGGGGGTTTTGCATTGATTTTGTTCTTTTTATATTTAACCAATTCCATAGACCTGTCAATGTCAGTGTACTATTTGTGATTAAACGAGGGGAGCTGCGTGTTCATCGATGAGGCCACAATCTGGGTTAAAGGTGGAGATGGAGGAAACGGGTGCGTATCCTTCAGGAGGGAGAAATATGTACCCAAGGGGGGTCCTGACGGAGGAGATGGTGGGAAGGGTGGGGATGTGGTCTTCGTGGTCGATGGTAACATGACAACCCTTTTGGATTTCAAGTACAGAACGAGATACGAGGCAGGCAGGGGCAGTCACGGAATGGGGAAGAAGATGAAGGGGGAAAGCGGAGAGGATCTATTCATACCTGTTCCTCTTGGGACGGTTGTGATCGATGCAGGAACCGGCAAACTGCTCGGTGATCTGACCGAAGCCGGGCAGAAACTGGTCGCCGCCAGAGGTGGGAAGGGAGGAATGGGAAATGCAAACTTCGCGAGCCCGACTCTGAGAGCGCCGAGGAAAGCGACCCCTGGTGCGGAAGGCGAGGAGAGAAAGATATTGCTTCAGCTCAAGCTCCTGGCCGATGTTGGTCTTGTTGGAAAACCCAACGTGGGGAAATCGACTTTGCTATCAAGGATATCACGGGCAAGGCCAAAAATAGCTGACTATCCGTTCACGACGAAGGTCCCTAACCTGGGATTGGTCAGGGGTAAAGGATTGGATTTCGTTGTTGCTGACATTCCCGGCCTCATAGAAGGTGCCCACACCGGGAAAGGAATGGGTGTGAGATTTTTGAAACACATTGAGAGAACGAAGGTAATTCTAATGCTTGTCGAAGCCACAAGCAGTGACCCGGTGGGTGACTATCGGGTGTTACTCGAAGAGCTGAGATCACATAGCGGTTCACTTCTTGCAAGACCGCGTTGCCTGGTCTTTACGAAAGCCGACCTTCTCACTTCCCAGCTGAAACTCAGAGATCGGAGCTTCGAGGACGTTTTTACTTTGTGTGTGATATCGGCTGTCACCGGAGAGGGAGTGAGCATGCTCATGGAAAAAGTGGAGGAGAAATTGAGGGAGCTGTCTGCGATAGAGGGGGGCGAGGATGAAAGGGAATAGAGAAGATTGTCTTTTAAGGATCTCACTGGCTCTTGGTACACGTCAGAACACGATAAGGGAGATACTTCTTTCGGTGAATGACCCGCAGAAGCTTATTGACGAAGGCGCCCGTTACCAGCTACCGGTATACGGGGAGGTGATCGAGAGCATCAACAGGGTCCGGGAGGATGATGTTGTCAGGATGCGTGAATCGATGGATGAAGACGGGATCGGCGTCCTGTCCATCCTCGATGAGGGCTACCCACCACTTTTAAAATCGATCATCGATCCTCCCGGGATCCTTTTCGTTAAGGGCCAGAGCGAGATCATCTCGCGACCATCGGTGTGCATGGTAGGATCGAGGATTGCCACTATGGAAGGCATGAGTATTGCTGAGATCATTGCGGGGGATCTGGCCCGGGAGGGACTAGTTGTGGTGAGTGGGCTGGCGAGAGGCATAGACCAGGCCGCCCATCGGGGTGCTCTTAACGTCGGAGGGAAAACCACGGCAATCCTAGGTTGCGGCCCTGACATAATGTACCCGAGGGTGTGTAGGAGGGAGTATGGACGTGTAGCGAGGGAAGGAGCGATTCTGTCCGAGTTTCCTCCCGGCACGGAGCCGCGGAGGGCTTACTTTCCCAGGAGAAACAGGATCATGAGCGGCATGAGCATGGGAGTTGTCGTCGTAGAGGCTGCCGCAAGAAGCGGTGCACTGATAACATCAAACTATGCACTTGAGGAGGGCAGGGAAGTATTCGCCGTACCTGGATCGCCTCTTAATCCCCTCAGCAGAGGGACGAATGGATTGATAAAGCAGGGAGCTATCCCTGTCGAGACAGGGAATGATGTCATAGAAGCCCTAAAGCTGTCGGGCTGGTTGAGAAAACGAAAGCTGGGCTCGGAAGGCTGCGGGGATTTTATGAAGTTGCTTCAAGGTGGACCGAAATCGATCGATGAGCTTGCCAGATTGACTGGAAGAGAGGCATCCCAACTCCTTTCAGAGCTTCTCGAGATGGAGGTGAATGGAAATGTCGAAAGGCTGCCGGGGATGAGGTATGTGTGCCGGGGATGAGATGGCAGAAGTGGTACGTTTCTTGACACTTATAAGGTATTACTTAAATTAATAAAGATATAACATGAGGAATTGTCATTATGGTAAAGAGAATTGACAACACTTACAGCATCGATATGCTAACAGATAGGGAGCGAGCAGTTCTCGTTTCTGTTATAATAGATTACGTAGAAACCGCACGGCCGGTTGGTTCCAGGAAGATAGTCAAGAAATACATGCCGAATATAAGCCCGGCCACGGTTAGAAATACAATGGCCGATCTGGAGGATAAGGGGCTGCTCTTGCAACCGCACACGTCGGCCGGCCGAATTCCAACGGACAAGGCATACCGCCTGTACGTCGATCACTTACTAAGGGTGCAACTCCTCACAAAGGGGGAAATGGAAAGGATAAAGGATGAACTTCGACCTGAACAGCAGATGGCCGCTCAGCTTATAAACAAGGCGGCACGGGTGCTGAGCGTCCTGACGAAAGAGCTCGGTGTCGGTCTCGTTCCCACGCTGGAGGAGGGAATACTCACGAAAATAGATCTTGTGGGTTTGTCGCTCAATCGCGTTCTGCTCATACTCACGGTCAAATCCGGCCTCGTAAAATCGATCTTCATCGAGATAAAGGAGGATATCTCCCCGAAAGATCTGGAGAGGACAGCGAGCATCCTGAATGAGAGGCTCGTGGGTCTGAAACTGAAGGAAATCAAAAGAACCCTTTCGAACCGCTTGATCGAAGCGGACCCTGCCAAATCTGAACTCTTGAATGTGTTCATCGAATCTGCCGACGAGCTCTTCGACTTTTCGGATCAGGAATCACAGCTTATGCTCGGACAGGCGTCGGGGCTGGCCAGTCAGCCGGAGTTTTCCGATGGAGGCAAGCTCAAGTCTCTCATTGAGCTCACCGAGAGCAAAACCCTGTTGTCTAATATATTGAACACCCGATTCAAATCGGACGGCCTCCTCATAACCATCGGGAAAGAGCACGATAGCAAATATCTTGAGGATTTCAGCATCATAACTGCCAATTATACTGTCGGCTCGCTGAAGGGTACCATTGGAGTGATAGGTCCCACTCGGATGCCTTATAACAGGCTCGTTGCAATGGTTGATTATACATCGAAGTACATCTCATCAATACTTTCCGAAGACTCATAACACCGGCGCGTGAAGAGGGATTTGATGGCGAAGAGAGACTATTACGATATACTCGGAATCGGAAGGGAGGCGGATGATGAGGATATAAAGAAAGCATACCGCCGCCTGGCCATGCAGTACCATCCTGATAGGAATCCGGGAAACAAGCAAGCTGAGGAGAAGTTCAAGGAGATTTCCGAAGCGTATGAAGTCCTCAGAGATCCCGAGAAAAGGTCGAGGTACGACAGGTATGGCCATGCAGGGATCTCGGGGGCAGGCGCGGGCTTTGGCGGATTCGAGGGATTCGATCTGTCTGATGCCCTCAGGGCTTTCATGAGAGATTTCGGTAGCTTCGGCCTCGGGGACATGTTCTCCGGCTTCGAGACCACAACCAGGCGAAGTAACCGGGGCGAAGATTTACAGGTGAGGGTGAGGTTGAATTTGAAAGATGTGGCTCTGGGCACCGAGAAGACGTTGAAAATTAAAATCTATGACACCTGTGAAACATGTTCGGGAAGCGGTTCCAGGAGCTCGGTTGGCAGCGTAAAATGTCCCTCCTGTGGAGGAACCGGCGAGATCAGGCAGGCACAGCGTTCGATCTTTGGCCAGTTCGTGAGTGTCAGTGCGTGTCCCAGGTGTAGAGGCGAAGGTGTGGTGATCGATTATCCGTGCCGAACATGCAATGGAGAAGGTCGGGTGCGTGGGGTGAAAACGGTGAAGGTAAAAATCCCGAAGGGTGTTTCCTCGGGGAATTTCATGACTCTGAGGGGGCAGGGAAATGTTGGGTTCAGAGGTGGTGAAAGGGGTGACCTTATCGTGCTTATGGAAGTGACCGAACATGATTTCTTCAAAAGGCACGGAGACCACATACTAACCCGAATCGAACTTACCTTCGCTCAGGCAGCGCTTGGAGCGAATATAGCAGTACCGACGCTCTATGGTGAAGAGGAGCTGAACATACCTCCGGGAACCCAGTCGGGCGAGAGATTCTCTTTGAAGGGCAAGGGCTTACCGAAACTCAATAGCGGCAGAAAAGGCGATCAGATCGTTACAGTCAGACTCGTAACACCTAAGAACTTAACAGAGGAAGAGACACGGATTTTTAAAGAGCTTAGAGAACAGGAGAAAATCCGGGGGGAAAGGGATGGAAAATCCTTCTGGGACAGGATGAAGGATGCATTATCAAGTTGACCCGAATCCGGCACGTGAGGTGAGTTATTTCTTCATTGACGAGAATTGCCTGTGCGGTCGGGAAATACTTTTCTCGGTTGAGGAGTCACGCCATATTGCGAAGAGTCTGAGGATGGGAGTCGGTGAAATCGTGACAGCCTCTGATGGGAATGGTACTCTTTATAGAGTTAAAATCACTTCTGTGAAGCAGAGGGTTTTGGGGTTGATTGTAGGGGAGAGAAAAGAGGAACCGGAGAGGCATGAGATAATTCTTGCCGTGGGATTGAGCAGGAGCGAAAGTATGAAGTGGGCGGTGGAAAAAGCGACCGAGCTGGGTGTCAGGCAGGTCATTCCGCTTGTGACCGGTAGGTCCAGGCGAGTGAGGGGCACAGAACAGCAGAGGAAACTGGTTGAACGCCTCAGGCGAGTGGCGGTAAGCGCCCTGAAACAGTCAAAGAGAGCTTTCATCCCGCTCATACATATGCCCGTTGAATTAAACGATTTCCTTGATGGTTGCGATAGGGGAGCACTATGCCTCTTGCTAGATGAGGAACTCTCGCGACCATCGATCACAGAGGTTCTAAGAAAGAGCAAGGAGCACCGTTTCACGGTCATGATCGGGCCCGAGGGTGGCTTCCGAGAGGATGAAAAAGGACGTGCGATTAGCGCGGGATTTCGATCGGCAGGCCTGGGACCTGCCAGGTTGAGAGTCGAGACTGCAGCTATTGCAGTAATCGTGGCCATACGGTGCTTGCACGGTTTCTGGTAAGCTGGTTGCGGCTGGTTCTCTAAACCGAGGAGGAGGTCCATGGAGTGCCTTTTCTGTAAGATAACCGCAGGTGAAATTCAGTCTGAAATCGTATACGAGGATGATACAGTGGTTGCATTCGAAGACATCAGTCCGCAGGCACCAGTGCATATACTTGTGGTACCTAAAAAGCACATTTCCACCCTTGACGACCTCACCGACGAGGATTCTTCACTCGCCGGAGAGCTCCTGATCGTTGCAAAGGAGCTCGCGAAAGAAAAAGGGGTAACAGATAAAGGATACAGGATTGTGTTAAATTGTAACAGAGGCGCAGGACAAACGGTGTTTCACATCCATGCACATCTACTCGGGGGAAGAGAATTTGGGTGGCCTCCCGGATAATAGGTAATGATGAAGGAGCTTGACTGGGGGCAGATTAGATATTATATTGATATATGAGTGTTTTTCGAACATTTGAATAAAATCAAAAATCAAAATAAATTGTTTACTTTTAACTCAAAGGAGGTTGATTTTCTAAATGACCGAGGTCATTATCAACAACGATGAGTCTTTTGAAAAAGCATTGAAGAGGTTTAAGAAAAAATGTGAGAGAGCCGGCATTCTTTCAGATCTAAGGAAGCATCGTCATTTCGAGAAACCAAGTGAGAGACGTAAGAGAAAATTGAGTGCCGCACGGCGAAAGCAGAGACGCTCGTCATAACCCAGAAAAATAGAATATACGATATTGCGTGCAATCTGGCCAATGTGTCGTTGAAACTCCACCAGCACAATCGCCGATCACCTCGGGCAATTCATGTATCCAGATTATAAGTTTATTTGCGTATTGTAAAAGGAGTCTAATATAGGGAAGTAGTGGACCCAGATTCAGTGGGTTTATGCAGGTTTTACCTTAGCTATAATCCTGATTCTTGTCGATTTGACACGATGGACATTCATACAATCCAGGTCCTTGAGTTCGATAAGATCCTGTCCCTAATTTCCGAGTTCGCCGATTCAGACGCCGCATCGAAGGCACTCCTAAACCTAAGGCCACTAAAAGATGCCGATTGTGCAAAAGCCGAACTTGATCTGGTCACTCAGGCGAGGAGTCTGCTGAGAGAGAATCCTCCACTTCCTTCACTCTCTCTACCCACGTCAATAGGATCTCTTCTCGGGAGACTCGATGTAGAAGAGATTCTCCTCTCCGTCGATGAGCTGCTCGGCATATCTCACGTCGTGAAGACTCATACGAAAGTGAACCTCATACTCGCAAAGAAAAGGGACGAGTTCCCAAAGCTCTATTCTCTTCTGGGTGGAGCATCACCTGACCGAAAAATAATTGAAGAAATTGAAAGTTGTATAGACGCCGAGTGCGGCGTAAAAGATGATTCCACACCGCGACTCGCGAAGCTAACTGGAAGTCTCAGATTCTTACGGGAAAAAATTGTTCATGAGCTTCAAGTGAGGTTGCGCAGTATGGAGGAGGGAAGCGCATCTGGCGAGGCTTCGATAACGGTTAGAAACGGAAGGTATGTGCTTCCCGTGAGGATCGAATCAAAAAGGAAAGTGAAAGGCATCATCCACGACAAATCCAGGAGCGGTCAGACACTCTTCATCGAGCCGTCTTCGGTGGTGGAGCTTAATAATACTTTGAAAGAACTGGCGATGGAGATCGAGAGAGAGAAGATCAAGGTTCTCCAGTACCTTTCTAGCCTTGTACGCGATAACCGGCTGAATATCAGAAGCGCATACAGTTCGCTTGTGAAGATAGATATGGTACTCGCAAAGGCAAGATGCTCGGCTGCGTGGGATTGTTCGGAACCGGTCCTGAGCTCCGATGGAAATCTCAAAATAGTTGAGGGCCGGCATCCGCTACTGATAAAAAGGCTCAGCGACAGCGGTGAGAAGGAAAAGCTCGTACCGCTCTCCCTGGAATTCAACGAGGACGAGAGAACCCTTCTGGTGTCGGGTCCAAACGCAGGTGGCAAAACCGTCATGCTAAAGACAATCGGGGTCCTGACCCTCATGAGCCTATGCGGGTTGCACATACCAGCGAGAGATGGAACCATTATACCGTATCCCAAAGGAATCTTCGTTGACATTGGGGATGAGCAGTCAATCGAGAATGACCTGAGCACCTTCTCGTCACACATCGTAAGGCTCGTTGGGATTCTAGAGAAGGCCAGAGAGGGGTCGCTCGTTCTCCTGGATGAAATTGGTGTTGGCACGGATCCTGAGGAGGGTGTCGTTATCGCAAGGGCCGTGCTGGAAGAACTGAACAGAAAGAACTCCAGAACGATTGCCACGACTCACTACACGCAGCTTAAAGGCATGGCCAACAAGAGCAACGGGATTGTAAACGGTTCTCTCTCCTTTGACCCAGAGAAGCTCTCACCGACCTTTCAATTCAGCAAGGGGCTCCCCGGCAGGAGCATGGGGCTGATCATAGGGGAGAGACTGGGGCTTGGGAAACAAATCGTCACGAGGGCAAGATCCTATCTCGATTCCAGAGGATTGGCTCTTGAGAATCTGATCGGCGAGCTGGAGTCGCTGAAGAGGCGTCTTGCTGAGAAGGAAGCGGAATTTGAAAAAAAAGCAATGGAGGCAGATCGGATCGCTCAAGCGCTTGTCGAAGCTAAAAAACGCTACAATGCGTTGACCGAAGACGCCATAAATAGGGCGAACCGAGAATCACGCGAGGCCTATCTAAGTGCGAGGAGGGAGCTCGAAGATGCCATAACGAGGCTCACGGAGGGTAAAGTCAGGGATTCAATAATAGGAGAAGCGCGGAGAAGGCTCGAAGAGGGACTGAGAAGATTCTCCCGTAAGGAGGTACCCAGGAAGGCGGGAGAATTTGAATATGTTCCGCAGCCTGGTGAAATGGTATTACTTTCCGATCTTGAAAAGGAAGCAAGGGTGGTTGGTATATTTATGGATAAAGGGGAAGTGGAGATTGAACTTGCCGGCAGATATATCAGGGCGCCTCTCAAGGCTATCACCCCGCTTGGCCTTAACCGGGGGGACGGCCCAAAAGGCGATGAGATACGAATTGCCAAAGCCACGAGGTTCGAAGATCATGCGGACAAGATAGATATTCGAGGCTGCAGCCGTGATGAAGCGGGCTTCGAGGTTTCTCGTGCCATCGATACCGCTGTGCTCAACGGGCTCACAGTCCTAAAGGTGATACATGGAAAGGGTATGGGTGTGCTGAGAGAAGAAGTCAGAAAGGTACTGAGGATGGATAAGAGGGTGAAGGGTTTCAGGATGGGGAAGCCCTGGGAGGGAGGTAGCGGCGTGACTATAGTGGAGGTTAGTGGTGAATGTCATGGATGATACCTTCTGAAGTTATTGAGGACATAAAAAGCAGGCTTGACATCGTGGATGTCGTTTCCGACCATGTTGATTTGAAACGCGTCGGTAAAAACTACGTTGGCCTGTGTCCGTTTCATCCGGAGAAGACGCCATCCTTCTCCGTGAGCCAGGAGAAACAGATCTTTCACTGCTTCGGGTGTGGAAAGGGGGGTGACCTCATTTCTTTCAATATGGCCATCAGCAACTCAAGCTTCTTCGAAACGCTGGAAACTCTGGCGGGACAGTGTGGCGTCGAGTTGCCCTCTTATGATATGTATCGCGATGAGGGTAGAGATGAGGTGATACGGGCGAACGAAATGGCGATGATGGCTTACCATCGAATTCTCACCGAGACGGGAGAAGGAAAGAGATCCCTCGAGTATCTGAAATCGAGGGGTGTTAAGAAGGAGTGCATCGACGATTTCCTCATCGGCTTCGCTCCGGCCAGGTGGAAGGGCATCAAGAACCTCGGAGAGGAAAATAACATTTCAGAGGAAGTCCTGGTGAAGGCAGGTCTCCTTTACATGAGGGAAGGCGGAACTTCATCAAGGGATCTTTTTCGTAACAGGATCATTTTCCCTATCATGGATTCGAGGGCCAGGGTCATCGGTTTTGGGGGGCGATCGGTTGACGGGAGTGAGCCGAAATATCTGAATACGCCTGAGACCGTTGTTTTCAACAAGGGTAGAAACCTATATGGTCTCCATCTCACCAAAAACGAGATAAGATCGAAGAAGGAGGCTGTTATTGTAGAAGGGTATATGGATCTGCTCGTTCTTTACCAGGCGGGATGCCGGAACCTCGTTGCGCCTCTCGGAACTGCGCTCACTGAAAATCAGGCCGCTCTTCTATCGAAGATGTGCGAGTCGGTCTCTCTCATGTATGACGCTGATCGCGCCGGCCTAAAGGCCGCTTTCAGGGCCGGAGATCTGCTGCTGGCTGCAGGCGTTGTCGCAAAGTATGTCGAGCTGCCCGCCGGAGACGACCCGGCAAGCTTCGTACATGCAAATGGTATCGTTGCGGTCCAGGAGCTCATCCGAGACGCTGTAGATGTGATCGATGCAAAAATAGCGATACTCAGGCGAAGAGGGAACCTGCAGAGCATTGAGGGAAAGCGAAAGGCAGTCGGTTATATCTCCGATACCATTTCAGGTATCAAGGACACTCTCATGAGGAGGCTCTATCTTGAGAAGTGCTCTATGGAGCTGAATGTCCCGATAGATGTCCTTTCTCATGAGCTGACAAAAAAAAGCGCCAGAAGACGCAGGACTCAAACCGGTAGAGCGCCGGAAAAGGTGACGGGAAAGAAAATCCATGATCTCACGGAGAAATACATAATTCTTCTATTGCTCATGGATAGGTGTGATAGCGCTTCATTCCTCAATACCGTATCCGAGCTGGTGTCGGATGATTTCCTGAACGAAGACTACAGAAATATTTTTATTGCCTTTAAGGAACTTGCCGGCTGTGAGGGAAGCGCGCTTGATTTGATCCTGAGCAAGCTTCCTCAAGAACTCCATTCCACAGTAAGCGGGATTGCAATGGATGAATCCATCATACAGAATCCGGAGAAGATGCTCAGCGATTGCCTCAGGAAACTGAAAGCGAGAAGAATCAAGAGAGATATGAATGAGATTTCTGCGCATCTAAGACAGGCGAAAGACTTTGAGAGGAAAGGAGAAGCAGATGAACTGGCAAAAAGATTTTACGAGCTAACGAGAGAATTGTCTGCCCTCTTCCCCGCAGGGGATGAGTGAATTTGAGTCCCGGAGCTGAGAAATGTCTGGCCAGTTATCCAGTGAGTTAATGAAAGAGATTCTGAGAATTGGTAAAGCAAAGGGTTTTTTAACATACAAGACCCTTAACAAACTCATACCTGAAGGTATCACCGATGCTGATGAGCTGACCTCCCTGATCGATAAGCTCTCAGACCATGGTGTTGAAGTCGTTGATTCGGAGGAGGAATACTGGGAATCACCATATTTAAAGAGCAGGAAGGGTAGGAAAGCACTCAAATCGATAAAATCGGAAGACCCGATAAAGATGTATCTGCTCGAGATGGGTAAAGTACCCCTCCTGGACCGTCAGGGAGAAATCGAGCTGGCGAGGAAGATCGAGAATGGCAGGAAGCAGATGATAGAGACGCTGTTCAAATCATCTTCATCGATCAGGGAGCTGAAAGATGTAGCTGAGGACCTCGTTGCGGGGCAGATTGGTCTGGAGGATGTGGTGAATCTTGAACCGGAATCCTGGAATGCGGAGTACGATATAGAGGGAGAGAAGAGAGGAGTTGTAAGACGCATCAAGACAATCGAAAAGCTATACGCCGAGATAGCTACCCTTAAGCAACAGAGAGGCCGTCTTAAGGGTGAACGCAGCAAGGAGAAGGTGGAGGGCGAGCTCAGGAGAAAATCAAGGCGATTTGCGAATGAAATAAGAAAGCTCGATCTCACACAGAAAATGGTGGATAGGCTTTTCGACAGAGTCAAGTGTTTTGAATCATACGTCACGGAATCGATGATCGAGATCTCCAACCAGGCAGAGAATCTCGGAGTTTCACCTGAGAAATTGATAGAACTGTCGTGCATGAATACTAGTAATAAAATGCCTAGGCTGCCACGCAAAGCGCAGGTTCTGAGGAGCCTTCCGGAGGAGAAGCGAAAAGAGATATTCGAAAGTATACGCTTGGCTAATGACAAGATAAAAGAAGCGCGCCGCGAGACAGGTATGAGCCAGTTAAGGCTCGTGGCCCTGTTGTCACGTATCAGGGAACTCGAGACCATGGTGTCTCAGGCGAAGAGGTCGATGATCGAAGCGAATGTCAGGTTGGTAATCAGTATCGCGAAGCGATATATCAACCGTGGGCTTGAATTTCTCGACCTGATTCAGGAGGGTAATAGCGGGCTTATGAGAGCGACCGAGAAGTTCAATTACAAGAAAGGATATAAGTTCAGCACATACGCGACTTGGTGGATCAGGCAGTCCATAACGAGGGCGATAGCTGATCAGGGTAGAACTATAAGGATACCCGTCCACATGATCGAGATGATCAACAAAGTCAACAGAGCTTCGAGGAAGTTCGTTCAGCAATACGGAAGGGAACCGCTCCCGGAAGAGCTAGCCGTGAAGCTTAACATGCCCATAAAACGCATAAAAGCAATACTGAAAGTCGCGCAGGAGCCGTTGTCACTGGATCGCCCCATCAAGGATGACGATAACAGTCACCTTGGAGATATTATCGAGGATACTAAGGGGATCTCACCCCTTTACTCTGCGGCCTTTTCGATGCTGAGGGATCAAATCGATATGGCACTGCATATGCTGACCAGGCGGGAGGAGAAAGTCGTTCGATTGAGATTCGGAATAGGAGATGGTTTCCCTCGCACACTGGAAGAAGTGGGAAGCATATTCAACGTGACGAGGGAGAGGGTTCGTCAAATTGAAGCCAAAGCACTAAGGAAGTTGAGGCATCCCAGCAGGAGCGATATTCTGAGGGGGTATATGGATATAACATGATTGAGAAGCGTTGTCGAATCCCAAGGACAAGGAGATGGCAATTGAAGAACAGTAACAGGAAGATGTTGCATGTGGTAATGGTTGTGATAGCTTTCGGAGCCGGTTTCTTAAATTGTGGGGAATCGGATGCCAAGAAGAATCAGGCGATGACGCTCCTTGAGAAATCTAGGGATCTGGTCAAGGTGAGGCAGTACAATTCGGCCCAAGAGATACTGGAACATGCCATCCAGCTGTATCCCGGCTCCTTTGAGATTCACAGGGATTATATAAAGCTCCTTATGAGGAAGGGTGATGACAAGGCACGAAACCTCTATGAGACTTTAATCGAGAATAATCCCAGAGATCCACTCTACCACCTGTGCATGTCACTCATCGAGGATGATATCGGACTAAGAGAAAAACGGATAAATGATGCCCTGGAACTGGCACCATCCTACTACTGGGCTGTTCTGGAAAGAGCAAGGCTCATGATGGAGACAGAAAAATACGCAGAGGCCATTGGCCTCCTTGAGGGAGTCACAGAGACTGAAACGTATTTTCCTGAAAGGCAGTTTCTCCTTGCCAGGGCTTATCAAGATTATGGCAAGCCGGCGGAGGCTGTGGAGATACTCGAGGCAATCGTGGGAAAACCCTTCGACGAGAGCGTGAGGTCCGAGGCTTATGAAGAGCTCTTCGAACTGTACTGGAGAGAAGACAAGGCCAGGGCCATGGAGCTTGCGGAATCGCTACTCGGGTCCATGAAGGATCCTTTCTATCTTTCTGACATGGGTTACGCCATGTCAGAATCGGAGTACATCGAGGAGTCGATAAGATTTTTCGAGAGCGCAATTGCTGCATGTGACACAGCGAATCTGAGAAAATATTATACCGAGGCTTCCCCCGAGTGGCTCGAGGAAAGTTCGGCCAAGTACAAGGGTTTTTATGGAGAAGGGCTTGGGCAGGTGCTTTATGAACTCGGTCGATACGATGAAGCCATCCTGGTGCTTGAGGAGGCCAGGTCAAAACTGAGTGATCCGCTTAGTGAGATGCTTTACACACTCGCAAATTCATACGCAAGGACGAACCGGGAAGAGGAAGCGATCGATATACTCATAGAACTACTGTCCAAGCAAACTGATAACGATGCACGCTCGATGCTTGACAGTCTATACATAGCGCGTCATGGCAGCAGTTCAGGACTGGCCGAGAGGATCGAGGGAGCTAGGAAATCCTTTTGGAAGCAAGCTCCTGACTTCATCGTGACCGCAGACGACGGAGCGCAGTTTTCACTGGATGGCCAGAAGGGGAAGGTCGTTCTCCTTGCCTTTTGGTTTCCAACTTGACCCTCATGTCGTGTGGAGTTACCATACCTTCAAGAAATCTACTATGATCTAAAGGATGATGGGTTCACCGTCGTTGCCCTCGAGACCCGTGGTGACAGGGCGAGGGCAGAGAAATTCATCGCCGATAAGGGGATTACTTTCACAACACTTTACGACGAAGCTGGGTCAATCGCCAGAGATCTTTACGGAGTCTATGCATTTCCAACGACTTTCCTGATTGACAGGAAAGGGGTTATCAGATACAGACACATTGGTTTCAAGCGTGAGATGGAGGAGAATTTCCGGGATGAAATAGCCAGGCTCCTGGGTTAGGCATAGTCTATTTGTTCGTCTCACAACCTCCTGGCGTGGATGTGGTAGTGTTCTTCATACTCATGAGCAGTCTCATCTATAAAGAACTCATCCCTACCGTATTTTTTGCTGGCCACTGCACGGAGAGATCTGAATAGATGGTCTCTTTCCTCTCTTGATGGCTTGTCTGTGTGCCTTTTGAGGACTCCTAGAGGTGCTCCCTTGCAGTTATTGCATGTTGTGATCAGACAGATGCTGTCTTCATGCTGGATAACGGTCCTTCCCTTTAGAGAACAAAGTTCACAGCTCATCTTCACCTCCATCGCCATTGTCCATCTTATGTAACCCGAATCTTCACATACCGTGTGTGAGGCGAAAAGTCCGCCCCATGCTGGATAGAGCGAGCCGCGATGCGTCCGCGCCATCATATAAATATGTGTCCAGAGAAGCTAAAAATCCCTGTTCTCATGCAGGCATTATTATAAATGATGGGATTGACACATGCAAACATCCCATGTAAAAATCCGATTGAAATTCGACGCCTTGCATTGACCCACATGTGGCTCGCAGGCGGGTTATCAGGGCTGCGTCCATTCTGCTCGATGGAACAGGTTGACCGGTCTAAGGCTCACTCGCTCGATTTGCGAACTCGGCTTCGCCTCAGACATGCGCAAATCGCCCTTCGGGACGCTTCATTAGCCAAGACCGGTGCCCAACCTTTATCTGACTCGCATCTAAGGGCTCTAAGTTCCAGGAAAAACGGGGAAAGTTAATCTGCTGAAAGATTGACAAGCCACCTTTAATCTGGTATAATGTAAGACAAACTAAAATGGT
>JBHIFB010000066.1:0-15847 GCA_046760905.1 Candidatus Glassiibacteriota bacterium | reverse complement strand
CTAAGGAGAAGAAAAATTCGAATCAAAAGCATCGGTGTTATACAAAAAATGGACAAGAGAAATTGTGTTTAGATGGTTTTCCCTGTAGGAGTTCCTGGACCGTTTCCCTCAGTTATAACATACAATTAATATACCATGAATAAACATTGATGTCAATTACCTTCCATGCTTTTAAGCCTCACCTTGTATTTTATGAGAGGGTTGAGTTCCTGGATGGGCTGGACCCTGACTTGACTTTACGCCCTACCCGCAGTAGCTTACTCACAGCGGCTCCTTCTTTCTTCCTTTCAAGTTGTTAATTCTTCAAATATTTAGGAGCCGCCACCTTAAAGCTCAACTAAATTTAGCACAATCCATTTTTGATACAGAGGTGATGAACATGAAACTTGCGAAAATTTTCCTACCGTGTATAGTTACACTGTTTTTGGCTCTGTCTTTTCTATTAGCAATGTGGATTGACACCAGGGCATCGGTAGAAGGATTCGATGCCGAGCTCGGAAAATATGTGAGAGACGGCTTCGTGGATTACGAATCCTGGTCGAAGGACCGTGGGGGTCTGGATTCATTTATCGAATCGCTCGAGAATGTCGATCTGGAAAGTCTCTCAGATGATGAATCGAAGGCTCTGCTGATAAATGCTTACAACGCTTTCATGGTATGGTTGATCCTAGAGCACTATCCGATAAGCGGAGTGCTTGACATCGAGCCCAAGGTGTTTGAGCAGAAGAAGCTGAAGCTCGGCGGAAAGATGGTATCACTCGATAATATAGAGCATAATCGCCTCCGCAAGATGGGGGATCCCCGGATTCATTTCGCGATAGTGTGCGGCTCGAAAGGGTGCCCGGACCTGTCTAGTGAGGCATACAAAGCCCAAGAGCTCGATCGCCAGCTCGATTCCGCTGCCCGGAGGTATCTGGCTCAGCCGAAAGGTCTCAGAGTTGAATCAGACAGGTCAATCATATACCTAAGCAAAATCTTCGAGTGGTTCGGAGACGATTTCGGTGAAAATCAATCCGAAAAGTTGCGTGCTCTGTCCAGGTACGCACCCGAGGAATACAGAGATCTGCTTGACGAAAGTAGCGAACTGGTCAAGGTGAAATACATGGATTACGACTGGTCACTGAACGGTAAGTAGTTTCTGAATATGTCGTATCTCATCCTGCCAATCTTGATACTTTATGGGCTCGCATCCATCCTCTTGCTTATTTACGGCATCAACTGCTACCTGATGATTTATTACAGCTCCGAGAGCCGACGGAAATGGGGGGAGGCGAAAACCTATAATGGTCAATGGCCTCGTGTGACCGTTCAACTGCCTATATTCAATGAAAAAAATGTAGCGGCGCGCATTATACAGGCCGCCTGCGCCCTCGACTACCCGTCGGATAGACTGGAGATACAGGTCCTCGACGATTCCAATGACAGCACCGTGGATATCGTAGATCGAACCACGCAGAGACTCCGGCACAGGGGAATCGATGTGAAAGTGATCCGGCGACCCGATCGGAAGGGATTCAAGGCTGGAGCGCTTGCTTACGGAACACAGGAAGCGAAAGGCGAGTTCCTCGCCGTCTTCGATGCCGACTTTGTCCCCGATCCCGAGTTTCTAAAGAAGACCATCCCGGCTCTACTCGAGGATGACAGGGTAGCCTTCGTTCAGGCCAGATGGGGGCATCTCAACCGATACGACAGCTTGCTGACCAGATGTCAGGCGCTGGGAATCGATGGACATTTCCTTGTAGAACAACCGGCAAGGGCCGCTGCGAATCTCTTCATGAATTTCAACGGCACAGCTGGCATCTGGCGCAAGAAGGCGATCGATGACGTGGGTGGATGGTCAAGTGCTACGCTGACCGAAGATCTCGACCTTTCCTATCGGGTCCAGTTAGCCGGATGGAAGCCGCATTACATAGTCGATGTCGTGGCACCGGCTGAGCTACCCGACACCATCACAGCCGTGAAAAGCCAGCAGTTCCGGTGGGCTAAGGGGTCGATTCAAACGGCCCTGATAATGCTCCCACGCGTCTGGCGCGGCCCGTACAGTTTCCTGAAGAAAGTGGAGGCGTTCATTCATCTCACTAACTACGCTGTCCATCCACTGATGCTCACACTCGCCCTGCTCGCATTCCCGATTCTAAAGTTCAACCTTATAAATCTCCCTCCATGGGTATTTATAATTGCTGCGCTGCCGCTCGTGGCCGCAACCTTCGGCCCTTCGACGATGTATACAGTGGCCACATTCCGCAACACCGAAATAAAAAAATCCTCCTTCCTCTGGTTACCCCTGCTTGTACTCTATGGGACAGGTATAGCGGTATCGAACACGATCGCAGTAGTTGAAGCTATCATTGGTAAATCGAGCTCCTTTATCCGCACACCGAAGAAAGGAAACCTGAAACTCTCGGGCTATAAACTCAACCGCAGTAAGTTATGGGCATTAGAAGTCATGCTGGGTATTTATTCTATAGGTTCTATCATGGTGAGTATAACCTCCGGCAACTATGGCATACTACCCTTTCTCATATTGTTCGCCTCCGCATTCCTGACCGTGGGGATTCGGACAGCAATAGGCATTACACAGGACGCATGAGGCGTTCCCTCAATCTCTTCTCGGCGATTCTCCTTATCACAGGCACCTATATGTTCACGAGGCCACAGGATATCGGGGCAAACCTCCCCCTCTTCTATGCGGGATTCCTCGTCGCCTCGGCGGGATTTATCGGCCTCCTTGTCCATGGCCTGCCGTCAAAACGCAAGGGCTGGATACTCTCCTTCTGCCTGCTTGTGGCATGCACCCGGATTCTGGCCTTGCACCTTCATCCCTCTGATGATCTGGCGCGGTATGTGTGGGAGGGGAGGATCTTGCTCGATGGCCACAACCCTTATTCCATACCGCCAAAAGATCCGCGGCTTTTTGGCTATCGCGATGATGTGTACTCGGTAATCAATCACAAGGAGATGCCGGCTATATATCCACCTTTTGCACTGTATCTGTTCGCGGGCCTAAGCAAGATTACGGCCAGCCTGGCTGGTTTCCGTCTCTTCATGCTCCTGTTCGAGCTGGCAGCGATCGCAGTTATGTTCCAGTGGATCATGGCTCTGAAGGTACCGAGGGAGAGAATTATTATCTATGCGCTCAATCCCCTGGTCATCGTAAGCATAGCCGGACACGGACACCTCGACTCCATACAGATATTCCTGCTCATCCTCGGCTTATACCTGAATGCAACCGGTCATAAAAATCTCGGCATGGTATCCGTCACTTTCGCAGGACTCACAAAGTTTCTGGCCCTCTTCGCTCTGCCATTTCTGGTTACGAAAAGGACTGTAAAATTTCTCCCGGTTTGTCTTCTGATAATAATCATCAACTACCTGCCGTTCTTTTTCCTCGAGGAGCCTTTCTCCTTAGGAAACCTTGGCGTATATGTCGGAAAGCTCGAGTACTATTCCCTGACATTTGCCCCGCTACGATGGATATTCGGGATCCAGGGGGCTCATCTCACTACGGCGATCGTTCTTTCTGTAGCGCTGATCGGGCTCTGGCTTACCCGCAGCCGGCCCGAGCAGGGAATTGCGCCTTTCCTGCTTCTCGTTACACTGATGAACACGACTATCCACTTCTGGTATCTGGCGCCGATCCTTGCACTCGGAACGGTCTGGCGATCAAGGGCTCTGGTTGGCCTTTCGATCCTTTTTTTACCCTACTTCGATGTTTTCGGGCCGTTCACAAGAGAGGGCGTATGGGTGGGAGCATGGTGGCGGCAGGCGGTGACGTATTTCCCGTTTCTAATCTTCCTGTGGCTCGAGTTGAGCGGAAGGTGGCCGCAGGCGAGCCGGAGGAGATCACCCTCACTGGGGATCGTCATACCTGTTTTAAACGATAGAGAAGCGCTTCTGAAGCTACTCGAATCTCTCCCCCGGACAGGTATCGACCGAGAATCGGTTGTGGTCGCAGACGCCGGAAGCGAGGATGGGAGTGCGGAGATTGCCGAGAGTTGGGGTGCACGGCTAGTTCGCGGAAGCCGCCGGGGCCGGGGAAACCAGATCGTGGAAGGGGTCCGGGAGCTGGAGACCGAACTCGTTCTCATCCTGCACTGCGACAATTCCATTCCAGCCAATCTCTTAACGACTATACAATCGGTGGCAACAGCGTATCCTGGCTATGCGGGGGGAGCCTGCCGACTTGCGTATTCCCGGCCTGGAGTTAGCATGAAGATCCTTTCCATCCTAAGCAACGCGAAGACGGCTCTGTTCGGCCTCAGCTTCGGCGATCAGGGGCAGTGGTTTTGGCGCAGGGCTGTCAGTGTTCCTGACATAGCTCTCATGGAGGATGTCGAACTGGCCATGAGAATCAACGATGCGGGAGGTGCGGTATGGGTCCCGGCTGTTCTAGAAGTCTCCTCGCGAAGGTATGATGAGATGGGTATCCTCAGGGGAGCCAGATCGGTGATTGAATTCACCTTCGGCTATCTCCTCCGCAGGAGGTGGAAAGAACTGGTACCCGACACGAGTGCACTGTATGAGAAATATTATCGCTCTCGAAAGTAACAGACAAAGGTGTCTATGCCGGAACGAACAATGATACGTCCGCACAGGCATGAACAATGCCTTGATTTCAGCGGTATATTGAGAATGCACAGCTTTTTGAATAATTTTTAGCTGGCGTGCACATGGGACCGGGCAGCCGGCTGCCTTGACCCGGAAACTTTATGTGAACAGGAGGATGACCCCCGATGAAGGTAAGAATTTTTCAAGTAGATGCCTTTACAGCAGAACCATTCAGAGGAAACCCTGCCGGGGTGTGCCCGCTTCAGAAAGCTGCCCCTGATTCTTGGATGCAGGCTGTGGCGGCGGAGATGAATCTCTCGGAGACGGCATTCTTCTGGAAGGAGGCAAAAGGCTTCTTCATCCGCTATTTCACACCCCTCACCGAGGTACCTCTGTGCGGACACGCCACGCTCGCAAGTGCCCACATGCTCTGGGAGGAGAATATAGTGCCTGACCATGCGGAGATAACTTTCATTTCAAAGAGCGGAATCTTACGGGCCCGGAGTGAAGGAGTCTGGAATTGCCTCGACTTCCCAGCCTATCCCGTAAAGGAAGCACAACTGCCAAGCGGCCTTGCAGAAGCAATCGGAGCGAAGCAATATTCGGCTCACAGTACGGAGTTAGGCGGCTACCTGATCGAATTGCAGTCGGAGGTAGAGGTGGAGACACTGAATCCCGACTTCACACAACTGCGAAGACATGCGTTCGGAAAGATTATCGTCACTGCCCGAAGCCAATCGGAATCATATGACTTCGTGTCGCGCTTCTTCTGGCCGGAAGGTGGTGTTGATGAGGATCCTGTGACGGGCTCGGCTCACTGCAGCCTCGGTCCATTCTGGGCTGAGCGCCTCGGTAAAACGGACCTCGTCGGCCACCAGCTATCGAAGCGGGGAGGCGTGGTTCGCGTCAGGGCTCTCGGGGATCGCGTGGAGATACTCGGCCAGGCGGTGACGGTTATTCGCGGAGAGATAGTCATAGGCTGATACCATGATCAGGAGGGTATTGAATAATGACCAGCATGGCGGTAATCGATGAATTTCTCGCTCAGCGCAGCCTTGCCGTGGTGGGCGTGTCGCGTCAACAGAGAAAGTTCGGCAACAAAGTTTACAAGGACTTGACTGCTAAAGGTTACAAGGTTTTCGCCGTGAATCCCAATGCCCGCGAAATAGACGGGAAACCTTGCTATCCACATCTGAAAGATCTGCCCGAGCCGGTGGGGGGCGTGGTTCTTGTAATCCCGCCCTCGGAGACCAGCAGGGTCGCACATGAAGCAGTGGAGGCCGGAATCTTTCGGATCTGGATGCAGCAGGGATCCGAATCACGAGAAGCCATCGAATTCTGCGAGAAAGAGGGTATCGACGTGATACACGGAATGTGTATAATGATGTTTGCCGAACCTGTTGCTCACCTCCATCGGTTTCACCGCTGGTTGTGGCGGATCCTGGGTAAGGTGCCGAAATGATAATAGGAAATTCCGATAGGACATCTTGCACTGTCGCGTATGAGGAGTTAAAGAATGGATAAGACTTATAAGCACCTTGAGACCAAGCTCATTCATGCCGGAGAGCCCGAACCGAGAATACAAGGCGCCGTGAACATCCCGATATTCCAGTCCGCGATGTTCGAGTACGCCGGTGAAACGAGCTACCACGACCTCACCTATATTCGCTTGAACAACACTCCGAACCATCTGGCCCTTCATGAAAAACTGGCCTCACTGGAAAACGGTGAGGCTGCACTCGTTGCAGCTAGCGGAATGGCGGCGATCTCAGCGACACTACTGACCGTCCTCTCCTCGGGAGATCACTTTCTTGCACAGGAGTGTCTTTACGGTGGAACGCACGATTTCATCTCAAGGGACATGCCGTCTTTGGGAATCTCCTTTGATTTCATAGACGGCGAAGACCCCGGTTCCTGGAAGCGGAAACTGCGATCCAGCACCAAGGCTATTTACGTTGAGTCGATGACGAATCCCCTCCTTCAGATCGCCGATCTCAAGGCCGTCGTTGAGTTTGCCCGGGAAAACGATCTCATCTCGGTGATTGACAACACGTTCACGAGTCCGGTCAATTTCCGACCGCTCGATTTGGGATTCGATCTTTCGCTCCACAGTGGCACAAAGTATCTCAACGGTCATTCGGATATCGTGGCCGGGGCCGTTATCGGCAGCTCGAACATGGTAGAGAGGATCACCCACAAGCTCAATCACCTGGGTGGAGCTCTCGATCCCCATGCATGCTATCTGCTTCACCGCGGCATGCTTACACTGGCCTTGAGGATCAGACAGCAGAACGAGAGCGCACTGAAAATTGCAGAATTCCTGGAGGGGCATCCAGCAATCGTGAAAGTTAACTACCCCGGTCTCGAAACTCATCCCGGTCACTGGCGTGCATGTGAGTTGTTCGATGGCTTCGGCGGTATGTTGAGTTTCGAACTCAACGGTAACGTAGAGATTGCCGAGCGGTTTATTCACTGCACAGCACTTCCCATCATGGCTCCGAGCCTCGGCAGCGTCCATACACTGATCACAAGACCGGCCACTACATCCCATTCCGGCATATCACCCGAAGTCCGCCGGAGCCTGGGGATTTCGGACACTTTGATCCGCGTCTCGGTTGGCATAGAAGCCACGGAAGATATCATTGAAGATTTTGACCGGGCATTGGGAAGCATCTGATGCTCCTTGTTTTTCTTCAACTCTTCCGACTGAACAAAGACAATTATCGAGGGAGAAAATACGATGAAACAGAAACCCTGCTCGATGGATGCTCCTATGAATAATCAACAGTTGAAAGATGCGTTCGAAGAACTCTCGACACCTCTGATTGCAGATGCGTGCCTGCGCTTGAAAGTGCCTCTACGCATCGCTCCAACCGGTATCCGTCCGCTGATATCGGGAAGCCGCTTGGCCGGCCGGGTCCTGCCGCTTAGGCATTACGGGAGCGTGGACATCTTCCTGGAAGCAATGAGAGCTGCGAGGCCTGCGGATATCTTCGTCATTGACAACGGGGAGAGGATGGATGAAGGTTGTGTGGGTGACCTCACAGCTCTGGAGGCGAAAGCCTCTGGCCTGGCAGGCATTATCGTTTGGGGCTGTCACCGTGATACTGAAGAACTGCTGCGAATCGGTTTTCCGGTTTTCAGCTACGGTGTCTGTCCCTCGGGTCCCCGTCGCCTCGATCCACGGGATCCCGAGGCGCTCGAAACGGCTCGTTTCGGCGATTTCACTGTGGGAAGGGAGGATGTCGTTTTCGCCGATAGCGATGGAGCCCTCTTCGCACCGAACAGTCAGGCGGAAAAGCTCATCGCTACGGCGCAATCGATACGAGAAACGGAACGCCGTCAGGCAGAAGCCATAGGGGCCGGTAGGAAGCTTCGTTGCCAGCTGAAGTTCGAGGAATACCTGACAAAGCGCTCAAACGATCCGACTTATACATTCCGCATGCATCTGCGTGAAATAGGGGGAGAGATTGAAGAGTAGAAACTTATGTTTGCTGATCCAGCAAGCAATTTTCCTCCTCGCGGCTTTCTATTTCGCTGAAAACTCTTACAGCATCTTCGATTTTCCATTGGACGATTCATGGATCCATCAAGTCTATGCAAGAGCCTTCGCCTCCGGACACGGATTCCAGTATAATGCCGGAGCACAGGAGGAGTCATCTGGCTTCCGTCTCGCGGGCTATAAACCTTTTAAACGTCCAGACTGGAGAATGGATCCGGGAGAACACCGGAACTGATGAAACCATTGGCGTCAATGATGCCGGGGCGATTCGGTATTTCGGGAAAAGACGGACAATCGATCTTATGGGCCTTAACAATTCAGATATAGCTTTCAGGAGAAGATCTCCTGAACAGATATTCAGTGAATTGGACTGGTTTGCTGTATTGCCGAGTCTGCTCAGAAGATCCCCCATCAGCGCATACCTCGAGCGACGAAAATCCTTTCACGTGCCGCAGGAAGAGTATACGATCTGCAAGGCCTCCGGCCAGAATACAATCGTTGTTTACAGGAAGAAGGCGATGGGCTTCTCCAAATGAAGTGATACATCAGAAACTCAAATACCGTTTTTGACCAATGCCCGGTAAGAACATCCTAATCACAGGCCATCCCGGAGTGGGGAAAACGACGGTGGTGCAGAAAATATCCGATGAATTACGGGACTTACAACCTGTCGGGTTCTATACTCTCGAGATAAGAGAGGAAGGGAAGAGAACGGGCTTTAAGTTCGTGAGCCTCGATGGTAGAGTGGGCATCTTGGCACACATCGGGATAAAGAGCCCTTACAGGGTTGGTAAATACAGAGTGGATCGCGAAGGCTTTGAGTCTTTTCTTGACTCCCTTAACCTCACGTATGCATCTTCATCTCTCGTTTTGATTGATGAGATCGGTAAGATGGAATGTTTCTCGGGTAAGTTCATCAGCACCATTGAGGACTTACTTCGCTCTGATAAAGTTGTTGTTGCGACTGTTGCATCCAGAGGTACTCGATTCATCGAGGAGGTAAAAAAGAGGCATGATTGCGTGATGGCTGAGGTAAGAAATGACAACCGCGACGGTCTGCCCTTTGAACTGGCTCAAAGGATCCGCCTTCTGGTCGATAAGCATACAACCGGATCGGGCCCCGAGGGGTTCGGTTGCTATTGAAAAAAACTAACTTTCCTCGTTGTCGTGCGCCTTGTTGATTTCCAATTGACAAATATTGCTTGATTGGCTATTCTCCTCTTCGGAGAAAAGGAGGAAGTACCTGTAAACCGATATAAGAATCAAATGTTTGAAAGGAGGGCGCCATGTCAGAAATTCCATCCAGGCAGTACCACAAGGTGAAAGATGAGCATGGAGATTTCATGGAGTCAGTAGAGGCGCTGGGGCAGGCCACGAAGAAGGCGGGACCAATAGACGAGAAGACCGCGCATTTGATTCAGCTCGCTGCCGCCGCTGCGATCCGCTCGGAAGGGGCTGTTCACAGTCATACAAGAAGAGCCCACGAATCGGGAGCGAGCCGTGCGGAAATCCATCACGCCCTGATACTACTAGCAAGTACAATAGGTTTCCCTACCGTCACGGCGGCATTGAGCTGGGCGGACGATGTCCTCGAGAAATCCTGAGTGTGATAATAACTGGTGGAGAATTATTCAATCGTTACCCGGGATTCAATAACCGGCGAAATCAAAGTTGCAGTCCAATCACACTCATTCTCCGCCATACCAATTGTGCCCTGGGCTGAGGCGGGTAAAAGGGGTGGCCGTAAGGCATGCGGCTATTATAGATGCAAGAAGCACTGGTCTCGTCAAGGTCCATTGACAATCCGGCCTCAAGGAGATAGAATCACCCATGAATAAGGAACGAAGATACATGACTTGCCGGGGCTTAATCGGGACCTTAACAGGTGTTCTATCAATAACTTCAATTCTTATGTTAGCCTGCCGTGGATCGTCTGAAACCACCTTCATATCCATAGGCACGGGCGGAACCGGTGGCGTCTACTATCCCTATGGAGGTGGTCTGGCTGAGATCTGGTCTAAGAACCTGCCTGGCATAAAAGCAGTAGCCGAGGTGACTGCGGCTTCCGTGGAGAATGTGAAGCTGGCTCATAAAGGCGAGACAGTCATTGGAGAAGTCATGGGAGATGTGGCCTATCAGGCGTATCATGGCGAAGGGCAGTTTGAGGGGAACCGCCAGAACATCCTGGCCATGGCGGTGATGTACCCCAATATAATGCAGGTTGTGGCTCTTAAAAGCTCCGGCGTGGAGAGCATGAGTCAGCTAGAAGGTGAAACCGTGAGTATAGGAGCCCCTGGCAGCGGCACGGCCTACATGAGCGATCTGGTTTTCGACGCACTGGGAATTGCCGAGGAAAGTTTCAGAACTCGCCGCCTATCCTTTATAGAAAGCGCTAACGCCATGAGGGATCACACAATCAGTGTAGGCATCTGGAGCGTGGCGCCGCCGACTAGTTCGATAATGGATCTCGCTACGACTCATGATATAAATCTCATACCCTTCTCGCCCACAGAACAGAAAAAGATCACAGAACGCTACCCTTTCTACACATCGTATAATCTGCCGGCCGGCATCTATCGGGGCATCGAGGCACCGGTACCCACCATAAGCGTGTGGAATGTGATTATCTGTAAGGCAGACCTGCCCGAAGAACTCGTCTACAACCTCACCCGAGTCCTATTCGAAAACAACGACTACCTGCAGCAGATCCACCACTTTGCAGTATACACCACTGTTGAGAATACATTGAACCACACGCCCATCCCTCTGCATCCCGGTTCCATCAACTACATCAAGGATATCGGATTCGAGGTCCCGGCCGAGCTGGTGCCCGATGGCTGATGTTAAGTCGATGCGAAGAAGTTTATTCATGATGCTTCGTCTGTTTCTTGAGGTTACGGTCAGCTTCACCCTTGCTTTATACTGGTTTCCTGGAGATCTGGATCTGGTTATCAGTCCTCTCGAAGGCGATAAACCCATTCTCGTTCTCCCCCTCGTGCCTGATGAGCGCTTCACGCTCCACTACATCCATTCGGTGGATAAGTCACCTGTGTGGGAGGAGCACAGCGTCGATGAGTTTGGAAACATCTACATCGAGGAGGAGGTCTTCGTAAAATTCGGGGCAGGCATGGGTCACTGGACGGGTCATGGCACACTCACGAAAAAAGGGCCGTATCAGGCCATAGTTAATATACACGAGCGTATCGGCGATTTCGTGCTTAGAGTGGGTGGTGAGGGCATAGACCACGCCATCCTCTGGAGAGGCAAGCGGTTTGATTTGTCGAATCTGGCCGCAGGGCAAGCTGTGAGTGTATCCGCCCATAAGGTAAGCCTCCTGGAACGTCTATGGCGGCGCGTGATTCCCTACGCCACTTTCCATACTCGGGAGCAGTAGATGTCAGGGAAGCAAAGCGTGGGGGAATACCCAACGGATGAGGTCGCCACTAAATCACAGATCCCGCTATCGAAAGACCGCGATGAAACCCTCCCGCCGGTGCTGGTCAGACTGGTATCCATACTGGCGATATGCCTGAGCCTGTTTCAACTCTATACGGCCGGCCTCGGTGCAATGACCGCAATGGTGCAGAGGTCAATTCACCTCGGTATCATCCTGGCACTGACCTTCCTCTTGCGCCCGGCCTCCTCAAGAGCTCGGAAAGGAAGTCTCACATTATGGCTCGCAATCGACATCCTGCTTGCCGCAGTCTCTGCCGTCTGCTGCTTCTATGTGATATACTACCTGGATGACATTTACCAAAGACAGGGAGATTGGATCACAAGCGATATAGTGATAGGCATTCTCGGTATTCTCCTGGTCCTGGAGGCATGTCGTCGGGTTATCGGATGGTTCATGGCCATCCTGTGCACCGGCTTCCTTTTCTATGCCTATTATGGTCCTTACATGCCAGACCTCTTCGCCCATAAAGGCTACGGTGTAGAACGCATCGCAACAACCCTCTTTCTCACCACTGAGGGCGTCTTCGGTGTTCCAATCGGGGTCGCCGCTACATTTGTTTTCATCTTCGTGCTGTTCGGGGCTTTCCTGGAGGTAAGCGGTGGTGGTAACTTCTTCATCGATATGGCATACGCCCTTACCGGCCGGTTTTCCGGCGGTCCGGCAAAGACGAGTGTCATCGCCAGCGGTTTCATGGGCTCGGTTTCGGGATCAGCAGTGGCAAACGTGGTCGCTACCGGTTCATTCACGATTCCCATGATGAAGAAGGTCGGCTACCGCCCTCATATCGCCGGAGCCATTGAAGCGGCAGCCAGTACCGGCGGTCAGCTGATGCCGCCAATAATGGGGGCAGGTGCCTTCCTGATGGCCGAGTTCACGAACACCAGCTACCTGAAAATAATAAAGGTAGCCCTTGTGCCCGCCATCCTCTATTACATGACCGTCTTACTTTTCGTGCACTTCGAGGCGAAGAAGCAGGGCATGGGGGGTCAGCCCAGAGATGCCCTGCCGAAGGCATTCACCGTCTGCAAGGACGGATTCCATTTCATCATACCGGTGATTGCCCTCGTCACAGCCCTCTTGATGAATGTCTCGCCGATGATGGCAGGCTTTGTCGCGGTTGTTAGTACTTATCTTGCGAGCAGCCTGAGAAAGAGAAGTCGCATGGATCTGAAAAACATCCTCCTGGCACTGGAGCGTGGCGCCAGAAACGCCATAATGGTCTCAGTTGCGTGCGCGGCGGCAGGTATCATTGTGGGTATCGTCAGTCTCACGGGCCAGGGCCTGAATTTCAGCAGCCTCGTGTTGAAACTATCGATGAATGTAGAGATCATCGCCATTCTTCTCATAGGCCTGGCATCCCTTGTGCTGGGGATGGGGCTCCCCGTGACGGCCAGTTACATAGTGCTTGCAACACTGGCTGGGCCGGCTCTTCTTGATATGGGCATCCCGCTTCTGGTCACGCACATGATCGTCTTCTGGTACTCCCAGGATGCGAATGTAACCCCTCCTGTGAGCCTGGCCAGTTTCGCAGGGGCGGGCGTGGCGGGGGCACATCCCCTGAAGACGGCTCTAATATCCTGGAAGCTTTCTAAGGGGCTTTACATCATCCCGATCGTGATGGCCTACCGGCCGCTTCTGGGCGGTGCACCGTGGTGGGAAGTGGCACAGGCAATGCTCTCCTGTGCGGCCGGCCTGGTTGCATTCGCCGCGGTCCTAGATCGCTACTTCCTGCGTAAGACCACGTTGCTGGAGACGGCACTCCTTCTCGCCGCTTCGGTGTGTCTGTTCTGGCCGGAGGCGAAGTGGACAGGCCACGTAATACCTGCCTATTTAAGCGACATGACCGGCGGGGTTCTATTTGTGGGCTCCGTTCTGTTACAGAAATTCCATCGAGAAAGGAGGGCATACTTATGATAAAAAAAGGTGGCAGCCACCTTTCTAAATTCTGAGCCCTTTGGGTCCTTGACCGCGCTGAAATCCTTATTATATACATTCATGCCGGATGGAGCATGGCATATGGGAAGGGAATTCCTCGAAGGAAACGAAGCAATTGCACGGGGGTGCATAGAGGTGGGATGCAACTTCTTTGCCGGTTACCCCATTACTCCTGCCTCATCTATCCTGCATTACATGATGGAACTCATTCCCCGGGCAGGAGGCACCGCTATCCAGGCCGAGGATGAGATTGCTTCAATCGGATTCTGCATCGGGGCTTCAATGGCAGGCTGCAAGGCAATGACTGCCACAAGCGGTCCCGGTATAAGCCTCTACAGTGAAAACATCGGACTTGCCATAATGGGTGAAACACCCATGGTCATTGTGAACGTGCAGCGTCAGGGTCCTGCCACGGGATCAGCCACGAAGGGTGCAGAGGGAGATGTTCAATTCACAAGGTGGGTGACTTCGGGCGGCCTTCCCGTAATATGCCTGAGCCCTGCAACCGTCAGCGAGGCGTACGAACTGAGTTACAGGGCTTTCAACATGGCTGAGAAGTATCGTACACCGGTTTTCATCCTGACCAACAAGGAGGTAGGCACAACGAGAGAGTCTGTGGATTTGGATGCGATTAAGCTACCTCCGCTCGTAGAGAGGAAGCGTGCTGTCTCCGGTGGCACGTACTTACCGCATTACTTCGATGATCCGAAACAGGTGCCTCCGATGTCGGCTATCGGAGGAAACCACATAGCACGCTTCACAACGTCTACACATGACAAGGCCGCCTATCTCACAACGAACCCGAAAATCATCCAGGAGATGATCGATCACTACAAGGCGAAAATCGACGAGGCAGCAGATGAGATAGCCCTGGTAAAGAAAGACATAGAGGACGGCGCGGAAATACTGGTAGTTAGCTACGGTGTCGTCTCAAGGTCTGCCGTGGTGGCGGTGAGAGAGGCGCGCTCGAGCGGTATTAAGGTTTCCTCACTCACCCTTCAAACACTATGGCCAGTCCCGAAAAAAGCCATTACCTCCTCGCTTAAGGGAATCAGGAAGGTGATCGTACCGGAGATGAACATGGGCCAGTACCTCCTAGAGATAGAGCGGCTAGCCCCATCAGGTGTTGAGGTGGTCGGTGTAAATAAAATGGACACCAGCCTGATCTCGCCGGAGGAGATAATGGATAGGGGAGGCCTGAAGTGATGAACGATAGGCATACTACTTATATGACAGACAGGCTTGGCCCTTTGCCCTTCTGCCCCGGATGTGGACATCATCTCCTGACAAAGGCACTCGATAGAGCTCTGGTGAAGCTTCAGCTTGACCCGAAAAAGGTGGTCATCGTGACAGACATAGGCTGCATAGGACTGGCAGACAGATACTTCAATACAAACGCCTTTCATGGCCTCCACGGCCGATCGATCACATACGCCAGCGGGCTGAAACTGGCAAGGCCCGAGTTAACCGTAATCACCCTGCAGGGAGATGGCGGATGCGGTATAGGAGGCACCCATCTTATCAACGTGGCCAGGCGCAACATCGGCATAACACTCATCATAGGCAACAATTTCAACTATGGCATGACCGGTGGACAGCATTCGGTAACCACGCCGGAGTGTGGTCTGACTACTACGACACCGTGGGGAAATGTGGAGGTTCCGCTGGATGTTTGCAAAACGGCCATTGCAGCGGGCGGCTGTTGGGTATATAGAACGACTGCTTTTGACGGCGAGCTCGCCGATATCATGGCCGAAGCCATCGAACAGCCCGGATTCGCGTTACTCGATGTCTGGGAGTTATGCACCGCTTACTACTCTCCCCGAAACAAATTTAAAAAGAAAGACCTCCAGGCATTGATCGAGATGAACGGCTTCGAAACGGGGCTTCTGGCAAACAATCCTCGGCCCGAATACAGTGCAAATTACAGGCAGCTTTTAGAGAGTTACAGCGGTACCATCCTCAAGAAGAAGGTGATCGAGAAGAAACATACAAACTCCGTTACAAGACAGACCGGTATCATAATTGCCGGTAGCGCTGGACAGAGAATTAAATCGAGCGCAACGCTGCTCGCCGAAGCTGCTATGTTCAGCGGTCTCGAGGCAACACAGAAGAACGACTATCCCATAACGGTGATGACGGGCCATTCCATCTCTGAAATAATCGTTTCCCCCGACCAAATCGAATACACTGCAATCGACTCCCCCGATTACTTCGTTGTGCTATCCGAGGATGGTCTCAGGCGGTCACTGTCCAGGTTCGAAACCCTTCCTGAAACGTGTACCCTTTTTCTTGATAATTCACTCGAATTCCCAGAGACCAGAGCACAGGTTGTTGCTCTGCCCATACTCGAGGAAAGCAGGAAGATAAGCAAGCAGTCAGCAGCAGTCATGGCCATTGCCGCA
>JBHIFB010000065.1:0-16008 GCA_046760905.1 Candidatus Glassiibacteriota bacterium | reverse complement strand
GGTCGCTTCCCAGAGTGATAATATGTTACCGTAATTGCGAACGCGACCACTAAGGTCGGCAACTACATATAAGCGTAATTCAAAATCTCCTTTCTGTCAACAGGTCGGTCTCTGGGCCGGTAAATTTTAAGCCGATTTTAGTAGGTGGAATCATTCATTGCATCGTGCTTTAATGATCCCTGGAATAACAAGCCGGATCTGGTTGACTTTCATTCCTTTCTTGCATAAGAATAATTTATGAGTTATAATGTAATTAATGATCTCTGTTCGCTGGAGGGTTTTTATGTGTAAGCGCTGCTTGTTCGTGTTCCATCTCTTGCTATCGGTCACAACCGCCACGGCATTCGGGCAGGCAGACTTCACAGATACCGTAACCTTCGGTAACAGTCTCACGCATAATGACCTTCTCTGGTTGGTATACGGCAACCCTCCGGACCTGTACGGTATGGATCCCATGGAAGCTGTCTTTAACAAGGGAGCTGTGACGGGTGATGAGCTGACTAATTATGCAATCGCCGGCTCGGAATCAGATGACATCAGCCTACAGATAGATCTTTATGAATTCCTTCGGATATTGCAGATCCAGGATAAAGCGACACTCTTCAGCTTCGAGATCGGTGCGAACGATATCCTGAATAACATAAGCCTTCTAAGTGCCAATGCCCCTGGCGAGGATCCGTCAGCAGATGCCGTCATCAACAATGTCATCAACGATATGTTGCAGGACCTCTTAAGACTGCGAAGCTCACACATGGATGCGCAATTTATCGTCTGGACCATTCCTGACGTGACACTGACTCCGGATCTCTGGAACGAGTTGAGTCCTGATGAGATTGATAACGTGCAAGCACACATCGAGCGTGTGAACAGGTTGATTCGGCTGGCTGGCAACCGCTTTCAATTCGTGATTGCTTTCGACCTCTATTGGTTGATTCAGCAAATCGTGGCTAATCCACCGGCTATCTTTGGCCATCAGCTCGTTCCTCCGCCAGATTACGGTGACTATGATAATCTTTTTGCCGATGAGATCCATCCTACAGCTGTGAGTAATGCGCTCATTGCCGATGTTATCATAATGGAGATCAATTCAAAATGGAATGACACAGTGCCGCTTTATTCCCTGGAAGAGCTAGCAGATCTGGCCCACATCCCTTATTAGAGGGGATCATTACGATTTCTTCCTGTTAATGAGTACTGCTTCTTCTCCGTCCCCACTTTTGATTCCGAGGTGAAGCCAAATAAAGGTAACCCGTGTCAATAAGGTGTCGCTTACCCACTCGATCTGGCATAATTTCCGAGTTCAGGCGGCGAAAGACGCCGTTGCTCATCCGTTTTGATCGCTCATTCTGGAGGGTGCCGGACTGGCGGAGCGTTTTCGCTTGTAGTGCCTGCGTGCCTTGGCCCGGTTTCCGCAGTCTTCCATAGCGCACCACTGACGACTCCGGTTTCTGCTCACATCGAAGAAGAGCCATTCGCAGTCGTCTCCAGCACATTCTCCCACTCTGTCCACATCACTTGAGGTCATTAGATTCGCCGCATCTCTTGCTAATGGCCAGAGCAAGCAATCGAGGAAATCCTCGGTACATGTAAAATCCCATGCGAATCCTTCCGCTGTCTGAATGACCTGTGACCGGGCTAACGCGTTGGAGAGCTCGGTATTAAATGTGGCCAAATCGGCAGGCTCCGGTCTGTTGCCGTGCGAAATCGCCGAGAAAATCGAGTAAATCACCTCCCGCAGGGCAATCGCACGCTTTAGAACTGAACTCGCTTCTTCTGGACGATTGGCCGATTCTTCGAGGAGGCGTTTTCCCTGGGAATCTGTGACAAATCCGGCATGCTGGCACCATGCAACGAGATCTGCATAGCTTTCGAGGTAATCTTGCTGGCGATCTGTGTTACGATAGGAGACTGTATTGGTGAAGTCAAGGCTCAAACGCCCTCCCACAAGTTTTAGAGTGGCTGCCCGAGATTCGTTTTCATCCATAAAATCCCCCTAACCATCAATTAACACTTGACAGGTTAGTATATTTGTCTTATATTATAACCATCAATTAACTTTTGATAGGTTAGAATATGAAATTAAATTATAACCATCATATAAATAATAGTAGGTTAAATGAGAAATGTCAAGAGCGAAACTGAACCCTTACATGATTTCTATGAAAATCAGCCATATATAAAGCGTACGAAAGCAGATAGCAGGGAGGACATTGACACGAGAACTGAGACTGATGCAGCAGAAGTTATTACTCGTCAGTTAATCACCGCACAGAGAAGGAGAACTGAGATGAACACCAAGAAGAGTTGTAATCTGGTAAAGTGCACTGCGAACACAACGGTTAACAGAGACAATAACCGTTGCGGCTATCTCCTGGTGGAGGAGGAACTGAGACTGTTTTGGAGAAAGCTACGTTTCAGGTTCCATCATAGACATTGGAATGCCATCCATTAGTCCTTGAGGGGTATATGACGGGGAGGCAGACATTATTCCGGCTCAAGAAGCGTCGGTATGTGTGTGCTTTTGAACTTTAAAACTGAGAGTGTAAAGCGCATCGGGCCAGGAACGTATGTTGCAAGATATCCGATTATAAGTCGATGCGGACAATCAGATCTTTCCGTTGACGATATCGAGTATCTCCTGTTCTCTCTTGATCGCCTTTTCCTGCAGTTTCTTGCCCCTGTCCAAGATCTCATCGATCCACTTTCTGTCTGTCACGTTACCCGAGTTGATCCTGACGTTCATGTAAGCGCCCATGACAGCAGCGCGCGCACAGAGAGCACCGACACCGGCGTCGGAGACCGAGTTGGGATTGCCGATTTCTGCCATGGCTTTTATGACTTCCATTGATTCGAAGGATTTCTCCATGATTTTAAAAGGCACCTCTATGGCACGTTTCGTGGCTTCCTGGATGGCCTTCTCTCGTTGTGACTGTTCAATTTCGCTACCTTGTGGCAGGCTGAAGGCGGCCAGTATTCCCCTGAAAGCCTCTGCGTCCTCATCGATCAATCTCAAAAGCTCAGAGTAGTATTCCTTACCCCTCTCGGCCCAGTCAGAGAATTCCTCCCAGCGATCATCCCAGCCTCGCTTGTGGGATGTGAGGTTCGCCACCATCGTCGCCAGGGCCGCTCCCATCGCTCCAACGGATGCGGAGACCGATCCGCCTCCCGGGGCAGGCGATTCTGAAGCGGTCTCTTCGACAAATGCTGAGAGCGGCATATCAAAAAGCCGTTTCTTTGATCTGTCCGAAATGGCGTATTCGATGATCTTCTCCTCCGGTTTGAAAGGATATAGCTCATCCAGGCCCATGGATTTCACAGCGATCTTGATGATCTCGGAATCTGATATGCCGGTGGAGCGCTTCTGCTTTTTCAGGAAATACTTACCGGCATCAAGCATGGCCTTCAGAGGAATCAGACCCACGAGTTCCGAACCGGTGACCCGGATGCCCCTGGCCTGAGCTTTTTCACACACCTCATCGAACGCGATGTGAATCGGCGTCACGCTGATATTGGTCAGGTTCATTGAAACCTGGGCGATTCCATACTCCTCTATGTACCAGCCGATGGCTTTGACGCACGGCAAACTGCCCGGGATCCAGACATCGTTGCCGCTTTCATCTTTGGCAACAGGACCGGTCAGTGGATCGCCTTCTCTTTTTTTACGACCCTTTTCACGCACATCGAAGGCGATCGCGTTGGCGCGACGCGTAGAGGTGGTATTCAAATTCACATTGTAGGCCACCAGGAAATCCCTTGCGCCGACTACCGTAGCACCTGTCTTCGGATTGAACTCGGCAGGGCCGAAATCCGGCTTCCATTCCGGCCTTGCGAGTTTCTCCTTCAGTCCTTCGTACTCTCCCTCACGAATGTCTGCCAGGTTCCTGCGTCGATCGCTGAATGCGGCGTTCTCGTAGCAGTACACTGTGATGCCCAGTTCCTCGCCGATTCTTTTCGCTAATCTGCGAGCATATTCTACCGTCTCATCCATCGTGATATTAGCAACCGGTACGAGGGGACATACATCAGTAGCACCCATCCTCGGATGCTCGCCGGTATGCTTCCTCATGTCGATGAGCTCAGAAGCTTTCTTGACCGCTCTGAAAGCCGCTTCGATGACCTCATCCGGAGTGCCGACGAATGTGACGACGGTTCTGTTCGTGGCTTTACCTGGGTCGACACCGAGTAGCCTTACGCCTTCAACATTCTCTATTTGATCGGTAATCTGCTTGATGATCGACAGATCTTTCCCTTCACTGAAATTGGGAACGCACTCTATAAGTTTATCGCTCATGTGCAATCACTCCCTGAACCAATGGTAGTCCTTCCAGGGCCCACTCAGATTCGATCATTGATTATATAAATAGCATTGGTACCTGTCAACCGAGTATGGTTTGATGAGTTCCAGTTATATTGAACCACGATCTACCGAAAATTTAATAGCGAAATTAGAGAATTTCGCATTTTAGGGAAAGCCGTTGTACAGCTTAACGGTTGCTCTCGCCCAGGTAACCAAGCGCTTTGAGCTGCTTCAATGTTTCGTCATCAACCCCGGGTATGACGCGTTTTTCCATGTGCCCTGCATGCGTCTTCATGAAGTTGACCAGCTGTGCCTTCAACGAGTCTACGATATCAGGATGTTGCCCAGAAAGATTCTGATCAGTCCTCTCGGGCCCCCCGGTTGAAAGGTTGTAAAGTTCATCCGGTAGAAAATATTCTTCCAGCCCCCTCTCCCGATTGAACTTGTTCATGACCTCGTGGTCCATGTTCATGATATACTTCCACTGCCGGGAGATTATCCCTGCTTTATTCATGTTGCGCCATCCCGTCTCCATGTATGCAAAATTCTTATCAACTGCCTCTTCACCCATGAGAGCCGGTGCGAAGGAAGTGCCTTCCACGCCGCCCGGGCATTCGAGGCCAAGAAGTTCAATAATGGTGGGAAACAGGTCAATGAGCTCTACAGTGTTTCTCACTGTTCTAGCCTCCAGGGAAGGATGGTTGATTATAAGCGGCACATGGACGATCGTATCATAGAGGAGATTACCATGTCGCTTATCCAGAAGGCTGTTATTGTTTTCATTAAACCCTTCGCCGTGGTCTGACGTGATCACCACCAGAGTGTTCGGGTAATTTTTCATAATTTCATCAACAATGCGACCCACATGTTCATCTGTGAAGGCGATTTCTCCATCATATAGATCTTCCTCGCTCCCGTTTCCAAAGCGATGATTGTACGGTGGTGGTGGAGTGTAAGGTACATGTGGGTCCATATAGAAAACCTGGAGGTAGAACGGAGGTTGGAATTTTTCAACATCTCTGAGCACCAAATCAGTGAGTATTGCCGCATTCAAGAAATTTCCAAGTCCTGTCGGCGTTTCATCAGGGATGTCCTTGAGGCCAAGCATCCAGTTAAATACGGCAATGCTGTTGATATAGATGTCGAATCCCTGGTTGAATCCGAAAACGGCGTTTAGGTTTGGATTTGCTGTGTAACCGTAGGTACTGTAACCCTCATCGTGCAGTAGCTCTGAAAGCGTGGTAAGACCCTGGGGTAGCCCGTCAAATCTCTCCTTGACTATGCCGTGGGTAAGCGGATATGTTGATGTGAGTATGCTGGCAACCGACGGTCTCGTCCAGGGGGATTGAGATATTGTCCGTCCAAGGACAACTCCCTCAGAAGCGAAGCGATCTATATTCGGGCTGGTATCCCGGCTATACCCATAGCAACCAAGATGATCGGCTCTGAGAGTGTCGATCATAATGAGTACAACGTTGGTCTCTTCAGCACAAAGCTGCATTTGCCAGCTTCCACATCCGTTCATAAGAAACATCGGGATGATGAGAAGGGCGCAGTAAGAGAACCACCTGCATGAATTGGCTTTCAGCCTTCCCTTAGTGACCTGTAAGCGACAACCAAAGCCTGACATACTACTCCGGTCCATATTTATTAAATTCCGGAATTCAAATTACTATTATATTCCACTTATTGCGTGATGTCAAACTTGGTAAGATCATGACATCCAGCAAGATTGTTTATTGAAATATGTTTCATGAGGGGATGTTTTTATATACCCAAAGTGAAATCGCGAGATATGTGTCCTTTGTGCCAGACGGATACGCCTGTCTTAGGTTGTACAGATACCATGAAAACCCAAGAAGCGGCATGGAGATAGCACGTATTTCCTTTTCGCCTCTGTGAACCACATGCTGGAAATACCAGAGTTTGAAGGTCGGTCCATCGAATCGGGTGAATACCAGTGATCCGGGCTCCAGTTCTTTAAGAGCATTCTCGCCAGATTCATAGTGACTTATAGAAACCGCTCAGATCGATACGAGGATGATATGCCGCCACTTCGTAAATCGGGATCGCCAGGCTAATTGATGATAAGACGATATAGATGGCTCTTCATTTTCAGGACAATCCGGTATACTATGAGAGAAGTCAGAGCGGCAAAGACGGCTGACATCAAGTTTACCCGATATGCGATATCTCCAACCGGCAGAAGTGAGAAAAGCCTGCCCAACATCATTAACAGAGGATATCCTCTCGATCTAGCACTTCTCTGGGTCGCTGATCATTCGAAAAGCTTTTCCACGTCTGCGAGCGCAAAAGGTGAGGAGAAAATCACCACACGATCTTCAGCTCTTATGTGAGTGGCCCCGGTGGGTATGATTACTTCATTGTCCCGCCGTACGGCACCAACAATGGCCGAGCGTGGAAAGCGGATATCTTTTAAAGGCTTCTTCGTGATCTTAGAATTGATGTGAGGAATGATCTCGATGATCTCCGCTGCTACACCCGGTATGGTTGCAATGGTCTCGAAGGTGCTACTCTGGATGAATCGAATGATAGCATTTACAGTGAGCAGTTTCTTGCTCACGACTGCATCCATTCCTATAGATGATGTGATAGGGATATACTCTGTCTTGTTAACCAACGCAATCGTCCGAGGTACACGCAGATGTCTGGCCATTAGAGAGGAGATGATATTGATCTCATCATCACCGGTGACTGCAATGAAGCAATCCATATCTATAATACCTTCTGCCGCCAGTAGATCTATATCGGTGCCGTCCCCATGGATCACCAGTGTCTTCCTTAACGCGTCGGCGATTTCTTCTGATTTATCGAATCTGCTCTCGATTATTTTGATGTTGATCTCTTCCTGGAATGCGTTCGCAACAAACTGACCGATTAAACCGCCGCCGAGGATCATTATGTCCTCAATTGTAACGTTTTGTTTTCCGGTAAGCTGCAGAATGCCGGGGATTGATTCCTCTTCGCAGATGAAAAACACCTGATCTCCGGCTACCAGAAGATCGTCGCCGCGTGGAATAATGGTCTGCTCCTTGCGTGTTATCGCAACAATGCGCGCTCTCAGGTCTTTGTGTTTTTGCCAAATCTCCTTCAATGGTTTCAGGAGGATGCTCGAATTACTCTCCAATCGAACGCCGAGCAACTGAATTTTACCACCCGCAAACTCCATGATATCAGTTGCGCTGCTCTGCCGTATCAAACGGACAATTGCATCGGCAGTCTCTTTCTCCGGGTGGATCAGCAGATCGATGCCCATTTCCTCCTTCGATAGTACGAAATCAGCCTTTGTATATTCTGGGTTTCTGACCCGTGCTATTTTATGTGGAACTCCTATTTTTTGCGCGAAGCGGCAGCCCAGGAGATTGACCTCATCGACATTGCTCAGTGCTACAAAGACGTCCGCGTTCTCGATATTTGCCTTTTTAAGATCTTCGAAACTTGAACCCGAGCCAACCACGACCACAGCATCCAGCTGTTCTCTTGCACGCCGGGCTTCTTCTGGATCCTTTTCAATGATCGTAATGTTGTGTTTTTCCGCGGAGAGCCTCTGGGTGAGATGAACACCCACCTCTCCAGCACCGATGATGAGAATGTTCATCTGGATTTATCCTTATCAGAGATGCTTCGGTTCTGTTTCAGATCACACTCCCGATATCATAAAAATTTATCGAAAATAGCGCTTCAGGGCAATGATGCTTTTTCTTGTAAGCAAGGGAAAGATAAATGGAAGCTTACGAACTCAAGCAGGGTCCCATGAACAAAGGCTACATTCCACCTGGTGAATCCATGGTAAGATGAAAAATACCTGCACTCGTGGCTGCAAACAGTAACTCTTCTGCTGTCGGGGGTAGCGCCAGGTCTTTTATATCCACTCCTTCTAACCCACCGGGGAAAGTGAACCAGTCATCCCCACCGTTTGTGCTGATCCAAACATTAGTCTGTGAGCCCCCACATGCCACCGCAAGGGGATATTCCTCGGGCACAATAATCGTCTCTGCCACATTATTCAGGACGACCTCCCAGTCATCTCCACCGTTTGTAGTGCGAAATAGCTGTTCGGTGAGGATCATGCCTGCGTATACACGATCTCCACCAGGTGCAACGGCGATGGAGGAGAAATCCTTCCAGCGCGTTTCATCAAGCACGCGGTTCCATGTATCACCACCGTCCAGGCTCTCATAGATGCCGTCGACATAGACTGCCGCGAACATGTGATCTGGATCCAGAGGATCCAGGCCTACGTCCCGGACATCGGATTTTACCATCCCGTCACTGGAATAGGTCCATGAATCACCACCATTTGTGGATCGGAATAGACCATGTTCTGTTCCGGCGAAAATGATCTCCGGGTCAGCAGGATTTATCAAGAGACTGAAGGTAGTGCCATGTTCAGGAAGTCCGTCTTTAAGCTGAGTCCAGGAGCCACCTTGATCGGTACTCTTGAAGATACCTTTCGACATAGAGGCCGCATACACGATATGCTCCTCTGTGGGATGGGGACAGATAGGTCCAACGATCCCAGCTGGGAATCCATCATTTGTACGCTCCCAGGTCACTCCAAGGTCTCTACTTCTATAGAGACCTGCCTGAAAAAAGGACCAGGCCCCGGCGTAAAGAAGTCCGCTGCCGGGTGGGCCAAATCCCAGGGAATTGCATGGAACAGGCGGCAACCCCTCATTTCTCGTTTCCCAGGTTTCTCCAAGATCACTGGAGGCAAAAACACCAGATTCCCACGTTCCGGCCAGTATTGCTTCACTATCAGGGGAATCGTGAGGATCTGCAGCTACGGTGATGATCTCACAGGGATCATCTACAAGCGAAAGTGGGGACCATGAGAGCCCCCAGTTTGTCGAGCGGTGAATGAGGTCAGGATCGTCCTCGGTTTCTGATCTGTCTTCCACAAGATACCAGATGTTTCCTGCTGGACCCGGTTCCAGTTCGAAGCATTTGGCCTGTGCCATTTCATTGGGCACTTTGAACCAACGTGTGCTTCCATGGCGATGAGCATAGAGACCGTCCTCGGTTCCCCCAACCACTATTTTCGGAAGAATCCATTCCATGTCGTAGGCATGCGAATCATAGAGGCCCGTATCCATGTATTCCCAAGTAGATCCGCCGTCTGTGCTCAAACAGACATGGTTTTCCATCTGGCCCATCCCTGCCGTCCACAGCGTAAATGCCAGAATACTGCCATCCTCCGGGTTCACCAGGAGGTCAAGGAAAGCCCAGACGAAAAGTTCATCCTTGTGCGTTCCACCTGGATTCATGAGAGTCCAGCTCTCTCCACTGTCTGTGCTTCGGTAGAACTCTGCCGCGGTGTAATCGTCATCACCCATGATGCTTATGTAAGAAACACCTGGCCGGTATGGGTCGAAAGCACCGCCGACGAGATTCCCGCCGGCGAAATAATCACTCCAGGTTTGCCCCCAATCAGTGCTGCGACGCAGATAGCCTTGATTTGAGAACCAAGTCTGCGCTCCTACAAGGATGGTTGAGGGCTCAAAAGGATCAATCAGTACGAAATTGATCGGTGCATTATCGGTGTAAATTGTGTTCCAACTTATGTCATCGCCGAAAGAATAGAACAGCCCTTCCTCGAATGTGCCCAGATACACAAGCCCGTCCACTGAAGGATGGTAAGTGATTACCTCGGCTGTCGCCCCGTTGGGGCCTAGCCCCTCCCAGTGTAAGCCAGGATTTCGGTAACCTCCGACATCGCCTCTTTCCCACAAAAGCATGAGCTCTTCCCAGCCACAGGCATTTTCGATCGTTCCGGCTATGACCCCGCCGATCAATACAGGAACTATTAAGGCTAATATTCGCTTCATTCTCATAGACTCCAATCGAGTGTCATTCTCCTCTTCTAATCCGATTAGTGAATGTATCCGTCGTCACAATAAGTTCATTCTACCACAATATTAGAAATTATGCAAGTGGATGAAACTGCACTAGAGGTAACAAATCTGACGGCTTCTTTACATGCACACGTTGAATTGCTATAATTTCTTTAACTCGTTATTGTTGGGTAATGGACAGTTAATTCCCATTGCAGCTTCGGCTGGTCCTTACATGCAGTCATAAAATTCATAACTACCTGTGGCACAGAAAATGCATTTGCTACTGTTCGGGACATTTCTCCACACGCTCCTGTATCTCACGAGCAAGTTGATACGCGAGATGGGAAAAAACAGTATGGTTGCTTTCCACAGGTTCGTGTCAGCAAGTGTTGTGACCGGTATACTCACATGCTCCCTCATAGTAGAACTCAAAAGGCCATATCTGGTCACATGGAGATCAGGCCTTATCCTCGCTGTAGTTACTCTGGCGAGTGCATCAGTTGGAGGTTTTATTTCCCTCATACTCTTCAGGAGAAGCTCTATAAGGAGGGCAGGACAGAGACGATCTCTGTTGCGTCGTACTGCGGCATCTGGAGGATTCTATGGACTGCTCCTTCTAATCTTCTTTCTATTCACCCTTCCGCATCACAACTCGCCATCAGTGAATGAGTCCTTCGAGAGATGCAAAGATGAGTGTTACAATGTGATGCTTATTGGTTTGGACGGGGCAACCTGGAGAGTGATAGACAGGATGATGGCAGAAGGCGGACTGCCTAATATTCGCCGGCTGGTAACAAATGGTGTGAGGGCTGATCTGCTTTCTGAGGTTTCATGGTTGGCTCCTATAGGGAACATCTCGAGCATGGGTATGCGAAGTGCTACGGTCTGGACGAGTATTGCGACGGGGAAATCAGCTTTCGCTTCTCGATCTCCAAGAGTTGAAGAATGCCATTCCCGACAGAGACTCTATACCTGAACTTGGTGCATTCACCAAATTCAAGTATGATCCAGATTATAAAGAGCACTATGACGAAGGTGAGAGAGAATACCAGTTGTACAATTTCATGCATGTTCTGGCGAAAGACCTTAAGCGGGATCAGTTCATCCAGAAAGCTGGTATCCATGACATAGTACCCACTGTTTTGCACCTCATGGGGCTTCCGGCCGCGGAGGATATGGACAGAAGAGTGCTGACGGAGGCTTTTCGGGATGAGTTCCTCAAGAGGAGACCGGTGAAAAAGATTCCAACCTATCAATTTCTGAAGAAAACGTCCATGGAACCTGTTGAAACAGACGAGGTCGAGGAGCGCGAATACAGGGAGAGATTGAGGGCTCTTGGTTATATTGAATGATAAAAAGGCAACCTCGTCTTATCTTCTCACCGCCTTTGCAGTATAATACTGCGTCATTGGATCCCGCTCTGGAAACGCTATGATTATACCAATCTCGTGCAGTTCGTTACGGGTGAGTCTCCAGCTATTAACGTCGTATCTAAGTTCCTCACCGATATATTTTTCCAATTCAATAGATTTGCATTCAAATCTTTCAATATGTGAAAGAATCGGCATTGTGTCGATCGACAGGGATGCGGTACGCATGCTAATAATATTGGCTACAACCAGTCTTTCTCCAGAAGAGGATTGTATAACACGAGCAACGGCGTGAGGTGATATTGCGAGCCTGTAATCTTCCTCGATACCACTGAGCCCGCAGAATCTCGAAATTCTTGGCAAAGGGGATGGTGCCAGGAGGTGGTTCTGTTCTATTTTCTTGAAGAATTCACCAAAAATCGATTTGGGAAGTTCATCCAGGTGCAAAGTTCCGGCAAACTCACAAGCTGCGAGGTATCTCAATCTTCTGAACTCGCCTAGTTCTTGGTCGGAGAGAATAGCACCGTACAGGCCGCCCGTTTCGCTCACCAGAATCCCGAGGTGCCAGCCTTCAAGAATTCCGGTGAGTTGAAATTGGGAAGAGGTGAGAGGAATCTGCCAGATTGAGAAAGGCTCGGCTTTGGAGGAACCCTCTTGCTGCAATCCTGTCGCAAGCCTCTTGTACTTTCGGGCGACGAATTCGAGCAAGGCCATCTGGCCCATCCGCTCAACTCCCTGATTGTTCCCGCTCACCGTGCAAGGTATGTTCTTCGTGATTGAGTAGTATTGGGGCGCGATCTCCAGGTACTCGGGATCCCACGCTTTTGTTGTTAATCCGAAAGCTTCAAGGTCCCCAAAGATTGGCTGGCCGGGAGTGAGTGTGTAAGGCGCCAGACTCACGCTGAGTTGCCCCGGATGCTGCCTCATCAGATCCTCAAGATCATCGATTGTGCTGAGGAAACGTTTTCTCGTATCACCGGGGAATCCAGGGATGATCCCCAGTTCAACCGCGATCCCATGCGTGAGCAGTGATGTTACGGCTTTGAGATTGTCTTCTCCGGTTCTCGATTTTTTCATGAGATCCAGGGTTTGGTCATCCATCGACTCGATACCGATGAATGCATTTCTGAGTCCTGCTTTATATAGGAGTTCGGCTGATTCGTCATCAATTTCAGCTCGCATATAGGCAGACCATTCGAAGCCCAGATTCCGCTCGATTAAAAGTTCAGCGAAGCGTCGCAATTGATTCTTGTCTCCATTAACCAGTGAGTCGGTGAAAGCGACACGCCGAAAGTTATACAGCGATTTCAATTCACTGATTCTATCGGCTGCCTGTTGGGGCATGATGGTGCGGAAGTGACGCCAGAAGACCCATTCGCTACAGAAACTGCATCTGTTGATGCATCCCCTTGAAATCTCTGAGGTTATCGTCCGGTGTCGGGGTGAATATGCATCAAGATCCATCTCGACAAAACTGGGAAGCGGCAGTTTTGAAAGAGGTAACAGGGGACGCCCGAGCTCCTTGAACTCACCGCGTTTGTCCAGCACGAGAGCGCCCGGAAGAGGGTCTGCGTGATTTCCACGCTCAGAACGGTATCGATCATATAATTCGAGGAGCGTAGCCTCACCTTCTCCCAGCACGACGACATCGAAAAGGCCGCTTTTCAGGCCGAGCATCGCGGCAGATCTGCTTTCTGTGACCTGAGGCCCACCGGCAACGATGAAGGGCGCCGATCGGCGCTCCTTCAGGATGGCTGCTCCCAAAAGAGTCGTGAGGTAGTTCGATGGCCACACTGTGAATCCAGCGAAATCGAGTTCGGGCAACTGTTCGAAGATGGTACGCAGGAAGCGTTCCATCCTTGTGAGATAGGACCAAAGCCACTCTGGCTCACGTAGTCTTTCCCGACAGTATCTTCTGAAAAGAGAGCTGATGGATCCGATGAGAGGCCGATGATGTTTTTGGTGCGATTGCAGTAGCTCGAGGACAAGCGGAAGATCCGGCACATCTACCACAAAGTTTTCTGCAAAGACCCCGGCGTATCTGAATGTTGGTGCATGATCCATTGGAGTGAATGTGAAAGCTGGTGCCCAGAGCCTGAGATCGAGAAAATCGAAGTCATGGCATCCCATCGCTTTTAAATAACCGAGTAAAGCCGCAGCGCCGGCCGGAGGTCCTCCTATCATGTATGGTGGAACTATCATGAGCATGTTAGTACTGAACTTCGTGGAACTGATATCTGTAGACATGACCGCTTCGCCTCTCGATGGCATGGCAAGTGATTTGAGTTGTTTTAGTAGATACGATAATCGAGAATCTAAGACTGTTTTTCTTAACGATTATACCCGAGGAAGAAATACTTGTCAACTTAATCAGGAAACAGATCTATATTCTCGGATGTTACAGCTCATCCCACAATCCCTGTAGCTTGAAGAAGAGCTGAAGAGCTTTCTCCGAAATGCAAGGCCCATCAAAGGCAGAAGGGGGGACCGAGCATAGAACGCTGAATGGCCTGAGCTCTGTCAATGATGAATTGTGGTCCGCTTTTCATTGAAAGCTTCTTATAGTTGACAGCGGGGCTGGTGGAAAGTAAATTGACTCGTGTGAGAAGTTTCGTTATCTCACCGAGGACTACCTACCAGAAGTAGGGATAACCGGAAGCCTCGGGGATCCCGTTAAAAGGAGGCAGTTGATGGCAACTCTGAAGGAAACTCTATACAAGAAGATTGAAGAACACAGACCCCGCACCACACGATTGCTCAAGGAACACAGTGATGTCAAAGTCAGCGAGGTCACAATCGGTCAAGCTATTGGTGGTGCCAGGGGCGTGAAGTGCCTTGTGACCGATATTTCCTATCTGGATCCATATGAAGGGATACGCTTCAGGGGAAAAACGATTCCCGAAACGTTTGAAGCCCTTCCTAAGGTTCCTGGGCGTGATTACCCCTTTGTGGAGGGTTTCTGGTTCTTCCTCCTCACCGGTGAGGTTCCGACAATGGACCAAACCATGGAGGTTGTAGAGGATTGGAAAACCCGCAGAGACATTCCACAGTATGTGAAAGACGTGCTGCGCGCCCTGCCGCGTGATACACACCCTATGACGATGTTCTCCTCTGCTATCCTGTCGATGCAGCGTGAGTCTATCTTCGTCCAGAAGTACAATGAGGGAATGAGCAAGATGGACTACTGGGAGCCGATGTTTGAGGATTGCTCCAATCTGCTCCCCAAGCTCCCTGTCATCGCCGCGTACATCTACCGCATGAAGTACAAGGATGACAAGCACATCGAGGATGATAAGGAACTCGACATGGGTGGAAACTTCGCTCACATGATGGGCATAGACAAGCCATACGATGATGTGGCTCGCATGTATTTCATCCTACATTCCGATCACGAATCCGGAAACGTTTCCGCACACACCACCCATCTCGTTGCCTCGGCTCTTTCCGACTGTTATTATGCCCTCTCCGCCGGCATAAATGGTCTCGCTGGTCCCCTCCACGGTCTGGCGAACCAGGAGGTGCTGAGATGGACCATGAATTTTATGGACAAACTCGGTGGGAAGGAACCGACCGAGGAACTTGTGAGGAAGGCGCTCTGGGATACGCTCAACAGTGGACAGGTGATTCCTGGTTATGGTCACGCCGTTCTTCGGAAGACGGACCCCCGCTACACAGCGCAGCGCGAGTTCTGTCTCAAGCACCTACCTGACTACCCGTTGTTCAAGCTCATCAGCATGATCTACAAGGTGGCACCAGGCGTGCTGCAGGAACAGGGCAAGGCCAAGAACCCATGGCCGAATGTCGATGCCCAGTCGGGTGTCATTCAGTGGTATTACGGACTTACCGAAAGGGACTTCTATACAGTGCTCTTCGGCATTGGTCGAGCGATCGGGGTGCTTGCCAACATAACCTGGGACCGCGCTCTCGGCTATCCGATAGAACGGCCCAAGTCTGTGACGACCGCCATGCTCGAAGAGGCAGCGGGTCTCAAATAAACGAGTGTAAGCTTGTCGATTTCAGTCGAGGGCGCCCGGGCAAATTACGGGGCGCCCTCATTAAAATCTACTTTTCCTTCAGCTCCTGGAAGAGACCGACAACGTTGCCATCCGGATCGTTCAGATGGGCAAACCAGCCGATGTTTGGGATCTCCGTCTTGGTAACCGCCACTTTGCCACCCAGCTTCTGTGCCTTCTCAAGATACGGCTCTATTTCATCCACTTCGGTATATATGTAGGGAGATTCCCCGACTTTTACTTCATCCACTTTCATGATGCCTCCACCGATCCCCTCTGGTGCTGAGAAAAGCAGATAGTTCTCTCCAAACGGTTCGAATTTCCATCCGAACAGGCCTGAAAGGAAATCCTTCGTGCGCTCGAGGTCTGTAGAGGACCACTCCACATGGCAGATTTCGTTTTTTGCCATTTTCCACTCCTTCCTGGAAGGTAAACACTTCTTTCCTCCTTAGTGCTGCGTTTCACAAATA
>JBHIFB010000064.1:0-16506 GCA_046760905.1 Candidatus Glassiibacteriota bacterium | reverse complement strand
CTGTTTTCTTGCGGTATAACACTCAAGTATTGATACCATGCAATCGCTTTGATGTCAAGCACTTTCCATGTTTTTGCACGATCCACTGTATCTTATAAGGTTTCCAGATAACATTGCAATTACCAGAGATAAATGGAATCCATGGGACTCCTCACACCCTTGCCCCCTCGGTTCAGTACGTGAGTGTAGACCATTGTTGTCCTCACATCCTTGTGCCCTAGAAGCTCCTGAACTGTTCTTATGTCGTATCCATTCTCAAGAAGGTGGGTTGCGAAAGAATGTCATAGTGTTTGGCAGCTTGCCCGTTTTGTGATACCGGCATCATGCACCGCCACCTTGACGGCCTTCTGTATAATGGACTCGTCCAGATGATGCCGACCTTGCTCGCCGCTTCGCCGATTCACCCACCTGGTTTTCTGCGGGAAGACGAATTTCCATCTCCATTCTCTTGCAGCATTTGGATACATCACAGGTCCCGGTTGTCCTTACTCAACCACACATAGCCGTTACAGCCGAGGGGGGGCAGGCTACAGCCATCTCCGAACCCCTATCAATGAAAAGCTATCCCAGCCTCGATTCACTGTCAAGTGTAGCGCACCAGCCACTACAAACGGATTAGGCAAAGGCAGAACCCTCCATCCGGATTCCCCCTCCAGGGCACACTGACATCTCCGGGGGCGGAATAGATCATCGAGAAGAGGGGTAGTGGCCTGAGGGTATCCCCCGCAGTGGATACCCTTTAGAAGCCGAGTATCAACTCGAGGCCCTTGTGTATACTCATCACCTCCTCCGGTGTTATCCTGGACCCACGTTTCTTGGCCATCGCTTTGATGATCGCAAGCCTCTCCGACTCGCTCTTCAGAGCAAGGGATTTCAATACGTCTGATTCGTGACACTGCGTGCACTTCAGTACATTGAGCGAGGCATGAACAAGGTTCACCTCCCGATCCGTGAGGTGGACATCGGGCATCGCTCCCATCTTCTTAACGATCGCCATCAACTGGTCTGAGGTCCGGTGCTCTGTGAGAAACCTTCGTTCCGTGTGACACGAGGTGCACTCCTCCTCCGCGAAGAGGCGCAGCTGTGGAACCCTTGACTGAGCCAGGGTCTCTTCGGTGACCATGGACTCCTTCAACTCCATCACCTCATTACGCAGACTCAAAAGCATTGCTGTGACGAATACGATCATGACCCCAACGAAAACCGTAAGGGCCGTAGTCAGAAATTGCGCTCGTGGACTCATGACATCATCCCCCTTACAACCGCTTCTCAGCGAGTGGTCCCTCAGGGAACACCGGCACGTTTCGGACAAGGAACCTGTAGGTTATCCCTAATAAGATCACCATCAAGATCAGGATCATGAACTCCATGAAAGATGGAAAATAACTCTGGCCGCTCATGCTGAATGGGTGCTGACCGAGCAGGGTCCAGATGAACCTGTTCTCCCAGAGTCCGAAGACGACGAGAACGCTAGTCCAGAATATACCTCTCTCTGATCTCAGAACATCCGGTAATAGATACAATGTCATCGGAGCGACGACACCGATTAGTATTTCGAACCAGAAGATGGAAGTGGTTATCGTTGGTTCGAATGCGTCAAAGGCGTTCCCACGGATCACGATATCCATCACCCTGAATACAAGATAAAACGCAAGAACATAAGGCAGGTAGCCTGCTATCTGCTGATAGACCGGCATCTCTATTTTCCGGTTCACCGCCCAGGATGTGGCAATACCAACTGACATCAGCAGGGCCAGGCCCCCGGTGATGGAGGTGATGAAGAAGAAAAATGGAATCAACGGACTGAAGAACAGGGCTTCCATCTTGTGCTTGGTGATGAGAAAAAGGGAACCGAGCGAGGACTGGTGGAGGACTGAGAGAATGATACCCTCGATAACCAGGACAACCACAATGGTATGGGAGAGATCCCATCCCCGGCGGTATGCGCCTCCTGCAATTATGGCCAGTGCTAATATCGCGACACCGATTGCGGCGATTGATTTTCCGAAGACGGCCACGATCATGACGACAACAACACCGGTGATTACCATCACCACCATCCTGATAAGGTGAGCCAGGTTCGGTAGCCGTTCGGCAACGTTCGGGAGGAACTCCATGATGAGCACGGTTAGGTACAGCATCACACACCATGCGATCTCGAACATGATCGACTCCGGCTGCCACATGTAAATCGGATGGTAGATACGCCAAGGAAGACCGAGGTCCGCGATCAGAAGTATTACAAATGCTGCATATAGGAGCATTCCGCAGAGCACTCCCAGTCGCAGGAGCGGACGTAGCTTCTCGATGCCAAATATGTAGACCAGAGCGGCCATGACAAAACCGCAACCACCCATTGGCACCATGCAGAGCTTGAAGGAGATCCAGATTCCCCAGGGCCAGGCGTCATTCAGGTTCGTCGAGGCGCCGAGTCCAGCCAGCAGACGGTAGAAGAGCGACCAGAGTCCGAGAACGAGCAGGATGGCGATTATCCCGTTTCGGAAGGGGTGTACCGAGAAGTTCTTTCTGAGATTAGCTGATGCAGATTCCATGGATTTCACACCTCCTTCCGCTCGTGGGACTTTATCCTGGAAACTTCATCTTTCCGTTTCGCGAGAGCCCAGACTCCGGCCAGACCCACCGCAAGTCCACCGACAACCCATTTCAGGATTGGTCCTTCAATGCCGACCAGATGAGTGTACTCGTGGAGCACTTCCTCGGGAACGTTCGGCTGATACTGTAGCTTCTCGAATGGGACACTGGACAGATGGAGGACACAGGTGCCACCGGCTTCCTCCTTGCCATAAATGTGGTGCAGGTAGAGGCTGGGGGCCGAGGCGATCCTTCTCTCGGCTTCCCGGATAATCTCGTCCCGCCCACCGAAGGCCATCGCACGTGTGGGGCATACCTTCACGCAAGCAGGAACACCGCCATTTGAGATCCTGTCATAACACATGGTACACTTCGTGATGAAGGGCACAGCCTTCTCCCACTGGTACCGCGGAACGAGAAAGGGGCAGGCAAACTGGCAGTACCGGCAGCCGATGCAGCGTTCAGGGTGATATATTACAGGGCCGAGAGCCGTCTTCTCCAGAGCGGCAACCGGACAAGCGGATACACACGATGGCCTGTTGCAGTGCATGCATTGAAGTTTGCCGAACACCCAGTCGAAGCGACCATTGCGTTCCACCTCATTGTAGGTGATTAGAGTCCAGGTGTTGCTGTTTAGATCGGCCGGATTCTGGTAACCGGGTCCGGCGAAGAAGGTCGCCTTGCCTGCCGGCTGCTCATTCCAGTTTTTGCACGCTATCTGGCATCCTCGGCAGCCGATGCATCGCGTTGAGTCATACAGCATCGCTTTCATTTGTCAACCCTCCTCATGCCTTCTGTAGATTACAGAGAAATGCTTTGAATTCTGGAATCATTGTGTTCGCATCACCAACATGCGGCGTGAGGATGTTAGCGCTGTCCCCTCGAGCCAGCCCGGCATAACCCCAGTGCCATGGGATGCCGATCTGGTCCACCAGGCGGTTTTCCGGTCCGATCCTGAAGGGGGCGAAGCGCTCGGTGACGAGGGCGTATGCGAAAATTTTACCTCGCGCGGACCTGACAACTACCCGGTCACCATTTTTGATGTTTTTTCTTCGTGCCAGATCACTCCCGATCTCTACGAACACGTCAGGCATCAGCTCGCATAACCAGGGCAGGTTCCTGGTCATCGCACCCGCCTGCCAGTGCTCACTGACGCGGTATGTAGTTGCAACGATGGGATACTGCTTTGCCCCTTCCGGCCCCTTCACGTGCTCATCGACCCGGGGCGTATCCCAGATCTTGATCACCGGGTTGTGCATGGTCTCGGATAGCGGGTGCCTGCCTTCTATGATGAAAGGCGTCTCGAGCGGTTCATAGTGCTCTGGAATAGGGCCGTCCTTCAGGCCGATGGAGAAGATTTCCCCATGGCCTTCCGATTTCATTATGAAGGCATACTTGGCATCCCTTCGCCATGTCCCATCAGGATTCTGCATAGGGTACCAGCCCCCGTCAGGCACATCCCCAACCCACTTCTTTGTGACATACTTGCCGTTTAAAACCTCGCCCTTGAAAGCGATCACCGGCTTTTTTGGGTTCCAGGGGTTTCCCTTTGGATCGACGGAAGCTCGGTTGTATATGATCCTGCGGTTCAGGGGCCAGCACCAGGACCAGTTTGGGAAGATGCCTATAACTTTCGCTGCGCTCTGATCATTTGAACCGTCGGGGTAGACATAGGCCTTGCTGCGCTTGGCCAGCCTGTTACCATTGGGTGCAAGCGCATCATCCTCGGGATTGACGTAGCTTCCGCAGTAGAGCCAGTTGCCGGAGCAGGTTGAGCCGTCGTCTTTGAGTTTCGCAAACGAAACCACCTGCTTTCTCGTGTTCCAGTAATAACCGTTGATCTCCTTTGCCACCCAATGAACGTCGGGTTCTTCAGCCTCACCGTAGTCCCAGTGAAGGTCTTCGATTGGTCCGGGGAAGGTGCCTCCTCGGGCGTATTCTTTCTTCAGTGCCTTTGCCAGGCGGTCAAGGATCCAGAGATCGGATTTCGAATCGCCCAAGGGGTGAACGGCGGCGTATCTCCACTGGCCCCACCGTCCCGAGGATGTCACACTGCCTTCCTTTTCGATCGACGAGCAGGCCGGCAAAAGAAACACCTCTGTCTGAATATCCTCCGGGCTCACTCCCGGTCTCTTCCAGAAAGAAGCGGTGTCTGTTTCCCAGAGATCAACCGCCACCATCCACTCGAGCTTCTCCAGCGCCTTCCGTTCCAGATTCGAGTTCGGCCCGCCAACTGCAGGATTCTGCCCGAAGAGTATCGCCCCTTTGATGATGCCTGCGTACATGACCTCGAATAGTGATATGTGCGAGTAGTTGGCACCGCGCTTGGGAAGGTAATCGAAGTGGAAATCTGTTGATCTCGTGGCCGAGTCACCCCACCATGCCTTTAGGAGACTGGTTATGTACTTCGGGGTGTTTGACCACCAGTTCGCACTTCGCGGGTCATTCGTCTTCGGCGAATACTTCTTACTGTACTGTTCGAGAGTTTCCACTCCCGCCTCGGGGCATTTCAGGTAGCCGGGGAGTATGTGGAAAAGAAGACAATGATCGGTGGAGCCCTGAACGTTAGATTCTCCTCGGAGGGCGTTGATCCCTCCTCCGGCCAGCCCCACATTGCCCAAAAGGAGCTGGAGGATGGCGTAGGTGCGTATGTTCTGCGTGCCGTGAGTGTGCTGGGTCGTCCCCATGGCATAGAGCCATGTTCCGACCCTGTTGGGGGCCCAGGTTGAAGTGTAGATTTTGCATATCTTCTCGTAGGTATCGATCGGTGTCCCGGTGATTGAGCATACGACCTCTGGAGTGTATCGTGCGTAATGTCTCTTCAGGATTTGAAACACGCATCGAGGGTGCGAGAGAGAGGGGTCCTTACGGGGCACACCGTTCTCATCCAGCTCGAAGTGCCAACGCGACCTGTCGTATGTCCGGTTCGCCTCATCATAGCCCGAGAAAAGCCCGTTATCGAAACCGTAGCCGGAATCCACGATGAACGAGGCGTTCGTATAATTAACGACATATTCTTTCTGGTAATAACCGTTCTGCAGGGCATAGTTTATCATGCCCCCGACGAATGCGATGTCGGTACCGGATCTCATCTTGGCATAGACGTCGGCGAACGAGGAGGTCCGGGTGAAGCGGGGATCCACGTTGAGAATGATCGTTCCTCCTTCCTTCGCCCTCTCCACCCACCTTGCTGCGATAGGATGATTCTCAACGACATTCGAACCCATGACCATAACGACATCGGCGTTCTTCATGTCGATGAAGTGGTTCGTCATCGCTCCACGGCCAAATGTTGCCGCCAGACTAGCGACAGTTGAGCTGTGTCATATGCGCGCCTGGTGTTCCAGATAGACTATTCCCAATGCTCTGGCGAGCTTCGAATAGAGATAACATTCCTCGTTGTCAAGAGCAGCACCGCCCAGGCAAGCAATGCCTTCGGTACGGTTAACCCGATAGCCGTCTGAATCCCTCTCTATGAACGTCTCGTCACGAGTCTTCTTTATTCTTTTCGCGATCTCAGAGAGAGCCCAGTCCCAGGATTTGTCCTCCCATCTATCGGAACCGGGGGCTCTGTAGCGAACCTGCCGCAAGCGCCGCTCGTTCACTGCAACCTGGTATAGAGATTGCCCCTTGGAACAGAGTGAGCCCTCGTTCACCGGATGGTCCGGATCACCTTCTATGTTGACAATACGGCCATCTTTGACTGAAACGATGAGGCCACACCCCACTCCGCAATAAGGGCATATGGTTGTGGTCTCCTTCGCGAAAGCGGTTTTAAGAGGAACCTCACTGGCTGCATGGATCTCGTGTGGATCAAGCAGTCCCGACATCGCGCCTAAGACGCTCGTTCCGGAAAGTCTTAAGAATTGCCGTCGGTCGAGCTTCATGGCACCTCCTCTAGAAATGCTTCTCTGTTGTGTCTCACTGCATATGGCCTGGCCCCCGCTCAGCACGGACGGCTGCGTATACCTCCTGGAAGTAGCCCTGCCGGGCCACGGCCATATCGAGATTGTAGGTCAACAAGTGTTCGTAGTCGAAGTTGCATGTGGTTTCACCCACCCTGTGTTTTATATATCGACGGCAGGTATCACACACATCCACCCGCCGTGATTCATCGTCATTAATCGTTAGATACCTGAGCTTGTTTTGATCATCTGTGCCGCAGAAAGGGCACTTGAGCCGTGAAAATTGCCATGTCGTGTCGCAGCAGTTGCACCAGAGGAAACGCCGCCGGTTGGGGTCGATCAATCCGAGTGCCGGCCAGTGGCTGCATACCGGGCAGTGACCGGCCTGCCACTGTGAAATATCCACCAGCCGAAGCAAACGTGCTGCGATCGGTTCACGGACGGGACGAGCCGCATACACTGCAACGAATACCAGGAAGGCGAGGTCTATGTCATATTTTCTTCCCAAGCTGATGAAATAGCGGGTATCGTCATCGAGTGAGGCCCGGACAAATTCATCGTCTGAAATCGCTCCGGAGCGAATTGATTCTGTGAGTCGGAGGGCAGGTTCGGGAAGATCGGGGGAGTTGTCAAGTATGTCGAGAAGATGATAGAAGAATTCTGCCGCGTAGCCTGGCCGAACTGTTATGGGTAGCTGTGATATCAGGGTCTCTCCGCGATTGAAACGCTCCCGGATCGTCCCATGGTTTTCGAGGACCGTATCCTGGGCGGGATCATCTCTGGCGAGGCGATCCACAAGCCCGAGAATCAAGGCTAAGGTCTCCTCGAATCTATCTAAGTTCATTTAATTTCAAATGCTTATTTCGTTCGTTGAGCAATCAACCCGGGGAATTCGTGACCCCGGGTGGTCAATTCCCCTCGGTATTATGAATAAACATGAATGGTGAGGGGCGGCTACATTGTCCATGTAGCTCATTGGTATTCATCGATGCTGTTAAGATAACTCAACTCGATGCTGATTGTCAATGATTTTATGCAGCAGGAACAGGCAGGTAGCGTAGGCCGATTCGAGGCGTATGTGTGACCGGTTTAAGCCAGCACTCTCTCTGAAGCGCTGTATATGTTCATCCTCTGGCCCCGTACGAACCCGATGAGGGTCAGGTTCAGGTCCCGGGCCAGGCGTACTCCCTGGTTCGTCGGGGCGCTGCGGGAGATGAGCATGGGGGAGCCCGTCTTCTGGATCTTCAGGACGATCTCGGAGGATACTCGCCCGGAGGTAAGAAATATCGTGTTGTCGAAACTGAAACCATTTAGAAAGCTGCATCCGATAACCTTGTCCACGGCATTATGGCGACCTACGTCCTCCTTGATGAAGATTATCACCTTCCCGTCACTCAACGCTGCATAATGGACCCCCCCTGTCTGTTTATACTGTGTAGAACCGTTTTGAAAATCTGACATGAGTCTGAAAATTCTCCTCTTTTCTATCTTCAGGGATGAGTTGTTCTTGTGACGGTGAAGAAGATCTATGGCACTGTAGAATAGTGTCCCCCTTCCGCATCCTGAGGTGTACATCCGCTTGAACACGAGATCCGATGACACCTCCTTCTTCTCGAGGGATACCTCGGCAAGCCATTTCTCCTGGTCAATCGTAATAGTCTCTATTTCATCGGGTTTCTTCACGAGACCGCTCGAGAACAGAAATCCTGCAGCGAGCTCGCGCAGATCCTCCGGGCTGGAGAGCAGTGTGACCAGTTCCGAGCCATTGAGGTTGATTGTGAACGGGACCTCCATGGCCACGACATCTGATTCGACGAACCGCCGGTTGCGGTTGATTTTGGTTATCTCCACTTCTTCCATTTGACGTTCCCGCACCGCCTTTTAAGGGCGGTTAAGCAAAGAGAGTCTTAAATGAGACGGTGTCCTCAATGGAAAAATAACAGTTAAGGTAGCCTGAATCAATACTGCGGGATCCATTTTACTGTCTTGCGAAATCATGATTATAAAGATATCTTTACCCCGGATTGAATCTCACAGTCGCAAGTGAGTTCTGACCTGGATGCGCTTCTAAAATTTACTTGCAGCTGGAAGGGAAAGGGAGTGGAGGAAGATTTGCCTTTAGAATCGGAAAAAGTAACTGCAAAAATGAGAGATACGACTGTTTGCATACTGGCAGGGGGCAGCGGAAGGAGGATGGGTGGACAAAAGTGCTTACAGTTCCTAATGGGTAAGAGGCTCATAGATCACGCCATCAGTGTTGCCGAAGAGGTGAAGAGGAGGGGACAGTGCAGCGCTCTGGTCGTCTCCTGCGGGGATAATGAGCTGTCCTTGAATGGTACAGAAACGCTCAAAGACGTTGATGGTCAGGGACCCATGGCAGGTCTATACAGCTGTCTTCTGGCTTACGGCAGGACGCTGATATTTCCGTGCGACATGCCCTTCCTTACCGCTGATTTCCTTCTGTTTCTCTTGGAGAGAGCTGCCGGCCACGATATCACAGTCTGTCGCCTAGCAGGCTTCGTCCAACCGCAAGTCGGGATATACTCAGCGGGATGTCTTTCTCGTGTAAAGGAGCTCATCCGGGCGGGAACGTATTCTCTCTTCAAGCTGACACGTGATGGCAAACTCAACGTTCGTATCGTCGATGAGGAAGAATTCTTCCACATTGGCGATCCCGATAAGATTTTCTTCAACATCAATACGAGCGAAGAACTCGAGAAGGCCCGTCAGAACGCATGATCTCTTAAACCTCTCCGTCAGCGACTCACAGCGACCGGAAAATACCTGCCTGACTCACTGGATTCCTCCAACCATAGTTATAGAGGGGGATTAAAAAGTTCTTCTGTGAACATTAAGTGGAGGATTGCTTCGAAGACTATTGACACTGGCCGGGAAAAGTTGTATACTGCCGCGCGTAAGACTGTATAGTGCATGTGTGTGGAAAGCAGAGTGAGGAGTCTAGCTCCTCAGTGAGAATAGCAGGCCAATGCTCGCGCTCAAATGGCGGCGAGAACCTCAACAAGGAGGTCTAAGAGGGGAACGATTCCTCTTCTTGGCGAAGCCGGGAAGAGTACTGGATCCTTGATAGGGACTGACATACACACTCGCTCTGCAAACAACTGCGGGCTTCCCCAGCCCGGATTAAAGCTTACAGAGATTTTCCACCACTTAAAAATTACTTCAACCGGTCTCTATCTCTATCATAAAACGATTGTATTGATCTCTGGAGGTCATTCAAATGAGAAAATTCTTCTTACCAGTGATTCTCATTAGCGTTCTGTCGCTTATCGCTAGAGCCGATTGCAACGCTCAGCTTGCCGACCTGAAGGTGGGGCAGGGTACGCTCAAGATCGGGACGGTGCTTCAGGCAGGATACGATTACAGCAATGCCGAAGATTCAACTGCGGTCAACGGTCAGTTCACACTGAATCGGGCTCGATTCCTCTTCTGGGGTGAGATGGTGCCGGGGAAAGTGAAATACTTCGTCCAGAACGAGATGAGAAACGGTCTTGGGATTCTTGATTACAAGATGATCTTCACCGATCTGATCCCTAAAACGACTGTATCGGTCGGCCGCTGGCTGCCGAACTTCACCCATTACATGCCCCGTCACACCGGGAAGCTTGACATGATCAACTATCCACTATTTCTTATCGACAGCCGGTTCAACTATGCGGTGTGGCGTCAGACGGGTATCCAGACGAATACTGTGACTGAGAACATGGACATCACCACCGGGATCTTCAATGGACCCAACAACAACATCAATGACAACAACGATGGTAAAGACGTCCTTCTGCGCGCCGGATATAAGCCAAAGACGGATTTCGCGAAGGTGAAAGTGGGTGCCTATACCTGGCTCGGTAACCTCCTCTTCGCAGAGGAATCGGACATGGCATACAACAGGTTCGGCTTCTTCGGCCTGGTGAACGCCGAGAAATTCACGGTCAACGGTGAGCTGGTTCTGGGGCGTGACGAGCAGCCGGGAGGCGCTGATGACCTGAAGAGCATGGGTTTATACGGCCATGCCGAGTACAGGGTGAACCCCCACGTGGGGATCCTGGGACGGGTCGAGGTCATGGATCCGAACACCGATACCGGTAACGATCGCTGGACCTGGATAACCATAGGCCTTAACCGCTACATCGAGAGCTACCATGCCATGGTCTATGTGAACTATATACACCGTATAGAGGAGAACGACTGGGGGACCGGTAGCACCATAAAGAACGACGTCCTGCTGCTGCAGTTCCAGGTGAGCATCTAGCGGTATCTGAGATCATCTAAGACGGCCACCATCTTAACTCATGATTCTGACGAGATGGTGGTCGGTTTTAGTATAGGGAACCTGATGTAGTTGATCGAATAACTTTCAGGGAAGAAATCACGGTGACAATAAAACTTTGAGGGAATCGGGAAGGGAGGCCACCCTGAATGCTTCAGGCGCCTGGGAAAGATCGAAGGTGGAGGTGATGAGTTTCCCCGTTGGGAGGGATCTTTTCCCTATGAGTTCTATCGCCTTGTCCATCGGCCCACACCGCGAACCGATGACCGTGATCTCATCCACGACGATTCGACTCGTGTTCAGGGTGGTATCTTTGTGAGACGTTGTCTTTAGTATCAACCTGCCCCTCGGTCGAGTCTTCTCGATTGCTTCGATCAGCGCATCGGGAGAACCGGTGGCATCTATTACAACAGGGAACTTCCTAAGATCACTTTGAGCGAGGATCTCAAGTCCCAGCTCGGCGAGCAGCGCGAGCTTCCTGGTAGACCTGCCCGATACCACCACGTTTGCCCCTTCCTCTCTTAGCACCATTGCGATGATGGCACCGAGCTTCCCGTCACCCATCACGAGCACATCCTCATGCGGTTTGATCTCCTCCTGCTCGGTGATTTCGAGAGCGGCGGCTATCGGCTCGGCGAAGACGGCTTCTTCATCCCAGACATGATCGGGAACTTTTACCAGGTTCTCCTCCGGGAGTGTCAGCATATTTGCGAAGGCTCCATCCCGACTGAAGATGCCGAGCACCGTTCTCTCCGGGCAGTGCCTGAAATCATTAGAACGACAGAACTCGCACCGTCTGCATCCGCAGTTTATGCCTCCGACCACTCTTTTACCGACGAGAGACTCATCCTGTGCTTCGAGCACCGTTCCGACGAATTCATGTCCCAGTGTGCCATCGAACTCCAAATACCCTCTGAGTATCTCCAGGTCCGTGGCACAGATGCCGGCAAGATCCACCCTGATCAACGCTTCACCTTCCGCTCGAAGAGGATCCTGGACCTCCACGAGAACCGCCCTATTTCCCCTTCTTCTCACAGCCCGCATGGGCCGCCTCTGAAACGGTAAAGATAAGAATCCATTTTCAGCTTTTATGCCCTCCGGGTTTTGCTCTTATATATAAAATACAGGTTTCTCGAATAGATGAAAACACCGGTGACCTGGCCCAGTATGAACACCGGGTCTCTTCTGTGTATCGCATAGATCAGAAGCAACGTCCCCCCTATTATGCTGAAATGCCAGAAGGAGATCGGTACATAGCTCTGCTTTCTGCGTTCAGTCGCTATCCACTGAATCAGAAAACGCATGCTGAACGCAGCCTGGGCCACCAGTCCTATTGCTACCCACCAGTCCCATATCATTCGATTCTCCTTTCGATTTTATATCTCATGGCCCTCTTCTTCATCCAGCGGACGGCGAATGCATCATTGAGGGATCTGAACAGTCGATTGCCGATTCCGTAATGGGTCTTGCCGAACCTTCTCTCCCTGTGAGACACCTCGACCTCTATCACCTTCGCACCTTCGAGTTTGCACAGAGTCGGAAGGAATCTGTGAAGGCCTTCGTATAATTTCAAGTTTTTCACATATCTCCCACTGAAAATCTTCAATGAGCAACCGGTGTCCACGATGTCCTCATCTGTTAACCAGTTCCTGGCAGAGTTAGCGATCTTCGAGGAGAGGATCTTTATTATACTGTCTCGCCGTCTCGTCCTCTTGCCCGTGATCACATCGTAATCGGGATAGAATTCGAGTAACTTCAGAATATCCCCGGGATCATTCTGGAGGTCAGCATCCATTGTGATGATTATCTCTCCCCGTGCGCTTTTGAAGCCTTCACTGAATGCCGAGGATTGCCCGTATCTTTTGTCGAATCGTATTATTCTTATGTAAGCATACTCATCCCTTAACTCTTTCAATACATCGAAGCTTCTGTCGGTACTTCCATCGTCTATAAATATCACCTCAAGTTCGCCTGCCAGATTCCGTCTCACGGCATCAATCTCTGCCATCAGCACCGGCAGACTCTCTTGCTCGTTATTTACAGGGATTATCAATGAGTAAGTGATCATTCAAGCCTCTTCAGCAGGTAAAAATTCCTTTTCTCCTTTGTGAATTTAAAATCTTCTATATACAATTTTTTTATGCGGTCCCTGTCTGCTATTACCTCGTAACCGGTGAAGCCACCGAGCTCTTTCTCGGGGACGATCAAATATTTTATACCATCGTTATAATCCATCAACTTACCGTTTGACAGGGCTTGTGCCCAGCTCATCCTCTTATTGTCGAGGCCGAACAGCGCCAGATCCCCGTTCTCATTCTCATTCCAGTACATAACCAGTTCCTTTACAGGTTCACCAGAAATGCTGGAATAGAATTGAAAGAAGCCTACGTGAAGACAAAGCACGGCTATCGAGACATTCCGCATGGTGGTTGTCATATTGCTCCGATGCAGGGTGTAGCCTGCAAAGAGTGTGAGCGTCGGGAACATGGTCAAGAGATACCGTGACTTGTTGAGCTTCATTGAGAATACAAGAACCGCCATGAGAAGAATCATGTAGGCGAGTGGTAGCCCGAAAACTCCCGGGAACCTGATTCGCCTCTTAAACAACATGATCACAGCTATTGTGGTGACAGGGAAGTAGTTTGTAACGAGGATCTTAGCATAGAATGCCGTGTTGCCTATGATGGACGTGGCATCGGGCAGCAGTTGCGAGGATTCTGCGAGTAATTGCTTCGAGGCGAGCCGTGAGTAGTTAAGGAAGACGAAAGTGTACCATGGGAGAACGATGAGGGAAAAGATAAGCAGATTGATCGGCGAGAACAGATTTTTAAGATGTTTTTTGTAATTCCCTGGTCTCATTATTAGCAGGTAGATCAGCATTGCAAAAACAGGGATGGTTCCAAGAAAGCCCTTCGACATGAATCCACATCCCATGCTTCCATAAGCGATCATGTAGTTTCTTTTCAGACTGGCAGGGTCTTGCAGCGCCCTGCAGAAGAAAAAAAGGCTCGCAGTCATGAAAAATGTGAGGAGCAGATCGGTCATCGACACACGTGAGAATTCGAAGAAAAGTGTTGAGGATGAGAGTAGAAAAACATTCATAAGTGAGAATTCCAGATCATCTGAAAGAAGCTTTGAGAAGTGATATACCAACATCAATGTCATGCAGGATATGAGCAGAAACAGGCTTCTCCCGCTCCACAGATGTATGCCGAAGATCCTGTATCCAGCAACAGTGACCCAGTACGGAAGGATCGGTTTTTGAAACCTCATGTTCCCGAAATATTCAGGCACCAGATAATTCCCGCCCTCTATCATTCTTATTGCCGATGTGATGTAAATCGACTCATCACCCTGATAGGGTCTGGTATTGTTCAGTGTCGATCCGACAAGTAGGGCGAAGATCAGGAGCCATGCAAGGAGAATTGTTTTGGCTTTCATCTCTCGCCAGGTTCTTCATGCGCTGTTCGATCGTGGGCCTGCAAATGCTTTCAATGATGATATGAGGAACTGTAGGGATTGTCAACCAGAATCAATATTCAGTACGGTATCATCTGTCACTGATTTTGAAGGACTGAGATTACATCCAGCGCATGCTGCACGTTGCCGAAGGGGGCCGACACCTGGATACCTTCCACGCTGTCCCTGACCTTGAGAACGGTCTCCCTGGCGATAGAAATCCCCTCCCGCAGTGCATCCTCTTTTGTTTTCGCCGCTCTCATGCGGGACATGATCTCATCCGGAACCGAGGCGCCCGGGACCTCGTTGTTCATGAACTCGGCGTTTCTGAGACTGACAAGCGGCCAGATACCGGCGATGATAGGTATGCGTACATGTTCAATTTTATCCAGGAAGCTCAATAGCATGTCAACGTCGAATACAGGCTGTGTTATCGCGAACTCGGCCCCTGCCTTCACCTTCCATTCGAAGCGGCGAATCTCTGTTTCCAGCTCGATTGCGCCCGGGTTGACACCAACACCAATCAGGTAGCCTGTGGGCTTGCCGATTCGATTCCCTCCGAGGTCCACTCCACGGTTCAGGTAATTCACGATATTCACAAGGCCAATGGAGTCGACATCGAAAACAGCTGTGGCATCTGGATAATCACCCATCTTCGGCGGATCCCCCGTTATGATCAGCAGGTTTTTCAAACCCACCGCATCCAACCCGAGCATGTCCGAGACCATTCCAAGCAGGTTGCGGTCCCTGCAGGTGTAGTGCAGTATCGGCTCGATGCCGACCTGCTGATAAATTAGCAGACTCAGTTGCTGTGCACCCATCCTGCTCAGGGCACGCGGGCCATCGGGGACATTCACCGCGTCCACCTGATTCTCTTTCAGTAGTTTTACCTTTTCCAGTACACCCGATGCATCGCAACCTCCGGGCGGGACGATCTCAACCGTGACTACGAATTCGCCGCAGGCGATTTTCTTACCGAGGCGTGATTTCTCAGCGGTCAAAACAGGCTCGGTTTCCTCGACGTCTTTCTTCTCCACCACAACCGATACGGTTCTCTGCTGCGGCACCAGAGAGCGGATGGCATTGTGCATCGCTCTGATATACTCAGGCGTTGTTCCGCAGCATCCGCCGACTATCTTAGCTCCTGCCTGGATAAAGCGCCTCGCATATTCCGCCATGTATTCTGCCGAGGCCAGGTAGATGTTCCTTCCTTCAACCTCCTGCGGTGTCCCGGCGTTTGGCATCACGGAGATGGGCTTGTCGGTCACCTTCACCATCTTCTCGAGAGCCTCCATCATCATGCGGGGACCGACGCTGCAGTTAATCCCGATCACGTCGGCTCCCCAGTCATCCAGCCGTTGGGCGAATATCTCGGGAGATGTACCATACAGTGAGTTTCCATCGTCACCGATTGTCATCGATGCTATTACCGGCAGATCACCGAGTTCCTGGCATGCTCTGATGGCCTGCCTTATCTCACTGAGATCCGAGAAGGTCTCGAGTATGAAGAGGTCGACACCACCGCCCTTCAGTGCGGTCGCCTGTTCAAGGAAGGCCTCTTTCGCCTCATCCACGGAGGTTGGCCCCCACGGCTCGATCCGGATTCCGAGAGGCCCGATAGAGCCAGCCACGAGGAGCTCTTCACCGGCAGCCTCCTTAGCAAGTTGAGCACCACGGTGGTTGATCTCCTCCAGTTTCTCCCCGAAGCCGTGGGCTGTGAGCTTGAAGCGGTTAGCACCAAAGGTGTTTGTTTCGAGGCAGTCGGCTTTGGCTTTCCGGTAAGCATCGTGGATTTCTTTGACCAGCTTGGGTTTTGAGATGTTAAGCTCGTCGAAGCAGCGGTTGATGTATATCCCTCGGGAATAGAGCATCGTTCCGACCGCCCCGTCGAACAGCAATATGCTGTCCTTCAGGATCTCTCTCAGTTCTTCCTTTTTCATCTACAGAACTCCTGGCTTTTAGCTGCCCTGTGTTCATCCTTACAAGTTTCGGGTCGCATGTACCATGTTCCTCAGTGAGCTGTAGTCTCTTCCCCCGTGCCAGTCTTCAATCCGCAACCAGGGTTGATCCTGAATTTCTCCTGGGGATACACTATTATCTAATTTTAATCGGATTTGGAAAAAAATCCACTCTGCGAAGAAGATTTTCCCTGATTCTGACTGATGCCACAGTGTATCACTGAAGAAGCAAAACTTTGCAAGGAATCAAAACTAAGTGCTGCGTTTCACAAATATGGTGACGTATCTTGGAAGTGAAACGCAGCAC
>JBHIFB010000063.1:0-16598 GCA_046760905.1 Candidatus Glassiibacteriota bacterium | reverse complement strand
CGTCACCGTATTTGTGAAACGCAGCACTAAGTTCCAGGAAAAATGGGGAAAGTCCTCCTTTTTCAAACATTGACCCGCGGTGATAACAGACTATATTTATCCGGCGAGGTTTATGACAATGGTGAAGGTAGTCGCTATCATAGGCCCCAAGAAGAGCGGAAAAACGCATTTATTAGAGGGCCTTCTCAGGGTATTGACCGAAAGGGATTATCGGGTAGGGGTGATGAAGAACTCCCACCACCCCTTCTCACTCGATTCACCCGGTACGGACACCTGGCGGCTCAAGGAGGCGGGTGCCTCCCGTGTCATGCTCACCTGGCCCAAGGGAGCCGCCATGCCGCATTTTCATACGAATGACCAGGACAAGCCGCACCACATAGCCCAGCTCTGTATGAACGATCTGGACCTGGTCCTGCTGGAAGGATATAAGCATTCGCCCCTGCCGAAGATAGCGCTCTATGCAGCTGGGAACGAGGTGGAGTTCAACCGGAGGGGCCTCATCGCGACGATAGGAAGAGGTTCTGCTACAGAGAACCTGCCTGACTTCGATCTCGATGATGTAGAAGGCATCGCTGACTTTATCGAAAACCGATTCCTAAGGCCCCAGAGGAGAAAGAAAATGAAGATAGAAGTCCATGTCGATGGAAGGAAAATAGGGCTCAAAGGTTTTGTGAAGGATATCCTATCGAATGCGATCCTCGGGATGATCAGCACTCTCAAAGGCTGCAAGAATCCCGGCAGGATAGAAATATCTCTGGATCTCAATCCAGATGAGAAGGAGCAGGAACAATGAAACACATAGGCCCCTCATCCGGAGGTGAGGGGCCGTATGCGTTTCAATGGCTTATTCTGACGGGTATGGGTGGGCGATCTTCTGGTAGAAACTATCGAAATCGAATTCCGTGAAAGTCGGGCTCTTCTCATTGTGACAGCCTGTGCATGTGTCGGCATTTGGAATCACCAGTCCTGCCGAAACCGCCTTTGCCTGGTCCTTCATCACGCTCATTTTCATGTAATCACTTCCCGGCCCATGACAAGCCTCACAACCTACCCCCTCGGTTTTGTCGAATGTATCTGTGAATAGCTCTGCACCTTTCCCATAACCAGTGCTGTGACACGAAAGGCACTTTTCCGATTCGGCAGGGTTTTCTGAGCCTCCCGGTACGGCTTTGGCATACACCTCTTTGGCCTTGTCGCTCGTTAGAGTCTCATACGCTTTGGAATGGGCGCTCTCCTGCCATTTCGTAAACTGAGCACCCTTTTTCTTTGACATGTGACACACCTTGCACTTCTTCGCTCCGACGTATTTGTGAGTTCCCTCTTCTGCTGCAAAGATGCCTTGAGAGACAAACAGAGCGGCGATGAACCCAGCTGTAAGCAAAACTAAGAGCGCTTTCTTCATTCTACCTCCCTCGGTGAAGACTGCTCCATTTCAAAGAACAGTACGCTGCACTTTTAAGAAAATCCCTGATGAAATTTTCCGTAAATATACCATCCTTTCCTGAGATCTGCAATATTAAAGATGATAGTGTCCAACTCACATTTTCCTGCGCCACTTTCTACCTAACACCCGCTCCCCTCCTTATGTTGATTGCATGTAGTGGAGTTTCTACTCTGGCCAGGTAGTGGCACTGGTCACAACCGACATAATTCAACACGTCCTCTACTGGCCAGGTGAGCGCAAAAGGCTCATCCGATCCATGCACGTAATGGCAGGAAAGACAGAAGACCCCGTTGCTCGCCGCATCGACAACAAGGGCCTCATCATACGTGCTTGCCCCATCAACCACAAACTTCACTCTCTCGGTACCCTCGAAACCGGATCCTGTTCCATCCTCCCAGTGATCCGGGTTCGTCGATCCCCGAGCCTCCCCCTGATCGATGTGATTGGGAGAACTCCTCTCGCTGTCGTAGGTGGGATGCCTCGAGTGAATCCCATCCCCATCGGGATCGATGTAACTGCCTCCGGAGAACACGTGATGGCAGTCGAGGCAGATGTTCGTCACCTCTCTCAGTGTCTCGGAGTTGAGGGTCCCGTATGACACGTGAGCACGCTCGTAGCGATCCAGGTCACCTGCTGCAGGATCGATGAAAAGGCCGAGCGGCGGAGTCGCATCTGGATCGGAAGCCCATTGCAGGTTCCTGGGGTTACCATTTCCGTGTGGATTGTGGCAGTCGATGCATGTCACTTTCTGATCCTCCGGATCGCCCCAGTGGCAGCGAAAACAGAAATCCCAGTCACCGGCAGCCGGAAGATCTCGACCGAGGTCATGGCCATGTGTGTTCTCCACTTCGGGCTGATCGAAATATCCTCCTGCCCGCTGCACCAGACCATTGACATCCTCACCAACAACATCAGGTACTCCCGACATGGCATCGTGGCACATCAGGCATAGGTCAAGAGGATCCGGTGCTTTGAGAAGGTATGGGGTCGGCGTGGTCTCCCACGGGAAACCTTCAATCGGACCCTCGGGGCCGGTACCGCCCTGGTAATTGTGCTGCATGCTTGCGTGCATTACGTGGCAGTCGGTACAGTTTAGGTTCTCCCCGTAATGGTAAGGTCCCTCACCCGGCGGAATCATGGGACTCATGAGATCAGGACTTACGCCGCCGATGTGGATCCTGGCGCCGTCGAAAGATTCCCTGCCGCGCTGTGCCAGAAGCATGCACGGAAAAGACACAAGAAGCAGCAGTCCGAAAAGTGCTGTGAATAAGTGAGAGTGTCGATCCTTCATAAATTAGTTACTCCTTCCTCCCCTCTGATTCACTGTTTTTTCTCCCCCTCAGCGGTTCGTCCGAAATCCCTATCCAGATAATGACAGCTCAGGCACAGTTCTCTCTTAGGATCTGCCTTGAGTATCGCTCGTATATCACTTGAATGACTGTCATGACAGCTAGCGCATGTAAGGCTATCGCCCGTCCTTGGATCTATCGCCTCGCCTCCAAACGGATGACTGTGAACCATCAGGACATCCGAATGACAGGTTCCGCAGAGTTCATTCACACCCGACGGCAGCAGAAACCTATCAGCCGAGCTGTGTGCAGAATGACAGTTGAGACATCCATCGAGCACCGGAGGATGCACAATGCTCATGCCCTTCTTGCTCTTCTCGTCGTGACAGGAAAAGCAGACATCGTCACCCTCTTTCCTCAAGAGCTCACTGCCATAGCCCCTGTGAGGATTATGGCAGTTCGTACATTTTCCCTTCAACCTCAGCGCTTCGTGAACATATCTGTCCGATTCCTCTACCACCTCGCCATGGCATCCGACGCACAAGTCCTCTATTCCCTCCATGCCTGCCAGAATCCCACGAGTATGGCAGACCTCACAACCGGTTTCGACGGGTGCATGAACAACCGGATACAACAGCGACTTACTACCCGGAGGAGTCCAGTGGGGATCATGACACATGGAACAGTCTCCCTTATCGATTTCATAACCTCCATGCACCCTCCTCAGCTGAGCGATGTTCTGTCCGTGACACGAGAGACAGAGGTTCCCTACCCCATTGATGAGCAGATTCTCATTGCCCGAGCTATGCGGATTGTGGCAGCCGGAACAGTTACCTTTTCTAAACGGTACGTGTATATTGTATCCCTCTTCGGGCCTGACACTTTCATGACAGCTGTAGCAGAGGTCGGGTTGTGACATTTCGAGCAGCGTTTCGTTATCGGCAGAATGGGGTTGATGGCATTTCTCACACTCTCCCTCTGAGATCATGGGATGCGTCGAGGCAGCATTTCCTTCTCCGTAATGTTCTTTGTGGCATCCTTTGCAAAGAGTATCTCTGTCATCCACGAGGAGCAGATCTCTCGAAGAAGAATGCGGGCTGTGACATCCCGTGCAGCCAGATTCTCCTATCGCGCTGTGCGATTTTGCACCTGTCAGGATGTTATCATGACAGTCGCTGCAAATGTCCAGCTCGTTGCCAGCCAGCTTCAGTTTGCCTACGGCAGTATCGATTACATGGCAGGCTTCACAGACACCGGCCTCGAATGGCTCATGCGTATTACGCGCTATGAGACCTGCATCTTCTGAACTGTGAGGATCATGACAGGAGGTACAGATAGCCTCATCCATGCTGAGATCCATGTGAGCCTGCTTAGTTTCATCTTCATTCATATCATGACAGCTCTGACACAATGCCGGCACTTCATCCACGAGATTCCATTTGAACGATGATCCATGCGGTGTGTGGCATGTGAAACACTCCCCTTCAGCCACCGGTTTGTGAACATGTGCCTCTCTCTCCTTCTGCAGGAAGTCGGTGTGACAGCTTTGACACAGCTCTTTGCCCTGGGCTCGTAAAAACTGCTCCGTGTCGCTTCCGTGAGGGTCATGGCATCCGCTGCAATCTTTCTTTGCCAGGGCGCTGTGAATGTATTCGGTCTCCTTGAGTCCGATGTCATGGCAGTTTCCGCATAATTCTGTTGGACTTTGAACCAACAGGCCCCTGTTCTCTGCCGCATGTGGCTTATGACAGCTCATGCAGGCCCCTTCCATGATGGGTGGGTGAGGATGGAGAGCGTTACCCCTGGCGGCAATGTCCTCATGACAAATAACACACAGCTCTTCGGCGCTCGTCCTCAGCATGACCTCATTATCTGAAGCATGGGGCTCGTGACAAGAGCTGCAGTCACCACTTTCAAATGGCAGGTGCAGGAAATGCATCCTCTCCTGTTCCTTCATGTCCTCATGACATCCCAGGCACAGGCTCTTCGGATAATCGGATAGAAGGTATTTATTATGTGAAGAGTGCGGCTCATGGCAGCGTTCGCAGCCCGGCTCAAGTGCTGGTGGATGCTTGTGCGCCGATCGATCGAGCGCCCCGGAGACATCCGTATGACAACTCAAGCAGAGGTCGTTACCGGTGGCTTTCAAGAGCTTCGACTGGTCAGAACCATGGGGATCATGGCATCCGCTGCACTCTCCAGCACCGAATGGTTCATGGACGGATTCCTTTCCTTCTTCAAACACCACATCTTCATGGCACACTCCGCACAGTGTGCGTTGATCCTCGACAAGAAGCCCGCTTTCTCCTGACCGGTGAGCGTCGTGACACATCAGACAGTCGCCGGAGGAAGCTGGTTCGTGAGTCACAGGCGAAGCAGTAGTCTGCCCGATCTCATCATGGCACATGACACAGAGCCCCGGTATTTCCCCCGCGAGTTCCGGAGAATATTCACCATCTTTTTCAATGTGACATGCACTGCAATCTGCGTTCCTGAAAGGTTCATGAGCGACAGGGTCCATCAAGGATGAAACAGTCGAGGCGTGTGGTGCGTGGCAGTCCGTACAGCCAAGGTTTGCAAGAGCAATTCCAGAATGTGCCTGTATCCTCTTTGTCTTTACTCTCTCGTGGCAGCTGTAACAGAGCTCTTCTTCATCTTTCACCAAGAGCCCGGCAGCATCTGAGGAATGAGACAGGTGGCAGTCAAGGCATAGCTTCTGCTTGAACGGCTCATGGATATGGCCCCCCTCCAACTCACTCTCAAGGTCGGAATGACAGGAGAAACAGAGTCCTGCAACATCATCGCTTTTTACAAGTGCATCCGAATCGGAGGAATGCGGATCGTGGCAGGCGCTGCATTGCCCGCGTTCCAGCGGAGCATGGATCACCTTGCGGCTCATCTCCTCCTCTATGGCCGGATGGCACTCCGTGCACAGTCCTCTCCCCTTCCGCCTGAGAATGAGTGTCTGGGCAAATCCATGCCTCTTGTGACAGTCTTCGCACTTTTCCTCAGCCACCGGTTCGTGGACAACGCGGTGTGAATTGAATTCTTCCTTCGAATCTTTATGGCACTCGTAGCATTTCCGGCGGCCTTCAAGCGGGCCGGCTAGTGAGAGGAGTGTCATCGAAAGTATGAAAAATGCTAAAATCCGTAATGCAGAGATCATTTCTGTGTCTCCTGAGCAGCGCCCTCGGGCTCGGCTTGTTTCATGCCCAGAATCTGGAAATATATGAATGAGCTCCTGGTGAAATGTGGTGATCCTTTCCCACCAAATGCCCACACACTGTCGACTGCGGCACTGTCTTTGTAAACGATGATCCAGAGAGCCGGATTGTTCGGCTCCGAGGTCTTGGAGAAAATTTTCTTTTCCCCATCTTTAATTTGAATCGCAAAATCGGGAAGATACTTTACTACCATGGCCTCGTAGCCCTCGTCGGAGATAGGAAACCTTTCACCGATTTTAACGGTGTGTTCCTCGGAGAAATCGGGATACAGACGATGCCCGACTTTTAACGTGACACTCTCCGGCAAAACCCAGTCGCCCTTCTCCTCTTGAGCGATTGCAGCGGTTACAGCAACCGATAAGGCAAGCAACACAACAGCAGGAAAGGCTATCGCATGAAGCTTCATCTGACGCTCCGCGTGTATGACCTGAGAGACTCGAATATCTCCTTTGCGAGCTCCTTACTCAACTTGCTCTGATTCCTCACTCGCCCGACTCCGAATACCTTCTCCGTATCATCTCCGGTCCTCGAGTGGGAGGATGCCCACAGGATACGGCCTGTCTTGGCATCTATCATCCTGAGCACGACCGTTATGGTGGGAACCTGCCCGCCACCGACACCTCTCGATTCCTTCATCCCGTATTCGAGCACAGAGCCCACGATGAAGGCCCGCGCATTCAACTTCTCGGACAGGTCCTCGCGTTCCTGTTGCGTGAGCTCCGAAGTCCTCCGTATTCTGAGTTCCATGAGGGTCTTCTCGACTTCACCCGGATCAACGACCTCGAACGAACCGATGCTGAGCAGCTCGACAAGGAGAACCTCGTCCATTTTCTCACTCGCCCCATCCACACCGCTCAAGTTGTCGATAGGCAGCAGTGCGACCCTGTAACCTTTCAGCGTGCCTATCTCATTATTCAGGTAAGTCCGAGGAGCAGGCCCGCATGCCAGACTCAGCATCATTAGAAGAGTTGTAAGACAGAAAGTGTTAGAACACAAAAGGGGCCTTTCAACCTTTCCAGCGCCTACTTCGGTATTTTCGATACTATTTCCCGACATATATCCTGCAGCAATTCTCCGAGCGTGAAAGTTTCACCGACACTCACAAAGGGAAGGTTCGGTCCCCCCTTCTTCGTGTGGCTTATCACCCAGACCGTCGTCCCCGTGGCCACATCCAAAAGCTCGACATCCTGGGTGATGAGCGGGTATTGCGTCTGACCTATCCTTATCATCTCATACTCCCTCACCACTCCACGAAGCAGAGCCTCTACACCAAGCGCTTCGCCAAGCTCTTTTATCTCATCCGGCGTGAGTTCACCGGCCTTTATCGGGCTGGACAGGCCTATTTCCCTCGCAGCTCTCATCACCCTTCCCGGCTCGACAACAACGAACCGCTCCGTGATCAATAGCTCGGTGAGAAAAGCATTTGTAGCCTTCTCACCAGCCACCCGATCGGCGGAAAGGTTCTCGAAAGGTAGTAGAGCGAGTCTCTCGTAATATGAGATGTCCGCTTCCGGATGAACAAACCGGCGTGGCCCTCCGCACTGCAAAGACAGTATAACCAGGATCAGAGGTGCTCGGATCCCCAAGCCTTTGCGTTTGATGTTCTCCAGTCTTCTCTGCATTAAAACCTCTTGATAAATGTTACACCGAACACCGTGCTTACCCCGCCACGGGCAAGGTCTCTGATGTCGTACTTCAGGCTGAGTCTCGATCTTCCCGCAAGTTGAAGAACCAGCTCCAGTATGTAATTGTTTGGGTACGTAGCCCGGGCCTCGGTTCCTGTATCTGCAAAAATGGTTCCACTTACATCCCGTCGTATGTATATCAGGCTCATATGGCTTCCCCCCAGAAGCGTGTAAGTGAGGGTACTGCTCAGGAAGAAACCGCTCCCACCCTCCACCCTCCTGTCGATGCTTCTGGTGGCGGTAAGTATCGCCGAAAACCGGGGCTTAGGCCTATAGTTAAGATTCATCTCCACGTCATATGTCTTCGCTCCCAGAAGGCTAAGCTTATCACCGAATTCGAATGTGTTGATTGCCACATTAAGAGCCAGGTTCGGTCTGGGGTAGCCTCTCAGATCCACTATCTTGCGTATCTGGAACCTGCCGGTTTTACTCTGGGGATTCTCGGTCTGGGTGATGTTGACATCGAACACGAGCTGTGTACCGGGCAGGAAATCCGTATCGAGATTGAAGAAATACCCGTTGGAGGGGAAAGCTCCCCTCTGGCTTCTCAGAACGAAAGTCCGTTGAACTGAGGCCCTGCCACGGATATGGCTTCTGACCCGTCCCTGGATAGTGGCCTGGGCTCGGGCATAATCGGTAAGCGTCTCATCGCCGTCTTCGGCCGTTTCCCTGATGTCTCGGGCGAATTGAAAGAGAAGGTAATCACGCGGTATAACAGAAATCGATGAATAAACCTCCTGCGTTTTAGTGTTCACCACATCCTCGTTTTCCCTGTTTATTGCAGTGCTCAGGAAATTTGCAGCGAAAGAGAGCCAGTTCACAGGATGAGAGGAGACGAGTCCGCGGAAATTGTCGATTCTGACCGTTGCCCTGAGATCTTTCGGCAAATCCTCCCTGGAGATGAAACCGTCATAACTTCCCATCACACTACCGATCCTTCCAAGGCTCTTCTCGAGTGTAACTCCGCCTGTACCTTCTCTCAATCTTCTGGATAGCTCAGGCGCCACTCTGTCCGAGGAGCTTCTCTCACGGTAAGTTGCTCGTACGCTTGAGAATCTATAACCATATGAGACCGTAGCCAGTTTACTCTCCGTCTTCATATCCGTCCGGGAGTCTCCTGACCCTCCGTATTTATCGGTTCTCTCGTATGACATGCTGACAGAAGGCAGGTCCTCTGGCTCAAGAGCGAGTAAATACCTCTGGCCCTTAGCTTTCTCTGCCGCGGCCCCCGCCCTTCCCCGAAGCGTATAAGGCGGGGAGTACTCGGTGGAGGCGACAAACGCGGTACCCGTGATCGTTGACCGGATCCTCTGTCTCAGATAGGCTCTGGGCGATGAGGAGTCTGTCTTTCGCACCATCAGGTATGAAAGGGCAATTCTGTTCTTGGCGAACAGATCATCATAGACGGTGAGGGTCAGATCCTGATTAAAGTTCCTGTCGTAAACCTCTCCTAGGTTTGATTCCTGATAGAACAGGTTCAACCTCCCTCCCAGAGTTGCCTGCCCATTCACTCTGCCGAATACTCCGGATCCGGCCGACAAAGCGATAAACAGGGATATTCCGATCTCAACGGATCTTTCTTTCCTTCTCGATAGCAACCTGACCTCCAGCCGGGTGGTGCACATTGTAGGACACAGAAGTAGAATAATCACTTCCATGACAGAGATGGCATGACTCTGTGGATGATTCCGCATGTCCCCACCTCGCTGAGATCGAGTTCATGACGATGCCCTCGACAGTCTTAGATCCGGGCGTACCATCGGAGGGAATGTGACAGCCCAGGCAAAACCTCCTGGACTGTTCTTGGCTTCCAATAGTGTCGGTGAGACCACTCCATCCCGGCCTCTCATCGCTTAAAAGAAATCCGTTGGGATTAGTCTGGTCATAACCGAGTGAGCCATGGGGGTTATGACAGTCGTAGCACGGCAGCTTATCACCAATTTCCACATTAGCCGGCCATGACAGTGCGACTCTGCCGTTGAAGCGTATCTGGTGACCTGCCCTCTGGTCATCGTTGATCGATGAATCGTAATAGTCGCGTATGCGTTGGTTTTCTATGTCCATGCCGACAGGACCTTCAAGGGAATGACAGTCTAGACAGAGAGAATATCTGACGGGGGCACGGATCTCTCCCGAACCGCTAATCGGGCCATATTCCGATATGAGAAGGTCGGGCCACGCTCCCGGCGAATGGGGCTCGTGACAATTCCGGCACGCGCCCTGTCCATTATCGTCTAAAAGCGGCATATCCTGATCCTGAGCGTGTGGAGAGTAGAACTTCCCGTCCTGAAAGGTCAACGGATTCATATAAGCCTGATCACCCGGCCATCTTTTCCTCTTCATAACACCACCAAGCTTTACTCCCCCCGTGTTGTGCTCGAAATAACCCGGTCTGTCCGAATATTCCGGCATGCGGTCTATCTCCTGTGCGGGATAGCCGAACGGCTTGTCCCTGTGACAACCTCCGGTGCTGGCCCCGCCGAAGCAGAATTCGTTCCTGTAATCCGAGAAGAGCAGATATGGATAGGGGCCACCTTCGGACGCCTCGCCATCGGATGTGCCATGCATCACGTGGCACTGCAGGCAATCGCCCCTTTCGCCGAAATCTCCTAGCCGCAGCACTCCATACTCGGGATCCCCGTGGGGACTTTCCTCGAAATCACCCCTACCGAAACGGTGACACTGCCCGCAGCTCTGACTGATACGCGCTCCATCCCTCTTCAGAAAAGTATCCGCATCGTCGTAAATCAGAGAGAACGGGTGCCCGCTCCCATGGGCGGTGTGGCAGGTGAGACAGGTTATCTCATTGTCGCTGTCACCCACAGATCCCGGAATTTCACCTGCAGAGGCCACAGTGAGCCTGGAGGCGTGATCATCAAACCAGACAGCGTTCTCGCTATGGCCGTTCCCAACGGAAACGGACATCGGCATTCCCTTCACAGGGTGCTGAAGCCAGCGGCTGTCCTCGTTCTTGTGCCCGGAAGGAGATCCTCCCATAGCCGGATCACCACCATGGCCGCTCACCAGCCCATGACATGAACCGCACCAGTCGGATATGTGCGCACCTTCTCCGGTCTGGAGATAGGTCCCGTAGAGGATGTTCTCTTCCGAGAAGCGTGAAGGGGTTAATGGGTTGAGGATGTGTACACTCGCTTTCTGTGAAATGGACTCCCCGCTCTCGTATGTCAAGCCGAGGCCGCTTACACCGGCCGGCTCAGGAGTGAGATTCCGGTAATACCGATTACCGTGTGGATCATGACAAGAGATGCAGAGAAGAGGCCTCTCAAGCTGCATTGCCGCTGAGCCGGGTGGTATCTTCCTCGTTCCCAGCGTGTGGCCACCCGCATCCTCCCCGGGAGCCTGCCACAGGAACCATCCGGCCGAGAGATTCGCCACACCCCCTCTGAGAACATTGGGCGCTTTGGGATCTGTTCCGTCATGGCAACCGAGGCATAGCTCATCTTCCGGAGCAAGCAGGAGGTGCTCGTAGGGACCTCCCGGTTCGAGCGGCTCCCTATCGAATGTCACCTCCCCGTAGTGCATCGAGTGGCAATCGGAACAGGGGATTTCGCCACTTTCATGGTGATCATCTGCACCGAGACGACCTGCAGATAAAACAAAAAGAAGGCAGACTGCCAAACGTTCAATCCTCATCATGGTGCTGCCTCCCGCCAAGTCCCTCTATTTCGAAGAGCTTAACAGTCAAAGTCCCCTTGTCGAGAACCGCGACCTTTCCCCTGCCGAGATAGGTGATATCCACAGGGAAAAAAAGTCCATTTCCGGTTCTGTCCATCTCAAGGAGTGCATTTCTGAATTTCCCGCTGAATTCGTAAACTTTTACTGAATGCTGGAAGGAATCGACGATCCAGAGAAAACCCCCGGGTCCAGCCATACACGCACTCGGGAGTGAGAACGATTCTTTTTCAAAGCCATGTTTCCCGAATCCACCGAGATACTTACCACTTGGGTCATACTTCCTGACGACCTCTCCCTTCGAGGAGAGAGCGATGAGTGAGCCGTTCTCTTGAAAAGTCAAATCCACCAGGGCGAGGGTGTCGGGAGAGGATTGAAGAAGGATGGATTCGAAAGACTTGAGTTCGGGATCAATGACAAAAACCCTTCGGCCTGAGCGTTCAACCACGTAAACCTTCCCTTGGGGTCCGACCCTGATCCTTCCAAGAGAGATCTCTTGCTTTTTATCGGTAATCTCAAGCCTCTTAATCACCCGGCCCCTTACATCGAGTTTCGAAACGCCTTTTCCGTAAAGATCTGTGACAAAAAGGACGCCCTCATTGCCGGCGCAGATGGCATACGCCTCGATCCCCTCAAGGGATTCGAGCCTTATGAACTCCCCCCCCTCAAGTTTACCCACACGTATTTCACCTGTGAGGGAATCTGCGACATATATCTCCCCCCTGGATGCAGAGTAAGCGATTGAGGAGAGCCTCTTGCCTCCCGGTAGAAGCAGTTCCATCGGCTTCAGCCGAAGCCCAGGCTCCTGACCGGCTTCCCCCTTTGCCAGGAAAAAGTGAAGCAGAGAAAGAAAGAGCACCAGTTTTACTGAGAACAGCCTCTTCACCTTGCCACCTCAACCGAGAAACACCGGATGCTGTTGGTGCCTCTCTCGAGTATCATCAAATAACCGGAGGGGGTGAGTTCGATATCGGTGGGGGAGAAAAGCCCCCCTGGTATGGTTTCTCTTCCCACATCGGCAATGTGAGCTCCGGTCTCATCAAACACTTTCAAAAATCCCTCCATTGGGTAGCTGAGCCATATCCTCCCCGACATGTCGACGGCGACGCCTCCGATTTCAGAGAGGGCGAGGGTGGTAGAGAAATCCCTGATGGCAATTTCTCTCAAAAACTCACCCGACTCATCGAAGAGAAAAAGCCCTACCATGCCCCTCTTTGCAGCGAGGACTCTCCCTCGGTGGTCGACTGTCATCGAAACAAGATCTTTCAGGTTTACACCGCTTTCGACCTTCCTTATGAATCTCCCTCCACTATCACAGACAAGCAGACTCCTCCCGTCTGTCCCCATTATGTAGAGCTTCCCAGATCTCCCCCGAACCATTCCCTTCGCCTTGCACTCACCAAGTGTAACTTCACCGTGTATGGAAAACGGAACGACCTCCTCACTCCCCTCACGGCTCATAGTAAAAACTCTTCCCGTGGATGATTCTATTATAAAAAGCTTAGGTCCGCTTCCCGGAACTATCATGGAAGGGGCAGGGATATCTGTCGATGTCCCGAGGATCCTCTCCGGCGAACCGTCCGATCTGAAGACATAGATCCTTCTTCTGCCCTCATCTGCGACCAGCAGCTTGCCTGTTACTTCGTCATAGGCGATGTCTGAGATTTTCGCGAAACCACCCTCCCCCGGGAATGATACAAGCGAGTAAAGTTCTTCCAGGGAAAAAGTGAGCATCTCAACTTGAGAGTTCACTTGAACCACTAAAACAGATACTGATAATAAAAAGATCGTAAGAGTACGCATTTCCGTGCTTTTTTGCCCTATTACTTAAAAAGGGGGGGTGCCTTCGGCACCCCCCAAAAACACCAGGGATCATCCTCCCTGAACATGGCACTGCTGACACATCGTCACATACACACCGTCGCTCGTACCCTCCTCCGTGATCGGAAGAGTCGTGCCGTAGAAGATGAGTCCGAAGGAATTCTGGTTCCCATGGGACTTGTGGCACGAGAAGCAGGACGGGGTGTGATCTGTAACATCGCCCGGATCGGTGGGATACCAGTTTTCGGTATCCGTCATCACGTGCGGATACACATCATCTGCGACAAACTCATCGGCGCTTGAGTGACCGCCACCAAGAGCACCGATGTCCGCATCAGCCTGAGGATGCCTGAGCCACTCCTCACCGGAAGCTCCTCCAACCTCACTGCCGCCTTTGGCTCCATGGAAGTTGGTGTGACAGCCCTTACACCAGCTTGCCATTGCCGAGTTTGTAGGATCCGGCTCCATAAAGAAGATGTTATCATACGAGTAGTGGTCTGCACCACCTGATGTTACCTCGTAAACATCTTTCGTATGGTCAGGCGTTCCCACCGCATAGGTAAGGGAGTATGTGTCAGGATAGCCATAATTTCCCGGACGAGGAGTAAGGTTCCTGTATGGATTCTCTACTCCACCTCCATAGCCGTGAGGCTGATGGCAATCCGTACAGACCAATCCATGTTCTGCATCGGGAGTCCACTCGGGATCACTTCCCGGGGCGGGGTCTGTCGTCCCGAGTGTGTGTCCGTCCGTCTCGTCATAGTCTGATGCTGATCCACCGACCTCGTTCAGGCCTCCGGCCATCCTTACGAGACCACTTTGAGTACCTTCTTCCAAAACATCCGGTGCCCATGTCTGCCCATCATGGCAGTAGAGGCAAAGGTCGTTTATGTCGTTCCTCAAGAGGTACTCGTAAGGACCTTCAGTACCCAGTTCGACGAAGAAACCTCCGTCCATGTCATGCGTTTGACTGTAGTGCATGACGTGGCAGTCGGAGCAGTTCAGCGTGGCACCGGTATGGTAATCACCTGCCCACGCATAACCGGCCAGTGCTAGCACAGCCATGACTCCGATGACCCCTTTAGTGAGTCTTCTCACTTTTTCTCACCTCCTTTCCTCTAAAGCGTTTCCGGACTGAAACCGTCCGGATCGTTTCCTGCAAGCTAATCTGTCCTCAGAATCTGAAACCTCCTTCCCACCCTCTCCACAACGAATAGCCTCTTTCCTAAATCCGATGTGATTCCTACCGGGTACTGATAATCTCCCGGCATTATCCCGAAGCCGCCGACCATTTCTTTGAACTCCCCCGCCGGAGAGAACCTCTTCACGACCTGTCTGAATGAATCGACCACCCAGATATCTCCGTCTCCCGTGCATGCCAGACCGTGCGGATGGGAGAAGTTCTCATCGCCGATGGCCTTGCGGCCGAAGCTTTGGAGCAACCTCCCGCTCCTCGAATAGATACCAACGCAGCTGTGACCGTAGATATCGGTTATCAAGACGTTTCCCTGCTTATCCAGAGCAATTCCAGAAAGGCCCCCAAAACCTTCCTCTTGCTCCACTTCCATCCTTCTCACCAGGTTGTACTCGGGATCAAGAACCATGATTTCTTTGACATCACCATCCAGGGTAACAAAGAGTGTATCATGGGGATCTATGGCCATATACTGGGGATAGACGATTCGACCTTGATATGCCTCGAATTCAAGCGGATTTATATAGTCAATAACTATCCCCCTGGCATTCAGGACATCTATTTCCCGGGAGAGACTGTCTGTCAGGTATATGAGTCCCCGGCTGTCAACAACGATATCGCGCGGTTCGCCCTTCACTTTCTCCCCCCCGCGCCTGACCCAGTGGGGGAAGCTGAAGAGGAACTCTCCGCTTTCATTGAATATGAGCACGCTGGAGCTGCCAGAATCTGTGACATATATTTCCCTCTGCCGGGAATCGAAGAAAATCCCCGCGGGAGATTTGAAAATGATGTTACCAGATTTTCCGTAGCTGACAACCTCGGGCTTGACGGCAGATACAGAAGGTGAACCTTCCGAGAGGAGTGTGAGAAAGATGAGGATCGGTATGAGGAGTACTTCTAAAGACTGTTTCGACACTTCATTGACCCCTGGTGTTTTACTTATATTTCTCCTATAGCAGCAATCATTGTGCCACAAACCGGGTAATTTTGAATCAGAAGAGGTTGCCTAACTTTTTCTCATTCAAGTCATTACGCCGGTTCTACATGACCGCGAAGCCGCTTTCAAGAAATCTTAGCAGCTTCTGGACAGATTATACGAATCTTTCCTGCCAAAGCTGACAATTTGGCAATTCCAATCCTTATCGTGGACTCTCCTTTGACATTCTGTCTTTCCGGGGAGGGGGGCTCTTCCCGAGGTGATCTGAGATAGCGATTAGGAGCTCTTTCATTCCAATGGGTTTTTTCATAAATATAACGTTATCATAAAGTTGGAGCTCTTCCTGCGGTATCAGTTCCGTGAAGGCGGTGAGCGCCACTACTATGGCATCCGGTGCCGCCTCGAGCAATCTGTTAATGATCTCTGTAGCCTCTACGTCTCCAAGCATAAGCTCAGTAGTGATAAGGGATACCTGCGAGTTTCGGGCGATTGGAAGCGCCTCTCTCAGAGACGCTGCCTCGAATACACGGAAACCTTCCTTCTCAAGAACCTTCTTGAGCGCACATCTAAAAAGAGAATCCGGTTCAACGAGGAGAGCTTTCATGAGGTGTTCCATTCAGTTAACTTGTTGTTTTACAAAGAGTTAACCAGGTCAGGTGTCTATGGTAAAAATCGAGACCCTTAAAGATTAATATTATGGAACATGCAGTTACCGAAGGCAGCAACTATCATGCCAGGTCATATTCGGCAGGTCACTCGCTTTTTTTGTTCCTTTCTGCAGCGAGTACACGGTAAATGGTACGGGTGGCTACTCCAAGGATCTTCGCGGCAGTGTTCTTATCTCCGCGGGTGTGCTTTAGGGTTTCGAACACAAGCCGTCTCTTGGTTTCCCTCATGCTGGTTCCGATTGGAATCTGAAGACTCTTGCCGGTAACAGATTTAGGGCTTCTCAATTCATCGGGGAGGTCTGTGACTTCTATCACATCACTCCTGCTCACGACCACGGCGCGTTCTATCACATTCTCAAGCTCCCGTATGTTTCCGGGCCAGTTATATTCGGTGAAGAGGTCTAAGACCTCCTGCGAGAATCCCCTCAGCTTTTTCCCGTTTTTTTCAGCGTAAAGATTGCAGAAGTGATTCGCAAGAAGAGGAATGTCCTCGATCCTCTCGCAGAGCTCAGGAAGTGTGATAGTGATCACGTTCAGCCTGTAGTAAAGGTCCTCCCTGAACTTTCCGCTTTCTACTGCTTCCTGGAGATTCCTGTTGGTGGCCGCGATAATTCGTGCATGAGCTTTCATGGTGTTCTTACC
>JBHIFB010000062.1:0-16880 GCA_046760905.1 Candidatus Glassiibacteriota bacterium | reverse complement strand
GGCCGCTTCGAGCTCCTTCATCATTTCCATGTTCAGCACGTTCAGAGGAGGCCTGTCCAGGGTTATACTGATCTCAGGGAGGGATTTCTTCAGGGAAATGTGCTTGTAATGATGCATTTGCGAAGCCTCCACTAGTCTATGAGTCAAGTCCGCTTAGGATTCTCTTTTGATCACCGTTGCCATTGTCACACCACCTCCTCCACAGATACCAGCGATACCGAGCTCACCGTCGTGCTGCCTCAGTATGTTACAGAGTGTCACCACTATCCGGGCACCGCTGATACCGGTTGGATGACCAAGGGCGATGGCTCCGCCGTGGACATTCAGTTTCGATCGGTCCCAGCCGACTGCCCTCTCATTCACTAAAACCTGTACGGCAAAGGCTTCATTCACCTCAATGAAATCCATGTCTTCGATCGTCATCTTTGCCGCTTCCAGGGCTTTGGGTATCACTATCCCGGGTCCCTCGCCCATGAATTCAGGGTCGACCGCAGCCTGGGCGTATGAAACCATGGAAAACAGTGGCGAAAGGCCCATCGATTTCGCCTTTTCCCTGCTGGTGAGTATGATGGCTGCGGCTCCATCTGACATGGCGCATGCATTACCGGCCGTTACCGTCCCGTCCTTCTTAAAAACCGGTGGAAGCTTTGCCATCTTCTCGACAGTCGTGTCAGGCCTGATCGTCTCGTCCTGATCGAACAGGATCGGCTCTTTCTTTCTCTGAGGAACTTCTACTGGAACGATTTCCTCCCTGAACCAGCCCTCCGCCTGCGCCTTAGCCGCTTTCATGTGGCTCTCATAGGCGAAGGTATCCTGATCTTTTCTGGAAATACCGTACTTCACAACGAGGTTCTCCGCGGTCACTCCCATCCCCATGTTGCAGAGGGGATCGATGCTGTCGCTCCAGCCGTCCTGGAGAAGTCTGTCCCCCATCTTGAATCCATCCCAGCGTGCGTTCTTGAGCAGATAAGGTATGGTACTCATGCTGTCCATCCCGCCGATCAGCACAGTCTCAGCTTCCCCGAGCCGAATCGCCTGCGAGGCCAAAGCGAGCGCCTTCATCCCGGAGGGGCAGGCCATGTTGATCGTATGGACCGGGACTTCGCTGGCCACGCCTCCCCTCACGCTCGCTGTTCTCGCCGGATTAGGGCCGTTGCCGGCCTGCCTGCAGCTTCCAAGGATCACCTCGTCTATTTCGTCGGGTCCTATCCCGGTCCTTTTGAGTGACTCCCGCACCACTACCGCACCCAGATCATAGCTGGCGACATTGCGGAGGGTTCCACCGAATCTTCCCATCGGGGTTCTAACTGCACTCACTGCAACAATATCATTCAGTTCCATATCCTCTTCCCTCGACTGTTATCAGATGTACTGTCCTCCGTCGACCTTGATTATCTCACCTGTAATATGCCTGGCATCTTCACTCACGAGAAAGGCCACAACTTTCGCGACCTCTTCGGGCTCACCCAACCTGCCAAGCACGGTCTCGTCTTGTGCTTTCTCTATCACATCTTTGGGCAGTTCCTTCATCATGTCCGTGAATATCATCCCCGGCGCCACCGCGTTCACGTTAACACTGTATCTGCCAAGCTCCCTTGCGACGGCTTTCGTAAGGCCGATGATGCCCGCCTTGGCAGCCGAATAATTGGTCTGTCCGAACTTTCCCCTGAGACCGTTGATCGAAGTTATGTTTACGATCTTCCCACCTCCCTTTTCCTTGAATATGGGAGCCACCGCTCTGATGAAGTTGAAATATCCCTTGAGATCAACGGCTATCACCTCATCCCACTGCTCTTCCGTCATCTTCCAGACCACGCCGTCTCTGTTTATACCGGCATTGTTCACAAGGATGTCTATCCCTCCCCACTCCTCTTTCACCTTCTCAACCATCTTCTGAGCATCCTGGAAGCTGGCTACATCCACCTTGAGCGCCATCCCCCTTGCGCCAAGCTTTTCCGCTTCCTCCACTACGTTTCTGGCTTCGGTATCATGACGCCTGTAATTAATCGCCACCCATGCACCGTTTGTAGCGAGTTCAAGCGCGATTGATGCTCCAATCCCTATACTTCCCCCGGTTACGATTGCGACCTTCTCTTTTAAGATCATCTTACTCCTCCACATCTTTTTGGTCGTCTCTGGAGAGATCTGTGACAAATCTCCTCTCCCATCCCGCTTCTCGAAGCTCATCTGTCTCGCCTCAACCCATTGGGCCCCGCCAACCTTGATGAGGGATCCGCTCGGGGAGTGTGAAGTTCAGTATTTAAAAACAGCCCTGTTCTACCGGCAGGATCAGCCACCGCCGATAAGCATCATGAATGTAACCGTATCCCCGTCACGGAGTTCCAGCCCTTCCTCATCCACCGACACGAACTTCTCTCCGTTTACCGCGATCTGAATTGAATGATCGAAGGTCCCGTCTTCGGCGAAAAGGGCCCGCTTCACAGGATCTCCACCTCGTTTAATAAGCGCATCCAGTAAATCCCCAACACGTGACCCTCTCACATCGAGTTCCAGGCGTTTTTCACCAAGTGCCTCTGTTAGCATGGGCACGCCGAGTATTTCAACCCGTATGGTCATGAGACTCTCAGGGCATAGATGAGAGGCCAATTCGAATGAGGCCTTTCCTCGCCTTCCCGGATTCCACTTAAGTGGGCCATTTCTCAATTACGGTAACATATTTCCTCCCGGCACGGCCCACGGCCGAGGGGGTTCGGGGGACGGCGGCCCGCCCCCCGAGGGGTGTCCGATTGAGGAAGCGACCTTGCGGGAGCTTCCGAAAAGGGCCTTGGGGGGCGCGAGCCCCTGTGGAAGTGCTGCGGTTCCTTCCCAGAAACGTTACCTTAATTATGAAACGCAGCACTAATACCATAAGATTATGAGTTACAGATAAAAACAACTTCAACACGCTGCTTTCAAAAGAATTGCATTGAATAATCCGAGACTTCTGGGAAATTCCACAATTTGAATATATTGACAATCCTACGTCGGGTCAACTGATTGACAGATGCCTGTTTCTGGGAGGAAGCACTTGATATACGGTGATACCAGCACCTACCGATGATGGCATTCATCGCAGTCTGTAGGTCCCCCTATCTCCGCATGACATCCCATACAGTTCTCGTGGAGTGCTATCTTCCCTTCCGTTACGTGCATGGTATGCGTCTCATTCTTGAAGTGACACTTTGTGCAGGCCTCGACGTGATGGCATTCCACGCATTGCAACCCGATATCTCCTATATGTTTTTCGTGCCTGAATACGATCTGGGTTCCTTTCTTATACTGGGTCTGAAACACGTAGATTGAATCGGGCACACCTTTTGTATGATACTCCTGGAACTGCTTCGAAATCACCTTCCCCATTTCGAATCCGGCCTCCTCCTGTTGAGCCCAGGGTGTGCTCAACGCCAATCCCATTGCCAGGCCAAGAAAAGTGCCCAGAGTGAGGAAACTAAGAGCTTTCATAGTTCTATCCCTTCGCCATAGAGAGTTGTTTTCCATGCCGGAATATCGGCAGATACTTGGCAGCAAGCCAGAAAATGACAACACCGAAAGTGATTAGAAAGAGTGAGGTGAAAACCTCATACACCGATGGGTAGTATTCTATGCCGGACATGGCGATAACCGCTGTGATGGAAACGTTGAATCTGTTAACCACGAGTCCAATCACCACCGATGTGGCGCTCCAGAATATGGCCCTCTCGTTTATGCGGCGTTCCGGACGAGATAAGGCGTAGATGGGAATGATGAAAAGTAGCTGCTCGATCCAGAAGAAGTACGTCTCCATCTTGTTTACAAACAGGTATCCCAGAGCCCCACGGCTGATGAGATCCTGTATTCTGATCGCGAGGAAAAGGATCAGCGTAATGAACAGGAATCTCGACAGGTCTACCACCAGATACCTTTCAAGGCTTTGCTTGAAAGCCCGGGAACTCATGTACGATTCGAATATCACCATCGCAAAGCCCGCCATGATCGCTGAAACAAAGAAAAGCACTGGCAGCAGCTGGCTCCACCAGAGAGGATGCACCTTCTCCGGAATAATGAGGAACAGACTCCCAAGAGATGACTGATGAAGAGTGGAGAGCAGCACACCTAACATTACGAAGACGATGGAAATAGACTCGTATAGTCTAGTAGGGCGATACCATCCGAACTTCTCAAACACTATCGGGCTGAATTCGATTGCCAGGACTATCGTGTATAGCATGACACACCAGGCTACTTCGAACATAACGGAGTGAGGGTTCCACATCACCACCGGATGCCAGATCTGCCAGGGGCGCCCCAGATCGAACATCAGGCCAGCCACGACGAGGAGGTAGCCCAGGAATGCCGTCAGTACAGATGGTCTCACAATCGAACGATAGCGGTCTATGCCCATGATGTAAGCCATAGCGGTCATCGTGAATCCGCCCGCTGCGAGTGCTACACCACACAACACGTCGAATGCGATCCATATACCCCATGGAAAAGTATCACTTAGATTTGTAACTCTTCCCAGTCCTCCCCAGAAACGCAAGAAGGTGACATATAAGCCAAGAATAAGTACGAAGATCGCAGCCACCCTGAAAGGCGTGACAACCGCTTGCTTCCTACCGATTGAGATGTTCATCACATTCCCTGCCTCTGATCGTCATCGCTGCTTGTTAGCTTTTCCTCTTGCCCCATCATTTCATCGATTTCCATTCGCTTGTTGATAATCCACCACAGACCACCGAGAAGTACCGCTCCTGTTCCGACGATATAGGGTATCTTTCTCATGACCTGCCACGTCAAATTGGGGAACGGTTCGTCGCCGATATTGTCGGGCAGGCCGGAATCCACCGCGAGTTTCGGCAAAAGGAATAGAGTTGATGTACCGCCGGCCTCTCTCTCACCGTAGATATGATCGAGATATGTATCCGGCCTCCCTCTTATGCGACGGCGTGCTTCTCGCAGTAAGTCATCCCGCGCACCAAAAGCTGTGGCCCCGAGCGGACACACCCAAGCGCAGGCGACTTCTTTCCCCTCCCTCAGACGGTGCTGACACATGTCACATTTGACCACACGGGGATTCCGGTTCCACCACTCGTATGTCGGTACCCTGAATGGACATGCCATCATGCAGTATCTGCATCCTATGCACCGGGATTCTCTCCAGATCACCGCCCCATAATCAAGTTTTACCAGAGCTCCAACGGGGCATACCGAAACACACGAAGGCACCACACAGTGCATGCAGAGCCGCCTCATGAAGTAGTCGCTCTTCTTCTGGACGACGGTGAGAGATCTGGCTGAGAGTTTGAACTCTATATCAGGCGGGAGGTTGTGCTCCTCCTTACACAATTTGACGCAGGCCAGGCATCCTATACAGCGGGTAGCATCGAACAGGATACCCCTGGGGGTGAGATTCTTTAACAGGAGATCACTGCTATCGCTTTCGGATCTCTCTGGAATTGCGCAAACTGATAAAGACCGCCCCAGAACACCGCCCACGACCATTGAAGTCACGACACCGAAAAATTCTTTCCGCGTGACTTTTTCCACGTTTTCCTCGTGTTCTAACAGGGGCTCTAAGATAATTAAAATTCACTAAAATTGCAAGATGTTTGTACCTTCTATCAGTATTCAGAAGAAGTGTCTAGCTGCGGCTCGGTTGTAATGATCCCTCCTTTAACCAGGGGAACCTCCGCCGGATGAGTTCCATTGACAACAACCACTTCCAGGGATATCATCATGTGGCGTCATAAAAAAATCTCAGAAAAGCTATTCGTTCGGTCAGGACGCTGAAACGCACCTGGCCGGGAAAAGGGGAATTCAAAATGAGAAAAACCCGATGTAAATCAATTATCTTCGTCATCGCTCTATCACCAGTTTTATGCATGGGCAGCTGGATCCAGGCACAAGTTGTCACACCGGAGTGGATGGAAGCATCGATCGTGAAACTCGAGAACGAGCTTGTGCCCAGATACGGAGAAAAGTCCCGCCCGAGGCTACATCGAGGCCTGGAACAGGTCTCCGACTTCTGGCGTCCGGAGGACGGTGATGCCCCCGTTTTCGAGGAGTTCGTCCGGAGGAATTTCGCAGGTGATCGGGCCACCCTGGATAAGATGTTCAACCGCTTCGAGCGTCTCCTGGAACAGTTGGATGGCCACATGCGGGAAATATCCCTCGAATTCAGAAGGCAGGTTGATCTCGACCTCGGTCCCGTTCTTCCGATCGATGAGATTTTTGCAGGATACAATCCCGCTGCTCACATTAACGACGATTTTTTTGACAACAAGTTGGCTTTCGTGGTGCTTCTCAACTTCCCGCTCACCACGCTCGAGCAGCGACTCACGGAAGGCGAAGGGTGGACGAGGCGGCAGTGGGCTGAGGCACGCCTCGCACAGCGCTTCTCGAAGAGAATACCCGCAGATGTCAATCTCGCAATCGCAAAAGCGACCGCCGAGGCAGATAAGTACATATCCGAATATAATATCTGGATGCATCATCTCCTGGATCAGAATGGCGATCGGTTGTTCCCGCCCAGACTCCGGTTGCTCTCACACTGGAACCTGCGTGATGAATTAAAAGCACAGTATGGCGACGCTGAAAAGGGGCTCGCCAGGCAGAGGATGATTCAACGGGTGATGGAGAGGATCGTAACCCAGACGATACCGGAAGTAGTGATTAACAATCCGTATGTCGACTGGAATCCTTTCACCAATGAGGTAAGGGCTGCAGGAGTGAATGACACGGACATGCAGGCACCTCCTGATATAGAAGTCACAGGCAAAGCAGAACCTGACACTCGATACGCGAAACTGCTTAACACCTTTCTTGCCGCGAAAATGATGGACCCTTATTCGCCCACTGCTCCCACTCTAATAGCACGGCGCTTCGATGAGAACCGTGAGATACCTGAGCAGAGGGTCAGGGAAATGTTCGAGCATATCCTCTCTTCACCACTCGTGGGACGCATTGCAAGGCTGATAGAATTGCGACTCGGTCGCCCTCTCGAACCGTTTGACATCTGGTACAATGGCTTTGTGCCGCAAGCGAAATACAGTGAAGATAAGCTCGATGAAATAGTCACTGAGCTCTATCCCACACCGCTGGCCTTCGAGAAAGACATGCCGAATCTGCTTGCGAAGCTGGGATTCAGCAAGAGTAGAGCTGAATACATAGCCGGGAAGATAACTGTGGATCCCGCACGTGGATCGGGTCACGCAGCTGGGGCCGCCATGCGATCGGCGAAAGCGCACCTTCGTACCCGCGTCGGTGAGGATGGAATGGATTACAAGGGATTCAATATAGCGGTGCATGAACTCGGGCACAACGTCGAGCAGACGCTTTCGCTGAATGATATCGACCACGTTCTGCTGGAGGGTGTTCCGAATACAGCCTTTACAGAGGCGATTGCCTTCGTTTTCCAGGCCCGAGACCTCTATCTGCTGGGGCTAGAGACGAAAGATGAGAGGAGTGAGGCGCTTAAGACGATCAACGATTTCTGGATGACATTTGAGATAGCGGGTGTGGCTCTTGTCGACATGGGTATATGGCACTGGATGTACGATAATCCCGATGCGACTCCATCAGAGTTGAAGGATGCAACAATAGAAATATCGAAAGGCGTGTGGAACAGATATTTCGCGCCGGTGTTTGACGTGAAAGACGTGGTTCTTCTCGGCATCTATTCCCACATAATCCATTCATTCCTCTATACTCCTGACTACCCGCTTGGTCATCTGATCGCGTTCCAGATAGAAGAACAGATGAAGAAAGCGGGAAGCATAGGTCCAGAGGTTGAACGCATGGCGGTTCTCGGGAACATTGCACCCGACATATGGATGAAGGAAGCTACCGGCAAGCCCGTCGGACCCGATGCACTTCTCGCTGCAACCGAAAGAGCGTTGAAAGAGCTGGAAGGGCTCTAGCGAACGATTTCATTGACAAATAATCCTGGGGTATTATATCTGTTAGAAGAACGGTACTTATTTCGCTCTGATGCCGGGCTCGCCGGAGCCGAGTTTCGATGGTCACAGTCGGGCGTCTTTAAGTTGAAATATTTTAGTCTCTTCAGACCCCTAAAGGAGGTCTCACCAGATGAATCATCATCGAACGAGTTGCACCCTCATGGCCGTTCTCTCGATCCTCTGTGTTGCGAGTTCGGCGAAAGCTCAGGCATGGAAGCCTTATACGTTCAAGGGCAGCGAACACTTCAAATATGCTATCAAGAGCATCAAGAGTGGCGAGGAGAAAAGCGGCTTCTTCACCCTGGACATAGAGAAGAAGGGAGAAGACAAATACAAAGTCAGTTTCAGCTCAGTCCTCGGTGAAAACGAAGCCTCCTCAAGCACGACTACCACTGCAGATGAGCTGCCGGGAAAGATTATTATGTCACTGATGATGAGCGGATCCGAAGCAGGGTCGGTCCTTGGTGCCACCCTCTTCACACCCATGCTCGGCATGATGTTCATGGGTATGGGCGCGGCGGATCTGGAAGTCGGCTCAGGCTGGTCACGCACGGAAGAGGGGAAGAAGGTCTCCTTCAAAATTGAAGCGAAAGAGAATATCGCCGGGCACGAAGGGTATCGCTGCGTGTTCAGGGAGGGCGACAATGTAAAGTACCTGCAGGTAATCGCCCCGGACATAGGGCTTCCCCTCAAGACGGAAGTAGTCGATGATGACGGGAGTCGCTATATCTCGGAACTCGTTGAGTTCAAAAAGTAGTGATTTTCGCGTCGGGTATGCCCAACGCTTGATTCTCGATATTATAACAAATGATCAGTTTGGTCTGTGATTGCGGTAATTCGAATTTTCCTTCAGGCTCGATCCCTGTATGACCGTCCGGAATTCTTCAGAAATAAGCCGAGCCGGGGAGGATAATTGATATACGGCGTGGGGATAGACCTGATCGAACCTGACAGAATAAAACGTGAACTTTTACGCTCCGGGGATCGCTTCTTTAGAGAGATCTTCACAGAGGGGGAGATCGAATACTGTGCGAGAAGTCCGAATCTCTCGGTGAGGTCTCAATGTCTCGCTGGCAGACTCAGTGCAAAGGAAGCTTTTTTTAAAGCGATCGGTACTGGCCTCAGGGATGGGCTGCGCTGGCACGATGTCGAGGTCTCGAATGACAGGCTTGGTAAACCTCGCTTCGTGCTGAGAAACAGGGCGCGCGAATTGATCGAAAGAGCCCGGATCTCTAATATTCAGCTCACTATCACTCATAGAAAGAACTCTGTCGCTGCAGTTGTGATACTCGAAAGGTGAGATGAAAGTCTCATCGAATCCTGAGAAAAGATGACTCAAAGCCTAAAAGAAGAAACGAGGAGGGCATGATGGATGAAATGCAGGAGGCCATCTTAGACTATATCAGGGAGGAGTATCTCGAAGAGGAGGACGAGGAGATAGATATCGATACCCCTCTCATTTCAGGGGGGATCGTTGATTCCTTCTCTATGGTATCACTGAAGAGATTCCTCGAAAACAAGTATCAGATCACCATCCCGGATGAGAAGGCAACACCTGAGGCGTTTGATACCGTAAACAAGATCTGTGCGCTCATAGAGGAGTGCCGGTAAAAGCTGTGACGCGCAGCTGAATAATCAGTGGTGATCCAGCAGCAGGGAGGATATTATGGCTTTCAGCGACGAAGTGAGGGAATTATACAAAAAAGAGCTCGGAGAGATTCAAAAGGCGGGGATCTTCAAGGAGGAGAGATACATCCATTCCCCACAGGCCGCTAGAATCGATGTGGAATTTCCCGCAGGCTCTTCATTAAGGAAAGTCATAAACATGTGTTCGAACAACTACCTCGGTCTTTCCAGCCACCCGGAAGTCGTCAAAGCGGCACACGAGGGCCTTGACCATCGTGGATATGGCATGTCTTCGGTCCGGTTCATATGTGGAACTCAGGATATACATGACGAATTGGAAAAAAAGATGTCGGAGTTTCTCGGAACAGAGGACACGATCCTGTTCTCATCCTGCATGGACGCAAATGCCGGGGTGTTCGAAGCGATACTCTCCGAAGAGGACGCGATGATCTCTGACAGGTTGGTTCATGCATCGATCATCGATGGAATAAGGCTTTGCAAGGCCGAGCACGACACATTCAAACATTCGAACATGGAGCATCTCGAGTCGAAGCTCCAGTTACACTCGGACAAACGTCTCAAATTGATAATCACTGACGGCGTGTTCTCGATGGATGGTGATACCGCGAAGCTTGATGAAATAGTGGGGCTCGCTGAAAAATACGATGCGATGGTATTTGTTGACGACTCCCATGCAACCGGATTTATCGGTGAAAGGGGAAGAGGAGTACATGAAAAATGCGGGGTTATGGGGAAAATAGACATCATAACAACGACCTTCGGAAAGGCCCTCGGTGGGGCATCGGGTGGATGCGTCTCCGGAAGGAAGGAGATCGTGGAAATGTGCCGTCAAAGAGCACGGCCATATCTCTTCTCTAACACCATGGCTCCGGTGATAGTCTCAGGCGTACTGCGCGTTCTCGACTTGCTTTCAAAGAGCACCCAGAGGCGGGACAAACTGGAGAAAAACTCCAGATACTGGCGTAAGGGACTCAGTGAAGCCGGATTCATCCTGAAGGAGGGAGATACGCCAATCATCCCCATCATGCTTTTCAACGCTAAACTATCACAGGATTTTTCCAGGGATCTCTATGAAGAGGGCGTCTATGCGATCGGATTCTTCTTTCCCGTTGTAGCGAAGGGACAAGCAAGGATCAGAACTCAGATTTCAGCCGGACACGAATTGCACCATCTCGACAAGGCTCTTGAGGCCTTCATTAAGATTGGCAAAAAATATGACATCCTCGGAAGATCCAAGAAAGAGATCATCGAGATGTATGGCATGTAAGGTGGAAAGGGATAAAAATCATTGACATCAGGTGCGAGGAACAATATAATGATTTCCTATTAAAAGAAGAAAATGCATGATATCAGGATGAAAATATGCTCTCCACCAGAGAAAAACTCCACAGGCCGGCACTGGAAAAGATCAAACCGTACATCCCAGGAAAACCGATAGAGGAGGTCCAGAGAGAGCTCGGGATCCGCAAGGTTATCAAGCTTGCGTCTAATGAGAATCCGCTTGGTCCCAGTCCAATGGCACTCTCAGCAATCCATAACCATATCAAAAGCGTATGGAGATACCCCGATGCGGCCGGATACTATCTGAGGAGGAAATTGAGTGAGAAAATCGGGGTCCCGCAGGATCACATAATACTCGGGAATGGATCGGTGGAAATCGTCCAGCAGATTACAGAGGCCTACCTGAATCCGGGGGATGAGGTCATAGTCGGATGGCCTGCCTTCTTCAAGTACATTATTGCGACACAGATTATGGGAGGCACAGTGGTGAGGGTGCCGCTTCGGGATATGAGATATGATCTCCAGGCCATGGCAGATGCAGCGGGCTCGAAAACGCGTATCATATTCATCGCGAATCCTAACAATCCAACCGGAACAATGGTGACTGGTGATGAAGTGTCTGCGTTCATGGCGAAGATGCCGGAAGGGGTGATCGTGGTCTTCGATGAGGCTTATAGGGAATATATCGAGGATGAAGACTACCCCGATTCGATGAAGTATCTGAGAGAGGGCAAAAACATCATCATCCTGAGGACTTTCTCGAAAATATACGGCCTCGCAGGCTTAAGAATTGGTTACGGAATTGCCAGACCCGACATCATCTCGTATCTTAACAGAGTTCGGGAAGCCTTCAACACGAATTCCCTTGCACAGATCGCAGCTTTGCATGCGCTGGATGATCAAAAGCACCTGGAGAGATCCAAGGCACACAACAGGGAGGAAAGGGCGCATCTCACGAAAGGGTTGAAGGAGCTGGGGCTGGGCTTAAGCCCATCGGTGGCGAATTTTATTCTGGCCGATCTTGGGAGGGATGCTACGTCTCTGCACAACAGACTTCTCGAAGAAGGAATCATAGTAAGACCGATGGGTATGTATGAACTTCCAACCTGTATGAGGATCACGATTGGCAAGAAAAATGAAAACAACAGGCTCCTCGAGGTCCTGTCGAGCATTCTGTGAGAGCCACTGCATCAATATGCCTCTATTCAAATCACGAGCCTGCCAGCTTGCTAGACGTGTGATAAGTTGCACAAGGAAAACCACTGTATTTGTCACTCCGGATCCCGTTGAATGTTTAGAGTGAAGATTCTACCAGCCGTCTTCACGTCGAATATGAACAGTTGAGGTAGAAAACCTTGCCGAAGATAGCGGTTATACCAGGGGATGGCATCGGAATTGATGTCACGACCGAAGCAGTCAAGATCATGAAGACCATCGAGAGGAAAGCAAAAATCGGCCTCGAACTGAAGAAGTTCGACTTCGGCGCGGATAAGTACCTGAAAAGCGGCGTGAGCATCCCGGAGGAGATGTTCGATGTTTTCAAGAAGGAATTCGATGCAATATTCCTCGGCGCGCTCGGCGATCCCCGGATTCCGGATATGGCTCACGCGAGGGACATCCTGCTGGGGCTCAGATTCAAGCTCGATCTATACGTGAACTACAGACCTGTCAGACTGCTCAACAGGAAGCTCTGCCCGCTCAAAGATAAAACCGAAGAAGACGTGAACTTTGTAGTGTTCAGAGAGAACACTGAAGGATTGTATGTTGGCATGGGCGGTATTTTCAAGAAAGGGACACCGGATGAGATTGCCATCCAGGAAGACGTCAACACAAGAAAGGGCGTGGAGAGGATAATCGAACATGCTTTCAAATACGCCAGGGCATACAATTTGAGCAAAGTCACCATGTCTGACAAAAGCAATGTTCTCAGATTCGGCCATGACCTCTGGCTGAGGGTTTTCGAGGAGGTTGGGAGCAGGTATCCGGAAATCGAGAAGCAGCATATGTATGTGGATGCCCTAACCATGCAGCTGATCAAGAGGCCTGAACAGTTCCAGGTCATAGTCGCGTGCAACATGTTCGGGGATATCATCACCGACCTTGGCGCTCAATTACAGGGAGGTATGGGACTGGCAGCATCCGGGAACATCCACCCTGGCTCGGTGTCCCTTTTCGAACCGGTCCATGGATCGGCGCCCAAGTACCGGGGACAGAAGGTCGCGAACCCCATGGCTGCGATACTCACCATAGGGATAATGCTCGATCACCTCGGCTATTCCAAGATCGCTCAGAAAATTGAGAACGCGGTTGGGATGGCAATCGACCTGGACAAGACAACGCGCGACCTCGGAGGAAAGCTTGATACAGAGGAGGTGGGGGACTATATATCTGAAGAGCTCGAAAGGGAACTCTGAAATGGGCATGACAATAGCAGAGAAGATAATTGCCAGTCACAGCGGCAGAGATGAGGTAAAACCGGGAGAAGTTGTTACCGCAAGACTCGATCTCATAATGGGCACCGACATCGCGACGCCGCTGGCCATCAAAGTTTTCCGTGAAATGGATGCCAGCTCGGTCTGGGATCCGGAAAGGATAGCGCTTGTTAACGACCACTTCGTTCCGGCGAAGGATGTAAAAGCAGCCGATTTCTGTCGCACTTTGAGGGAGTTTGCGAGGGAGCATAACATAAAAAACTACTTCGAAGTCGGCAAAAGTGGTATCAGCCATGTGCTTCTTCCTGAGAAAGGGCTTGTGCTTCCCGGTGATCTCGTGATAGGAGCCGATTCACACACATGCACCTTCGGGGCGCTGGGCGCCTTCGCAACCGGAGTCGGTTCGACGGACATGGCTTCAGGGTGCGCTCTCGGGGAGATATGGCTAAAGGTACCGGAAACAATCCGTATATCCTATGAAGGGACTCTGCGGATGTGGGTAGGAGGGAAGGACCTCGTACTATACACATTAGGTAAGCTCGGTGTCCGTGGAGCTTTATACAAGTGCATCGAATACACAGGAGATGTAATAAGCGGCTTGCCGATGGCCGATCGATTCGCCATGACCAATATGGCGATCGAGATGGGAGCGAAGACGGGTATCATAGAAACGGACACTGTGACAGAAAACTGGCTCAAAGGAAGAACTGATAGATCCTTCGAGCTCGTCAAAAACGATGCAGATGCCAACTTTCTCGAAGAGATACGGATAGATTGCTCCCAGATCGAGCCCATGGTCGCTCTCCCGCACATCCCCTCCAAAGTGAAGCCCGTTTCGGATGTCAAAGGGATCCGCATTGACGAGGTGTTCATAGGCTCATGCACGAACGGCAGGATAGAGGATTTAAAAATTGCTGCGGATATAATAAAGGGAAAGAAGGTTGCAGAGGGAACTAGACTCCTGGTTATACCAGCCAGCCAGGAAGTCATGATAGAAATGACGCGGGATGGTTTGACCGAGATCTTCCTGGAGGCAGGTGCAGCTGTGTGCACCCCCACCTGCGGGCCGTGCATAGGAGGACACATGGGTGTGCTTGGAAAGAATGAAGTTGGCCTCTTCACTTCGAATCGCAACTTCGTCGGCAGGTGTGGTGACCCGACCAGCGAAGTATATCTCTCCGGACCTCAGGTAGCAGCGGCTTCGTCTGTCACCGGTTACATAACGCATCCCGATGAACTGTGAGGTCATCATGGAAGGAAAAACGCTCTCTGGAAAGGCAATTGTCTACGGTGACGATGTCGACACAGATGTGATAATCCCGGCCCGCTACTGCACCAGTTACGACCCGACCGAGCTTGGCAAGCATTGCATGGAGGATCTTGACCCAGATTTCACAAAGAAAGTGCAACCCGGAGATGTTATAATTGCCGGCGAGAATTTCGGCTGTGGATCATCGAGGGAAAATGCGCCTCTCGCCATAAAGGGTGCACTCGTATCCGCCATAATAGCGAAATCCTTTGCCCGGATCTTCTTCAGGAATTCGATAAATGTAGGTCTTCCCATCCTCGAAAGCAGAGACCTGGTATGCGAGACGAAAGAGGGGGACACCATCGAAATCGACATGGATAAGAGCACAATCACGAATAAAAGGACAGGCAAGGAATACAAATTTCCACGCTTTCCGGATGAAGTGCTGGAAATAGTGGAAGCGGGTGGCATGGTCGCATATGTTAAAAGAAGGCTCGGGAAAAGATAATGCGGTGAATTTATTCGTTTCAAAGGAGGAGTTGGAAATGTCCGATGACAGAACGAAGCCTGCGTTTGAGAATGTCCTGTTCGAATTCAAGAACCAAATAGCATATGTAACGATAAACAGGCCAAAGGTACTCAACGCCCTGAACCTGAAGACTATATTGGAGCTCATGGCGATATTCTCCAAGATTAAAAGCGATAATAAAATACTCGGATGTATCCTGACAGGCGCGGGGCAGAAGGCATTCGTTGCCGGTGCCGACATTAACGAAATTATACAGCAGATGCCCATCAGCGGGAAAGACTTTTCATTGAGGGGTCAGGGTGTTTTTAACTTCATAGAAGATCTTGGCAAACCTGTCATTGCGGCGGTCAACGGATACGCACTGGGAGGAGGATGCGAAATTGCTATGGCATGCACAATGCGGATAGCGAGTGAAAACGCTAAGTTCGGTCAGCCGGAAGTGAGTCTCGGCATAATTCCAGGATACGGTGGAACGCAAAGGTTGCCAAGACTCATCGGTAAGGGTAGAGCTATGGAACTGATCCTAACGGGAGAGGCGATTGACGCCCAGGAAGCTTACAGGATTGGGTTGGTGAACAAGGTCGTTCCACCCGGAGAACTTATCTCATCCTGTGAGGAGTTGTTACAAAAAATCTTCACGAAGGGACCTCTTGCAGTCAGGCTGGCTATAGAGGCTGTAAACCATGGTCTACGGGTTACTCTTCACGAGGGACTTTACAACGAAGCAAGCCTTTTCGGACTCGCCTGTGCGACAGAGGACATGAGAGAGGGCACGAAAGCTTTCATCGAAAAAAGAGAAGCCAAATTCAAGGGAAGGTGAAAATTGACATGCTGAGGATAATTTCACTCTATCTAATATAACCCAATGCCCTCAGCCTTTCCAGTTCATCATCCGAACCACCTGCTTCTTCAAGATGCTCCGGCCTGGTTAGGATGTCATCATAGCTTTCAATATATGTCAATCCGTGTACCCTTATTACTTCGTCCTTCACCATTGTCAAAAGCGGTTTCCCATCCATGTCTCTTCCCTGTGGAAGATCAAACATATACAGGAGAGTCGGTGTTAAGTCCAGGGTGCTGGCCTCCTCATAAAGATTGAAGATCTCGCATACTTTGAGCGATGGCCATCCGAAACGATGCTCTACTTTCCGAGCTCTGTACCTCAACACCTTAGCGGTCATGGTGTTTGAAGCCGGAAGCAATATTCCCCTCTTAAATTCGGGCGAGCTTATGATGAATATACCGATGTTAGTATGCCTCCCTGAGACCTCCCTCATCTCGATGAAATCCGTCATAGGATACTCGGAGCCATCGATCTCGAGATGATGGTGCCCGTTGTAAGCATCAGAATTACACCTGACCAATATGTCAACCCTGTCCTCAAGACGGTAGACGGCCCTATCCGAATCCTTTATTCGCCTGACCGTTTTAAAGAATTGTTCACCCGTCTCGACGACTCGTATCTCCCTGAGCTTTGTGATTACTTCATTCATAGCCTCATCCGCTTCGTCTCCCTGCTCTATCCATCCCTGGCTCTCTCTACCTTTTATATTGAGAGCAAGAGCACCTACATTCGTCATAGTTATTGGAACGAGGGGGTATAAAGTAGCAGTTGCAAAGTCAGGATGTTGATCAGAGTCAAACCTTAAAAAACCCAGTAAAGATAGCAGGCGGTTAATATCAACAAGGAGGATAGGGACCTGCGATGGCTGCTGTCCGTGGTCGGAAATCACCACCACACGTGGATCACCCTGTATCCTCTCAAGGACTTCTCCAAGCATCGAATCCGCTCTCACATAAACTTC
>JBHIFB010000061.1:0-16941 GCA_046760905.1 Candidatus Glassiibacteriota bacterium | reverse complement strand
ATTTGCGCATGTCTGAGGCGCAGCCGAGTTCGCAAATCGAGCGAGTGAGCCTTAGACCGGTCAACCTGTTCTGTCGAGCAGAATGGACGCAGCCCTGATAAACCCGCCTGCGAGCCACATGCGGGACAATGCGAAGCGTCTGAACGAAACAACTCCAAGTTCCAGTTAAACTTAACTCTAACTTCCATTCATTTGAACAGTTATAGAAAGAAATTTCAAATTTCTGGGAAAAGTCCTCATTCATTATTTCTTGACACAATATAAGGTTATGAGTATTATATTCTTATTCGAATTCTGTCGGTGATCTGAACGGAACATGTACATTATTCGGTAAGGAGGTGCTTCAGTGGGTAAGCTGATGGGAGTCATAGGGGGAGTCATCGCTATACTGATTGGGATCATGGGCCTGGTGAGCTGGTGGTCTGATTTCATAACTTTGCTGAAGGGAACATTGCCACTACTGCTCATCCTCTGCGGCGCAGTTGCGCTCGTATTCGGGATCAGTGAGATGAGGGCTCAATCGACCTTACCCGAGAGCCCATCCACAGGAACAGGGACCAAAACCGAGAAAGAAGGAGAGTAACGGTGGGGGAGACAACCCCCACCTTCAACCTCACATTTATTTAACCCGGGCATCGACAGAGCTCGGGTAATTTTGTATCAAAGATGCTGCATCGGGTGGGAAATAGCACATTGGTATGCAACATGCAGGCTTTAGGAGTGTATGAAGTGAACGGGTAGTGAAGAGGTAAGAACGGAGCAATGCAATGGAACTGAGAGACATTGGACGCGGGATGCCAGGGAAAGACGGATTCAGAGAGGCGAACATTGAAGATGAACTGGACAGTTCCCTCAATCTGAGATTATCAGTCAGCTACATGGAAGAACACAAGTTCCTGCCCCTGCGCTATAACGGTGAGACGCTGGTCGTTGCCTTCGCAAATCCTCGAGATATAGAGACTCTTGATGATTTAAGAGCTCATTTCGGCTGCGACATAGAACCCGTCATCGCCACCCAGGGCGAGATACTCGAAGGGATAAAAAAGTACTATGGTGAAGGAGTCGAAACAATCGAAAAGATGGTGAAAGACATGTCGGAGGGGGAACTGGTGTTGGGGGACGGCAGAGGAGATGAAATCTCCGATCTAAAAGACATGGCAAGCCAGGCGCCGGTCATCAAATTGGTCAACTTGATTATCATGGAGGCGCTCAACAAACGTGCGAGCGATATCCACATCGAGGCGATGGAGGATCAGTTACGAGTGAGGTACAGGGTGGACGGAGTACTTCATGACATCTCATCGCCTCCAAAAAGGTTTCAGGCTGCGATAGTCTCAAGAATCAAGATCATGTCCGAAATGAACATTGCGGAGCGCAGGCTAGCCCAGGATGGAAGAATCGCGGTACGGGTGAAGGATAGGGACATAGACCTGCGAGTATCGACCGTTCCAACCCTATACGGCGAAAGTGTAGTGATACGGATACTTGATAAGTCCAGCATACTCATCGATATGGAGGATCTCGGGTTCTCCAAGGGTGTGTATGATACCTTCCACAGGTTGATCATGAGGCCGCATGGGATCATCTTAGTAACAGGCCCGACCGGCAGCGGGAAAACGACCACGCTGTACTCCGCCCTCAACAGGATAAATTCTCCGGAGAAGAAGATCATCACCCTCGAGGATCCAGTGGAGTACCAGCTAAAAGGCATCAACCAGATCCCCGTAAAGCCAAAAATTGGATTGACTTTCGCTTCAGGCTTAAGGTCGATTGTTAGGCAGGATCCAGACGTGATAATGATCGGTGAGATGAGGGACTATGAAACCGCAGAAATCGCCATCCAATCGGCCCTCACAGGCCACCTCGTATTCAGCACGCTCCACACGAACGACGCTTCAGGCGGTGTAACAAGGCTGATTGACATGGGTGTTGAGCCCTACCTCGTCGCCTCCTCGGTAGAGGCGATCCTAGCCCAGAGGCTCGTGAGGGTTATCTGCCCGGAATGCAAGGAGACGGTCGCTCCCGATAAGAGGGTGCTCAAAGAGCTCGGTGTTTCTTCGGAGGAGATCTCGGGAGTCACCCTATACAAAGGGAAAGGCTGTGAGGCGTGTGATTTCACAGGATACAGGGGTAGAATGGGAATATTCGAACTACTTGTGATGTCCGATTCCGTGAAAGAACTGGTACTTAAGAAAAAAGCTGCCAACGTAATAAAAGAAGTGGCAAAAGATGAGGGTATGATAGTGTTGAGGGACGACGGATGGACCAAAGTCCTCGATGGCGTCACGTCGATTGAGGAGGTTCTGAGAGTTACCCAGGACGAGGTTCTTCTGTAGGAGGGACTGTGGCGTCATACGAATACCAGGCGTCCGATCTTGAAGGGAAGATAGTCGATGGTGTCATGGATGCCCGGAGCCAGGCTCAGGTTGTCGAGAGGTTGCGGCAATTAGGTCTCTTTCCTATCAGGGTAAGGGAAGAGGTTGAGGGGGGGCCGAGGCCCATATCGACCCGCATCGTTGACTTTCTCGGCGGTTTGAAAAAGAGGGACATATTCCCGTTCACTGTCCAGATGGCTACAATGCTCGATGCAGGTGTTCCTCTCGACAGATGCCTTTCGGTTGTCACGGAGCTCACCCAGGACAAAGGCCTGAAAGAGATTTTAAAGTCTATAAAATCGGACGTTCAGGCGGGTAAGTCCTTGGGCGAGGCCTTCTCCGCACATCCGAAAGTGTTTTCTGACCTGTACAGGAGTATGATCGCGGCCGGTGAGTTTGGCGGTTTCCTCGAGGTGGCGTTCAAACGACTGGCCGAATATCTAGAGGAGCAAGATAAACTCAAAGGCCAGGTGAAGTCAGCCATGATTTATCCTGCCCTGATGTCCATCGTTGGCGGCGCGGCGGTTGTCATCCTTCTCACATTCGTGATTCCAAGATTCGCCGGTATATTCGAGGATCTCGGTCAGGCGCTTCCGCTCTCAACGAGAGCGCTGTTGAATTTCAGTGATTTCATCACCGTTTACTGGTGGGCTATAGCTGGCCTTTTCGTCCTCTCCGCAGCTGGGATCAATGCATACTTAAGGACCGACACAGGGTCGCTCCTATTCGATAGGTTCAAAATTAACGCCCCGCTTTTGGGAGAGCTAAACAGAAAAATAGCTGTAGCACGGTTTGCGCGCACCCTCGGGACCCTTATCCGATGCGGAGTGCCAATATTAGAGGCGCTGGATGTTGCAAAAGATACTATGAGGAACAGGTATTACAGCGAAGCCATACAAGACATACACGATAGTCTCAAGGAGGGCGAGAGCATCGCTGAGCCTCTCAGGGAGACAGGGCTCTTCCCCCTGCTCTCCATTCACATGATAGCGGTCGGCGAGGAAACGGGTGATGTCGATGAAATGCTTCTCAAAGTGGCCGATACGTATGAGAAGGATACAACCAAGACATTGAGAGAGCTTGTCGCGCTTCTCGAGCCAGCTATGATTCTCATCTTCGGTGTGCTTGTCGGCTTCGTGGTCGTAGCGCTTCTTATGGCGATAACGAGTCTCTCGAGCCTTCCATTCTAAGCATGAGAGGTGTGAGGTATGAAGAGTAGATCCTCAGTAATGAAGACAAGGGGTAAAGGACAGGAGGGATTTACGCTGATCGAAATGATCGTCGTGATGATCATACTTGCGGTGATTGCCGGTCTCGTTGGGCCCCGGCTTTTCAAGAACGTGGCGAGAGCAAAGAAGAATGCAGCGAAAGCCCAGATACAACTCCTGGGAATCGCGTTAGATCAGTACAGGCTTGACAACGACATGTACCCCTCTACGGAACAGGGTCTCGAAGCGCTCATGAAACAGCCTGTAACCCCTCCAATTCCGGATAACTGGGATGGTCCCTATCTTAAGAAAGAAATACCGCTCGACCCATGGGGAAGGGAGTATTACTACGAGAGCCCGGGAACTTACGACGCAGATGGTTATGATTTATATTCACTGGGAAGAGACGGCATCGAGGGTGGAGAGGACGAAGACGAGGACATCGTGAGCTGGAAATGATTTTACTCTGATGACTAAAAGATGCAAAAGAGCTGGCTTCACTCTGGTTGAGCTCATAATCGTTCTCATAATCATGGCCATTGCTCTCGGTATAGTCGCTCCGTTCATGGCGAAGTCGTTCGATAAGTACCGGTTGAGGGAGACATCCAGGGCTCTCTCGGATTACCTCAGAAAGAGCCGCGAAGTCGCCATCAAGGAGGGAATCAAGGCGGCTATTTATTTTGATGAGGATGGAGGGACATTCCAGACGAGGTACTTAAAGCACAATGAAGTAGTCTCATTGAACATCCCGTTATGGTTCGAGTTGATAGAAGGCATGAAAGCGGAGATCGAAGTGAATGACCCCATCGGAAGCCTCACGGGTGAGCCGCCACATTTCGTATTCTTTCCGATGGGAAATGCAGTTGGTGGAACGGTGAGACTGTCCCTCGGGGAGGATAAGGCTACAATAATCGAGATCGATGATATCACAGGAGGTATTATAATCCTAAAGGATACAAGTTCACTATGACAGGCCCATTATCGCATGCAAAGAGCGGTTTCACCCTCATCGAGATAATCGTCGCAACCACTATTCTGGGCCTCGCCCTTGTTGCCGTACTCCAGGTATTCTCCATCGGCATCTCCTCCGCGAGGAAGTCCCAACGGATGACCATGGCGGTCTCAATAGCACGAAACCTGATGGAGGAAGTGATATCGAGGGATGACATTGAAGACGGTTACGATCGAGGGAGCATTGAAGAGTTCGGCATCGAATATTCGATAGATATAAGACCGGCTGAGTATGAGGGATTGCATGAAGTAGAGGTTGCTGTCACATGGAGCGATGCCATGGAGAACAGGGAATATCAGCTGGTCTGCTATGTCCCTGAGGAAGCCCAGGGATTCTCCGTGTTTCCCCGATGATGTTTAACACTTTGAGTGTGGAGAATGATAACTGAAACAGGCGATACCGGCAGAGGATTCACCCTCATTGAAATACTTTTGAGCGTTTCCATCCTGGCCATAGCCGCTGGGATCATCTATGGGAGTCTCCGGACCGGCCTCGAGTCGAGCCGAAGGGCGGAAGCCAATAGCGAGCTTTTCCAAAGGGTAAGGATTATACGCGAGATCATCTCCAGCGACCTCGCCAATGCCTTCGTGCCTAAGCGGTCGCATGGGTTCCTGGGCGATCTCGAGGAGTTCGAGGGAGAGCTCTTCAGCGATGAGGGAGGGGAATTCGATCTGTCGACCGGCTTCCCGAACGCATTCGATGGCAAAGATGAAGAAATCGGCGGTGTTCCTCTAGACAGGATGGAGTTCTACACGATATCAAAAGGCACATTCGAAAATGATATGCCCGTGTATGTATCCTATTACATAGACGACGATCCGTTGAGCGATGAGGAAGGTCTCGTGATGGAACGTATCGCCACGATCCTGCCTGCCGAATCATTCCGGAAGGAGTTAGCATCTGAAGTCGTTGGCATGGATGTGAAGTATCTCGAAAGCACGCCGGAAGGTCAGCTATGGGTTGATGGGTGGCAAGATAAAAGGAAACTCCCCCGTGCCGTCGAAGTCACTCTGATATGGGATGAACAGATCCAGAGGCGCTTGCAATATGCGAAGGTGCCTATACTCATCTCGATATCAGCGACGCATGTTTTCTAGGACCTGGATATGAGGACGAATACAATAAGAAAAAGGGAAGCTGGAATTGCTCTGGTCCTCACGCTGTGGGTGATCACGATTCTTATGGTCACTGCAACTTACTTCGCACATGGCAGAAGGTGGGACACGAGGCTTGCATCAAACTTCAAGGAGAGTACATTTTCTTACTATCTTGCAAGGAGTGCTGTGGCGAAAACGAGGGTCCTTCTCGCCAATGAGGAAGAAGAGTTGACGGGAAGGGGATTCGATTTCGTCGACGGTATATTAGAGATTCCGGAGGAGGAGGTCTCTGGTGGATACATGAGTGCGGTCGTATCTGATCTCGAGAGGAAGGTGAACATAAACAAAGCACCATTTCAGCTGCTGAGGAGTTTACTCATCAACACCGGATGCGACTTCGAAGAGGCTGAAAGGCTTGCTGACTGCATACTGGACTGGCGTGATGTAAACGAGGAGAGAAGAGCAAACGGTGCCGAGGATGAGGAGTATCTCGCTCTCCCGGACCCGTATCCGTCGAAGGATGCACCATTCGACTCGGTGGAAGAGCTCCTCCTCGTCATGGGCATGACACCTGAGATCCTCTTCGGGGATTCGGCTCTAGCCATTATGAGGGGTGAAGAGTACGGAGGTGGAGGGCAGTATCTGGGCCTCTTGAATTATGTGACGATATACGGCAGGGGAAGAATCAATGTAAACTCCGCGGACATGGTGGTCTTGAAGTCATTACCGGGCATCGACGAGGAAACTGCCCGCTACATAATCAACAGGCGGTCAGAGGAGAATGGTGAGTTCAAGAACATCAGTGAAATTACATCCTACCTCGAGAGAGGCGGAGCAAGCGGTGATCTAAATAAGAATTTTAGAAGCACGCTGAGCGTGCATTCCTATTATTACTCCGTAAAGGCCCTCGGGAAGGTTGGAGAAACCGAGACGAGACTCGAAGCCGTAATCTATAGATACGGTAAGAGCTCGAGGATATTACCGAGAATAGTAGCGTGGCAGGAGCTTTCCTAGATGAAGATAAAGCCCTTGTTCAGTGAAATCTCCATGGGAGTCGAGATCGCCGATTCCGCCATCCGTTTCGTTCAGTTGAGAAAGGGGTTTGGCGGTATCGAGGTGGCGAATTTTGGGGAGAAAGAGATTCCGGTTGAGCGTATCGAATACTCCTCTTCCAGGGATAAAGTTGTTCTCGAGACTATCAAGGGACTTTTCGGCGAGAAAAGGGTTAAACCTAAAAACGTCACAGTGTGCATTCCAAGATCCTCCACTTTTTTCCGGACTCTGACCCTGCCACCGGTTAAGGATGATGTTATTGTTCCCATGGTGAACAATATAGCTGAGCGCCATCTCCCCATAAGACCTTCACAGGCCGTCTACGATTTTGATTTCTGTGAGCCCGACAGGAAAGGCATGAGGGAAGTGATACTTATGGGGGCGAAACGTGATGATGCGATAGAGATGATAAACTTTCTTAAGAAAGCCGGGATAAGTGTGCTGTCTTTAGAGCCTTCCACCATCAGCACTTTCAGACTCATCGACGATGTGTTGCAATCTGAGGCGGGAGAGGTCACACACATATTCATAGGCGAGGAGAACGTGCATATCAATCTATTTGAAAGAGGTAGGCTCTTGGCTTCGAGAGAAGTGCGACTGGGCAAGACTGACATCATGAAAAACACAGATGAGTCCATAATGAAATTATCTCGTGAGATAGTGGCTTCGAGCAGCTCCCACGATATCATTCCCGGCCAGGAAACCCTATCCGGGAAGGTTTTCCTCACCTGCCCGGAGGAGGTGATCGGAATGATTCGCGACACTCTTAATGGGGCTCTTGGTACCGAGGTAATCGCCAGCTCATCTCCAGGATGGTTGCAGGGAAATCACGGGCTCGACATTGCTAAGTATGGAATTTGTCTCGGATTAGCTGCCGCTTCGCTAAGGAGGCCGATTGTGTCGGTGAATCTGCTCCCTCAGGAGATGAAGGAGAGACGTAGAAAGGATAGTATCACTAAGATATGGATTCTTGCCGGCATAAATCTCATACTGATCTTCCTGCTTCTCGGATCGATCTACCTGCAAAGGGGAAGGGAACTATCAGCACTCAAAGAACAGGTTGAATTGTTAGAGCCTCGTGTGAGAGCCGCGGAAAGAGTTAAGAGGGAATATCTCGATGCTATAAGGATCGAGGAATCCATTGGTGAAATAGAGAGTGAGAGGATGAACTGGTTGGACCTTCTCAACGATATAAGTAAAATACTCCCGGAAGATGCATGGCTCACGAGGATCGAACTCGAAAAGGGTAAGCCCGTTCTCCTTGCCGGCATGACTTCGTCTGCGGCGAAGCTTATACCGGTTCTCGAAGAGTCTCCCATGCTGGAGGATGTGAAGTTCGAGGCGCCCACTACCACAACCACGGTGGATGGGAAGCAGGTTGAAAATTTCAGAATCACGGCGACAATACTAACAGCCGAGGAGCAGAGTGAAACTGACTCGACGAGATAAGAGAGCACTCGTTTTTGGTGGCGTTTTCACGGTCGTAGTATTATTATACTTGTACGGCATTTCACCACTTATTATGGGTAACGGAAGCAGTGTAGATGAGATCGAAAGCACGCGCCAGCTGCTGGCTAACTACCGGCAGGCAATTGCTATGGAAGAGGTATACAAGAAAGCGATGGAGGATAGGAAGAAGAATGGAATCGATCTGACGGGGAGGTTGTTATCGGGAACCACCCCGGCACTCGCGGCCGCAGATCTATCGAATTCCATAAGATCGTTTGCCGAAGAGTGCAATGCATACATCAACAGAGAAAACGTGAATCCGGCTACAAAAGCCGGTTCACACCAGAAGATCTCGCTTCAGCTAAGTATCACATCAGATGTAATCGGCCTGCGCGATTTTCTTTACAGAATTCAGAGCGATGAGAAGCTCCTCGATGTCGAGAGCCTCACCGTTACATCCAGAGTGACCAGGAGGGGAAGACCGAGGAGGTATTCCAAAAAAGCATCACGTTCCTCCCTGTTCGGAGACAGATCGACAGAGGTAAAATTGAACGTCACAATGGTGGTATCCGGATACATCGCAGCTAAGGGTGAGGAAAACAAGTGAAGAGGCGAGATTGGAGAAGGGAATTACGTATCCTCAGTGTGCCACCCATACTGTTCTTGGCTCTTATTGTCTATTTCGGTATCATATCTGATGGGGGTGATCTCGCCAAGAACGATTTCATCTCAGTTGAAGGATCGAGAGAACTTCCGACTGTCGAGGTGAACTCTTCGGGGCCAGAGAGCCTCTTCGCACTCGATCATTACACAGATATCGTAGAGAAGAACGTATTTTCGAGCTCCAGGAAAAGGCCATCCGTTCGCTATTCACCCCGAGGGAGCAGCAGTACCGGTACATCGGTGCCCGGTGAATATGTTCTACTCGGTGTAATGGTATCAGGTGGTGATCACAGCACTGCAATCATCAGGAAAGGTGGCAAGGGTGGAGAGACGAAATCATATAAAGTGGGCGACGAAGTTGACAACATGCATGTGGAAGAGATAATGTATGATAGAGTAATACTCAGGCAGGGCGAGAAGGAGACCATCCTTGAGCTAAAGCCGAGGGATGAGGAAAAATTAAAGAGACCTAAGCCAAAGGCCACCCCTAAGAGAAAACCTGCTGAAGTAAGAAAACGGGGAAAATCGAAGTAATGAAGAATGGATAAATCTTAACGGTAAGAGGAAACATGAATCGAAAAAACATCGTAGCGTATCCTTTGATGGTAGCAGTACTCACCTGTGTCCAGGCGGCGATTCTTTTCTCTCAAGAGAGAAATCTCTTTGAAGAGATGTTACGGGATAGTCTTTTTGAGAAAGGTCGTGTGAGTCCCGAACCAGAGGAACCGAAAGAAGGCGAGAAGGAGGTGACTCTCAAAGACGGCAAAGTCCTGCTCAATTTCGAAGATGTCGACATCACCACGGTCCTTTCAACCATAAGTGATCTGACGGGGCTCAATTTCATCATGGGATCCGACATCAGGGGTACTGTGACCATCAAAACTGCTAAAGAGATCCGGGAGGAAGACGTCTTAGATTTCCTGGAGATTATCCTCGCAACTTATAATTTTACTATGGTCAGGAGGGGGGATGCGGTGAGGGTGCTCCCACTCGCAGAGGCATCAAGGGAAGGTCTTATCACTTCGACGGGAACCGAGATCGGAGAGGATCTGAGGAAGGGTGAGAAAGTCGTGACGCATATCATTCCTCTCACCTATGCCTCTTCCAAAGAGCTTTCATCCCAGTTCAGGAACATCATTTCCCAGGGAGGATCCATAATCGATTTCGAGAAATCCAACACCCTGGTGATTACCGATTATACATCCAACGTTGAGAGAATCCTCAAGATAATAAAGGAAGTCGATAGACGTCCTGTTGCCGGATCAACCATGCAGACTTTCGTTCACTACCTGGAGAACGCTATTGCCGACTCACTCGCCCAGGTTCTAAGAGAGCTCTTCCAGGAGACAGGTGCGCGTAGCAGGCAAACACCAGCTCTTTTCAGGAGGGCACGTGGTGATACGGCGGGGATACGGGGGGAAATGATTGGGGAACTTAACATCGTTGCCGATAGAGCCACAAATTCACTCGTGATAAGAACAACGCCACCAAATTATGAAATACTCAGGGAGACAATCGACAAGCTAGATATAATGCCAAAGCAAGTGCTAATTGAAGTACTGATAGCGGAGATATCTCTTGATCAGAGGACGGAATGGGGACTTGATTTTCTCTTCACCGACAGGGATCACCTTGACCAGAGTGGAATGACCGCGACTGTTGAGGGACAATTCGGTCTCGGCAGGCTTGATGTTGATGACACACCTGGCCTCAGGTATGGAATAATGCAACCGGGCAGGGTCGAGGGCACCTTACGTGCCCTCGCCAGTGTTACGGACATGGATGTCCTGTCAACACCGAACGTTCTCACTTCAGATAACAAGCAGGCTAGGATCATGGTTGGTGAGGAAGTTCCATTCGTATCATCAACAAGGACTCTTGAGGGTGGAGTGATAGATGAGACGGTGGAATTCAGGGATGTCGGGATTGAATTGACCGTAACGCCGCATATAAACAACGAACGATTCGTGACGCTTGATATCTACCAGGCGGTGAACAACCTCACATCGACTGTGATTTTTGATGCCCAGGTGATTACAAAACGTGAAGCCGAGACTTCCGTTGTTGTAAAAGACAGGGAAACGGTAGTAATCGGTGGCTTAATAACGGAAGATAAGACCGTGAGTGAGAGCGGCATCCCATTTCTCAAGGATATTCCACTGCTGGGATATCTGTTCAAAAGGCATTCCACAGTAAATCTGAAACGTGAACTGATTATTCTACTGACTCCCTACGTCATCGAAAACGTGGAAGAATCACGCCGGGTAACAGAGCAGCAAAAGAGTAAGAGCAAGCTGTTCAAGGAAAGTCAGATGAATAGAATAGAAGAGGCCATCGAGGGGGGGCCTGAGGAGATTAAGGAGGAGGTCATAGAAGAGGGAATGACTGATGAGGGAGTTAAGAAAGAGGAAGTCAAGGAAGAGGAGAAGGAAAAGATAAGGACACCTTGAATATACGCGAGAAGTTCATTTACTACCGTCTCTCATAAGATGATGTTCAGTTACGATCTGGAAGATCTCTCCAAGAATGAAATCCCACATAACCTCAGGTGGTTCGGATTCGATATAGGCTGCTGAAATTCCCATCTCTGTTCCCGGAGGAGGGGCAGGAAGGCGTAAATTCATGGAGTCTATATAGAGACCTGCCTCTACATTCTGTATTATGAGCGTATCCAGTACAAGAGGCACCAGCGAAGGATAATTGGCAAGGCCGGTAATGAGAGTCAAGTTTTGGGCTCCTCCACCAGCGATGTCAAAATATTCCCAGTGGACTTTCACCTCTGCTATCTCACCCGGTGAGAGACTGTCAGGCTCAACAGTGCAATCGAGCAATTCCAGGTATTGTAATTGTGAATGAGGGGTCTTCGTCACATATACGGTCAGTAAGGGATCACCTGTATCCGCCGGCTGCCATTGGGTCATGAGATTGGCACTTTTGAAGAACTGAGGGGGCAGGCAGCTCTGAGTCGTTAGAGGCAAATCATTATCGATCCCAAGATATACCTGGCCTCCTGCTCCTTGTAATGCTACGAAGAAAGTGGAACGAAGGGGTGAAATCAGATCTTCGAATCTTAACATGTGCCATCCCGACTGGAACGTAGTATCATTCGAAACGAAAAGTGGTTCACCTGGTTCTTCATAGGGATAGAAACCATCAAGAATGGATATCTGGCAGGATGACTCGTCCGTGAAATACACGGAGAGAGAGTCGATCGATTCGATCCTCGACCATGGAGAGAAACGTACAGCAAAGATAGCATCCTCCGGAATCACATGAGTATCATCGGCCTCTCCATCATCATAGTGGAGATCGAAGTGGGGTGAAAGATTCACATACTGCTCGAGTTGTGATGTGTTGTTCGTGGTGTCGATGTCTTCCTCGAGGGAAACATCGTCACTGATTACATATTCACCTATTGTTTCAGTGATCCAGGGGCTCGGGCATGTTACATTCAGGCTGCTGCCTGGAGGAATGGGAGGGGGTTGGGTGTCATAGTGAGTGAAGATATAATCATATTGATCGCGGATAGACCAGGAAAGACTGTACCCAGATGCAGTATCTAAGCCGGTATTCGTTATCTCTGAGGAGAAATTGAGACCGAATAAAACCTGACCATCAGGAAAGAAAAGATCGAGTCCGTTTGACAGGCATGTTGTCTGAAGATCAACCACCTTCTGTTGCTCCCATCGATAATAGCCACCAACTGCAATTATAGCATCAGCGGGAGTGGGAAATACATATTGCCGGAAAGGCCCCGAATGAGATCGTCTGGAGTGACCTGTGCGGTGTGGGAAATCCGCCGGTAATTCGAGAGCCACACTGTAGCTGGGAAAGCCTCCTGAGCTTACAATGGCATGAAAATCCTGCAGTGAATCAACGACCACTGCTGAATCCAGATCGACCTGAATCACGGTCTTATGAGGGAGAGGACCCTCTACCATGATCGGACCGGCGAGGATGCCTGAAGAGTCGGGCCGACCTTCATCATCGAGTGCAAGATATATGTAACAGGGATCATTTGATCCAGTTATATTCTCGACCACGAAGTAGACAGAAAGCACAGTGAAAGTGGAATCGGGTGTAAACCTCACCGTTACCCAGTATTGTTCGAGACCCGTCAAGGTATAGATGGGTTGATCAGGATCATCGAAGAAATCGTGGTATACTAGAGTGTCTGGCTGAGGTGAGGGATTCAGGGTTGCATAGAGTGAGTGAGAGAGTAAAAGACTGCCTCCTAAAAATAGAATTACTTTTAATATCAGTATAGTGCTGATTGGGTTTTTCATATATCAAGATTATCCCTCTAAATGGCACCCCATTATAACCGATTTTTGAATTTCTGTCAATCGAAAATAGGTGAGATTATGAAACTCCGATGGCCGGCCCTCCGCAGCACCTCATTCATCATCAGCGGTGTTTTTTCAGGGATTAATCATAGATCCATTTGATGTATAGAGGCGAGCTGTTTACCTCGACAACCAGCGTATCATTCGAGTTGGCGACCGTCTCCGCCGGAATTCCAAACAAGTGCGTAACGATGGCCTGTGTTGCGGGTCTTCTGAATAGGATGTCGATGGGTGCCTCAACACTATCTGACCATATGGCTTCGAGATCCACCCTACCTGTCAATACGTTTTCGAATGAGTAACGTACGTAGATCGATTCGAACACATCCTGTATCAGGTGATAAGGGCTTAAATGGTCAGACAGTACCATCATAGCATAGTATGTCGGGAGTAACTCCTGATTCTCAAAATCATACATGGGCTTAAGATCTTCATAATTGTGGCCGGATGTGTCGATGGTGAAAGGATACCACGATATATTCTGAATTCCAAGAGATTTGGCAGTCACATAGCCTTTCACGAGTTCACCGGCGGCAGCAAAATCGGAAACTACATTCCTCTCATCCTTAATTCCGTGCTCGAGATCCCAGAGCGGAAGGCTGTAGCCATTCATATTCATTCGGAAGTAGAGCCAGGCGACAACCTCATCGATGTAGGAATACTGAAGGTAGTAGTTGAACCCTATCGCATCCAGGTTCTGAGCTTGATCTGGCATCAGGATCACATCTGCAAAGTTCGATATCCATAAGCTGAAATCGCTGTTTAGAAATTCCAGAAGCTCTTCGATTGTCTCCACCTGGAAGTTTAGTGTCCTCCTTGAATTGTAACCGTTCCAGAAGTCAATTGCCTCCTGCTCCAGCCCGTGATCGTAGAGGTCTCTCGCGATAAGATGAGCAAAGCCCATGGCAGGGAATTTGTTCCCGATGACGACGCATTTCGGATTGGCGGCTTTCGCCGCCTGGTAGGCCACGCTTACCAACTGCTTGTATTCTTCCGGAGTGGCGTACCAAGAGTACCTGGTGAGGGGATCGTTCTCGATGATGAAGTGGTTTACTCTGCCATTGAGATGGTTGACGATGGTGTAGATGTAATCGTAATAGTCGTCGTAATCGAGGGGAGGGGCAGATGCGAACTCATGAAGTGGGATGCCAAGCTCAGGATCATAAGAATTATCCGTCGCCCAGCACTGGCCCGTACGGAGAAGGACAATTGCATACAGGTTGTTCCGTTTAAGCACTTCATCTATCCAGGTATCTATCCCGTTGAAATGGAAGACATCCTGTTCTGGTTCGATCTGTTCCCATCTAAAAAGGCGGGTGATGTGAGATATACCAGCGTTACGTACATCGTTCGCGAGTGTATCATTTCCAAGCTGGTAGGCGCCGTATATTCCTCCTGAAGGCAGAGCCTGACGATTCGAATCCACTGAAACGATGGGAGTTGCAAGGATTATCAATGCTATAATCGATTGGAGCCCTATTCTTATTTTTCTAATGATGAATCACCTACGAATCTTTTAGCTTTGTAAGAAGGCCGTGCACTTTAACGACAGGCAGCGATATGTAAAAACCTGCCTTACATTATACCAGCAACTCCAGATTAAGTCAAGCGAGCCGCCCTGAGGACTTTCCCCATTTTTCTTGGAACTTAGAAGTTTTGGCATTTAAACTGCTACATAAAGTAAGTTTAAGTTTTTGGGGAAAGTATGTGCCCTGGACACAGCTTTTCTCTATCTTCCCTATAGATTATATTCACGCAATTGGGACGTTGTGAGATATGGAAAACCGTTTCGACAGGTATTGACGAACGGTATCAGATATTTTTATACTTTAAAATGTTGCCCCGATAGCTCAACTGGATAGAGCAACGGACTTCTAATCCGTAGGTTACAGGTTCGAGCCCTGTTCGGGGTATTTTACCCGTCTGTATATAATCACTCGCAGCAAAGGATGATTATAATCCGCGGGATGCATCGAACACTCACTTTGCTCTTTCCCGTTTATCTCCTACTCGCACCATCTCTAAGATCCCAGGTCGAAACCGCGACATTATTTGGCAGCGTCAAAGATGCGCTGGGGACTCCTCTTCGTTGCGCAGTCCTGACACTCGAGAATCAGCATACAGGACGAACTCTGACGTCGGAGACAGGAGAAGCAGGGCTCTATCGATTTGATTTCATTACCCCGGGCGTGTACTCACTGAAATCAAGGGCAAAAGGTTACTCTCCCGATGAAAGAACCTTCACACTGCATGTCGGTGCTCGTCTCAAAATCGATTTCACTCTGCTCCGCTTCTATGAGATGCCGGGGCAGGTAGTTGAGGCCCGAAAATCGAAGGAAGCTCTCCTGGAACCGAGTGTTTCCTATGTTGTAAACGAGGAGGAAATTGACAGGCTCCCTTACAGAAGAAGGGAGTATCAGAATCTGGCCGTTCTCGCCCCGGGTGTTAGAAGGGGCTTTGTTACTCCTATCACTGTCTTCGATCTCGATGTTCTCAGTATATCCGGGCGAAACGGGAGCGATGTGATTTATTATGCCGACGGAGTTGATAACAATGACTTCGCAGCCGGCCTGCCTGTGCTGGAATTTCCACAGGAATCGATCCAGGAATTTCAGGTGGGGGCCCACCGTCTCGGAGTCGAAAAAGGCGGTTCGGCGGGCGGTTTTATCAACGTCCTCACAAAATCTGGGACTAACAGGTGGAAAGGTTCTGTGTTCTCATACGTGAAGGACGAGAACCTGATGGCAAGGGATCATTTCATGAGAGAAGCTGGCATGAGTAAACCGCAGCTTACAACGACTCAATTCGGAGCTTCCATCGGCGGTCCCATCACAATCGACCGTACCCACCTCTTCGTAGCCTACGAAGGTACAAGGGGTGAGGATGAATTCCAGGTTGTAAACACAGGTGGCGCTTTCCCGGATCTCGAGGGAGCCTTTTCCCGCCCCGTCAGGGAGGATATGCTTCTTTTCAAATTAACCCACAGCATATCTAATAGTAGAAGGCTCACTCTTCGATACAATCAGCAGAATTCCCTAATGGAGCAGCTGGATACCGGTGGATCCATGACCCTTGAAAGTTCGAGGTGGGAAGACGTTGACAAATACTTGGTCCTTTTAAGATACGACTGGTACAGGTCGCCTCACCTCTCCGCAGAGTTGGGTGGCTACTACGGATGGTTCCGGCGGCTTTCGGAAGCGACAAATGCCAACTCCTCAGTGCTCAAGTTCCCATCTGCTTTCCTCGGTTCCAACACGTTCGCGCCCTTCGAGCACACTGCTCAGAAAATAGGTCTGGGTGGAGATTTCCTGTTCGGTTGTGTGGGAGACGGAAACAGGCACAGCCTGAAAGCCGGTTTTCACTATCAGAGGGTCTCGAGTACCTTTATGAGCGCCAGGCTTCAAAATGGAATCTTCAACTACATGCTTGATGATCTTGGGGCGGCACCCGCGTTTTTCATCGTTTCATTGGGAGATTCGACCACAGATATGGACCGGAATATTTTTTCGCTATACTTCGAAGATGACTGGGTTGTGACGGAAAAGCTTCGACTCCTCCCGGGTGTGAGGTATGATGTCGAAACAGGAATTCTGAAAGACTATTCCAGAGCACCGGCTGTGCGTTTCATCAGGGAGAATTATGAAGAGCTCAGGGAAACACTGGCTGCCAACTTCCCTGAACTGAGATTAAACGATAGGTTCAGGACACTGGAACCAGACATCGATAACATCGCTCCAC
>JBHIFB010000060.1:0-17237 GCA_046760905.1 Candidatus Glassiibacteriota bacterium | reverse complement strand
CCGGAAGAAAGGGGAGAGCTGCGTCGAAAAAAGCGCCCGCAAAGACTAAGCGCGGTAAGCGGGTGACTCGGGCTCCTGGAAGGATGAAGGCCGCTCCCAGTAAGGAGGTGAGGCAGCGGGCAAGCGAGTTTTTGAAAGAGCCGGCACCAGGGCACATAGAGCCCCCGCCTGAGGAATTCAGGGAGCCGGAGAGGGGATTGCAGGAAACACCCGAGCTTCCTCAAGGTTATGGAGAAACCCGTGTGGTTCTAATGGTGGTGGACCCTCACTGGGTGCATGCTTACTGGGAAATCACAGACGGGAGCCTGAGTGAGGCGAAGGATTCACTCGGGGAAAGGTACGAGAGCGCCTCCAGGGTACTGAGAGTGAGAAGGATGGACGAGGCGGCAGAGGGCGGCGAAATCCTCGAGCAGTTCTACATAGAGATCGGAAGTGAGGCGAGGAACTGGTATTTGAGGGTGCCCCGGCCCGATTCGAGCTATCAGGTCGACATAGGGCTCCTCGCCCGGGATGGGGAATTCTACCTTTTTGCGAGCTCCAACATGGTCAGGGTTCCCAGGGCCGGTATGTCCGATGTCATAGATGAGAAATGGGCAAACCTCGAAGAGGGATACTACGAGAAAATATACGCCCTGTCAGGCGGTTTTCAGGTCGGGATGGGATCTCTCGAACTCCAGGAGAAAATGGCCGAGCTCCTGAGGGAGGAGATCGCTTCCGGTGCCGTCGGGAGCTTCGCCCTCGGCAGTGGCGCTATCGGTGCAAGGAGGCAGCGTGCTTTCTGGTTCAGGGTGGGGGCAGAGCTCATCGTCTACGGCGCGACTGATCCAAGGGCGAAGGTGACACTGATGGGGGAGCCGCTGAAGCTCAGAAACGATGGCACGTTCACCATCAGGTTCGCACTCCCTGACGGGGTGCGTAACATACCCATCACCGCCGAATCACCGGATGGTGTCGAGGCGAGGGAGATAGAGCTGGAGGTGACGAAAGAGACCTCTGAGAGGGAGCCCGTCGTGAAGTAAAAGGCGCAATTTTCAATCCTCACTGTTACGTGCACCCCTTATCATCCCTTACAAGCTAAAGGAGAGAAATGGAAAAGGGCTATATATCAATCGTTCTGCATGCGCATCTGCCGTTTATAAGACACCCTGAACACAGGGAATTCCTCGAGGAGAAGTGGCTCTTCGAGGCGATTACCGAAACCTACATCCCGCTTCTCAAGGTATTCGAAGGTCTCGAATTGGACGGTGTGGATTTCAGGGTGACCATGTCCCTAACTCCAACACTTGTGGCGATGATGAGGGACGAACTCCTCCAGGACAGATACATCACGCACATCGGCAAGCTCATCGAGCTCTCCAGCAGAGAGATCGAACGGCTGAGATGGGAACCGGGACCCCAGAGGCTCGCCCTGGACTACCACTGGAGGTTCACCGACGCGCGTGACATATTTCTTAACAGATACGGAAAGGATCTGACAAGTGGATTTAGACGGCTCGAGGAGTCCGGAAAGCTAGAGCTCATCACCTGTGCCGGCACTCATTCATACATGCCGCTCATGAATGCAAGCAAACAAGTGCGGGCGGCTCAGGTAAGGGTGGCTGTGAGGCAGCATGAGGATGTCTTCGGGAGAAGACCGAGAGGGATATGGCTTCCTGAATGCGGTTACGACTACGGTATAGACGAGATCCTGAGAGAAGAGGGCATCAAGTTCTTCTTCACCGATACCCATGGCATCCTGCATGCTTCACCCAGGCCGAAGTACGGGATCTTCGCCCCTATCATATGTCCGTCAGGCGTGGCGGTCTTCGGGAGGGACATCGAATCCTCCAAGCAGGTATGGAGCGCAATCGAAGGATACCCTGGTGATTACGATTATCGTGATTTCTACCGGGATATCGGATATGACCTCGATTACGACTACATAAAGCCATACATACATCCCGATGGAATGAGAATCCACACCGGGATCAAATACCATCGAATAACCGGCAGGACGGAAGAGAAGGCCATCTACAACCCTCACAGAGCGTATGAGAGAGCGGCTACGCATGCCGGTAACTTCATGTTCAACAGACAGAGGCAAGTTGAATATCTGTACGATGCGCTCGGCAAGAAGGCGATTATCGTCGCACCGTATGATGCCGAGCTCTTCGGCCACTGGTGGTATGAGGGCCCTCAATGGCTCGACTTCCTTTTCCGGAAGATAGCATACGACCAGGACGAATTGCGGCTCATCACGCCGTCGGAATATCTTTCCAAACACCCGGTTAACCAGGTCTCTACACCATCTCCGTCGAGCTGGGGGTATAAGGGTTACAACGCGGTGTGGCTCGATGGCTCAAACGACTGGATCTATCCTCACCTGCACAAAGCTGCCGACAGGATGGTCGAGCTTGCGGTGGAGTTCAGTGACGGCAGCTGTGATGAGTTGACCCGGCGTGCCCTTAACCAGGCCGCCAGGGAGCTCATGCTCGCACAGAGTTCAGACTGGGCATTCATCATGAAGACAGGCACCGTTACCGGCTATGCGGCGAAAAGGGTGGAGCTTCACATCGGGATCTTCACCAGGCTTTACGAGGACATCAAAGCGAAGAGGATCGATGAGAGATGGCTTTCAGGGATAGAGTATCGTGACAACCTCCTGCCGCAGATGGATTACAGGTTTTACCTGTAGATTTTCCCTTCTTCCCCTTCATCCGCACCATGTTATCCTGAGGGTTTTTCGCCTGAGTCAGGCACCCGCTTTTTTTATCTCCCGATAGGGGCGCCGGATCTTAAAAACCGTTTCCCTTTCCCTCATTGACAGCCTGGCCGGCCTACGGTAGATTTCTGGCACGACCGGACTGCACTCGTTGACAACATAGGAGAATGTATCATTCTGGGAGATATCATGAGAAGAGACTTCTTCGATCTCGAGGGGGCCGGGACAACCGTAACGAGAGAGTTAATCTCTGGCGTCACCACCTTTATGACCATGTCATATATAATATTCGTTCAGCCGGCGGTCCTTGCATCCTGCGGTATGGATTTCGGTGCCGTGATGGTAGCAACTTGCGTGGCGAGTGCGATAGCGACTTTCATCATGGGGCTTGCCGCGAACTACCCGATTGCACTCGCTCCCGCCATGGGCCACAACTTCTACTTCGCTTTTACAGTCTGCGGTACCGTTGTGATGGGTGGGCTGGGCTACAGGTGGGAGACGGCCCTCGCCGCCGTGTTCGTTTCGGGCTCACTCTTCATCATACTCTCGTTCTGGGGGATGAGGGAACTAATATTGACGATTGTGCCCCAGTCTCTTAAGAACGCCATAGCCGTGGGGATAGGCCTTTTGATAGCCCTTGTGGGACTCGAGTGGTCGGGTCTCGTGGTGGCAAAGCCCGGGACGCTCGTCGGACTAGGAGAGCTCGGCAGCCCCCCCGTCATTGCCTCGATCGTGGGCCTTTTTGTAATGGCGGCGCTTTTGGTCGTGGGAGTGAGGGGTGCCATAATTCTCGGTATGCTCGTCTCCCTCATCATAAGTCTTGGGACCGGGATGGTGAGGTACGAGGGTATAGTGAGCACACCGCCTTCCATAGCACCGACCCTCTTCAAGCTGGATCTCGGATCCCTCCTGGGCAGCACAGGCATCCTCACCGTGATCTTCATATTCTTCTTCCTTGATCTCTTCGACACTGTCGGAACCCTCATCGGAGTCAGTGAGCAGGCCGGCTTCATGGTCGAGGGGAAGCTTCCGAGGGCTAGGAGAGCGCTTCTTGCCGATGCCATCGGCACAGTATCCGGATCAATTCTCGGCACCTCAACGGTGACGAGCTATATAGAGAGTGCCAGCGGAATATCGGAGGGCGGAAGGACGGGGCTCTCGAATATGGTGACAGGCTTCCTGTTTCTCCTCTCACTCTTTTTGTATCCGCTCGCTAAGATGGTCGGGGGCGGCTTTGACGTCGGCGGGGGAAATCTCCTGTACCCCGTGATAGCCCCCGCACTCATACTCGTCGGAAGCTTCATGTTCAAAGGCATCGTCAGGATAAATTGGGATCGGCCGGTGGAGGCGCTTCCTGCGTTTATAACGATCGTAATCATGCCTCTCACATTTAGCATCACCGACGGGATCGCCTTCGGTTTTATCGCTTACTCCGTTCTTGCCACGGTCAAAGGCGGGCTAAGGGAAGCACACTGGCTCGTTCACGTGATCTCTGTCCTCTTTCTTATCAGGTATGTGTTTTTGTTCCAATAGAGTCGGGCCCGGCCGGTGCTGCATGGACTTGATCAAATAGAGTCCATAAACTCATTCAAAAGTGGAATAGCTCTCCTGGCTTTTTTGACAGTCGAAACAGAGCATCGTATATGGAATAACACGCAGGCGTTTTTTCTGTATAGGCTTTTCGCACCGCCTGCACACCCCGTAGTCCTGTTTCTTGTAGATATTCTCTAGGGCTTCGTCTATAATCCTCAGCTTTCTTCTCAGGCCCGAAATGAGTTGGAACAACCTTTCCCTCTCCACAGCATCCGATCCCATATCTGTGATATGGTAAGGATCTGTGGAAAGACTTACAGAAGAATCCCTATTGGTGTTTGAACTGCGCCCTTGCAGGATGACGATCTGCTTAAGAGTTATATCCCTCTCTGCGAGGAGCTTCTTCACGAGCCTTTCTTCTTCGACCTGGCTGATCCTGCCAGTTCTCCTCGCTGGCCGGGATCGCTCCGGTCTTCTTGCTCTCCTTCTATGGTCCTTTCTCATGGTTAAATTATCCTTTCGTCAGCTTCCGCAAACAGGTTGAGGATTTGATTGGCTTTTCTTGCCGCTAATAGCTTTTCCTTGAAGTGGTCGTGGTTCATGAGCTGAGCAATTCTGGCCAGAATCTTTAGGTGTGCCTCTCCATGCACAGCTGGACCCACAAGAATAAAAAGGAGCCTGACCGGCCTTGTGTCGATGGAGTCAAAGGGGATGCCCCGTGGAAATCTGAAGATGCCCATCACCGTTGCATCGATCCTGTCGGTCATGAGATGCGGTATTGCGATGCCGCTGCCTATGCCTGTGCTTGCCTGTTCTTCCCTCTTAAGGAGGGCCTGGAGTGCCTCCTCTTTGTTGAACGTCGGAAAGACCCTGCTGAATTTTTCCATGGCCCGAGCCATGACTTCCTCTTTTTTCCCACCTTCGAAATCCAGCGAGATAAGTTCCTTCCTCAGATAGGCCGAAAGCGATATCGGGCATGCATGCTGGATGGATTCCGGTTTTCTGGATCCTTTTATATGTATCTTCTGCTTCTTCTTATGTAACATTTTTCTCACACCTTCTCTGCCCTCCTTGACGAGGATTTCAGTCAGGTCGAGAAAATCCTTCTCTGAGAGCCCTGCGTCAGCGGCGGCTTTCAGAAAGGAGGTTACCTCGGTAAGTTCGTTGAGATATCTTTTCACCTTAGGATCCATGCGGTTCGTGAGTTCCAGGAGGGATCCCTCCGGGATGTGAAGGACATTCTCTATCTTTCTTATTCGTTTCTCACTGGGGGGTTGCAGCTTTCCTGTTTCCACATGGCTTAGATAGGTCGGTGAGAAGCCGACCTCCCTCGAGAGATGCCTAAGGCTGATACCCATGGATGTCCTAATGATCCTGAGAGTATGTCCGAAATCCATCTTCTTCCCACTGATGAATTTTTAAATATTGTTTACTGTTTACTTAATACTATACATCAATTTTATGAAATTGTCAAGTTTTTTGTTTGAGGTCTCTGAAAAAGTCATTCAGAGAAAAGTGCATGAGCAAAGATTAACTTTTGAGGAATGCCGGTGATGGAATCGGTGGGGCAGGTGGTCCCGTGGCCACGAGGTTTGCACGATTGGACAGGGATCACACTAACGTGCGGAACATGGTTTCCGGCCGTCACTGTGACGGTTATCTCGCCTTCGGTGACAGGGTGAGCGTAAGAGGATGATCAGAAAATAATGAAGTTCAACGTCAGTGCCACGTAAGTGTCGTGGAAACGGACCTTCGTCGTCTCAAGATTGCCCGTCTCCGAGACGTTGACCTCGGCTTTCGAGAAGCCGTTTCTGAGGCCGAATTCCCCGCCCAGGCTGAATGCATCAGAGAAGTAGTACTCGGCACCGTAAGCGACTGTGAATCCCCAGGGGCTTAGAATCTCCTTCAGGAATTCTTCCACTTCAGTCTGTGTCATTGTCACCTGCGACGGGCCGAGGAGTCCGCTTACCAGCATGAGAGCAGTATCACCCATGTTTGGCCACCGGGTTACCGCCTTGTAGAAATCTCCTCTCAGGTAGAGAGTGACGAGTCCATCGTCCTTTTCCTTCAGATAGTATTTAATACCTCCGAACGGTATGAAGGAGCTGATAGAGCTTCGATCTTCATTCTCGGCGACGAACTTCGAGAAATCGAATCCGCCTATCGCTGTTATCCTTTCGCTAAGCTCGATACCTGCGTAGCCGCCGTGCAGGTTGGTGGGCCCAACGTTGCCAAGGCTTGAGCTGGTCGCGAGCCTAACGCCAAAGACTATCTGTGCGCCTGCAGCCGACGGGAGCAGAAAAAAGCACAGGATGATAGCAGCAAAGGTTTTTTTCATCCATCCCTCCTCGCGAAGTTGATAACGTTTATATGAAAATCGCCTCCCACCGGCGGATTTTCATCCTGCGTTGTGCCCCGGTTGATTTAGGGGGCATGATGGTTAGTCAGAATTTATTACCTTTGCCCTGCCCGTGTCAATTTAAAAATCAGGAGGACTTCCCCAGTTTTTCTGGAACTTGGAGCCCTTAAGTGAGTCGCGAGAGCATTGGGGACGCTTTTTTAAGATCAGGGCAGTGTTTCTCTTGTTTCAAAGATGGGGCAGCTACCATCCTCCTTCAAACGTTTTCACAACTATTGTGTCATCATTTTCCTCATCAAGCGGATTGAAGCGGCGGTGAAAAGTACAAACATTCCCCCGAGGACCAGGGCGTTGGGGACCACCGCCCTGAGGCCGTAGCCGAAGGCCATGACCTTATGAAGCCCGTCCATGGCCCAGCCGGTCGGAAACACAAAAGCGAGCTCTCGTACCGGCGATGGAACAACCTCAAGTGGCCACCAGCATCCGCCCAGGGATGACATAACGAGTGTGAGAAGTACTGACAGGCCGGATGCGTATTCCGGTGTGTCAACTATTGCTCCCACCAGCATCGATAGTCCGGCAACACACATAACATACGATGCCATCAGAAGCAAGAGGCCCGCCCAGCTACTACCGAAGTAAACACCGAAGAGGAATTTCGCTGCTGCAAACAGCACCACGACCTGGATCACCCCGGCCATCGCTCTGCTAAGAAGCCGACTCGAAAGGATCTGGGCGGTGGATACGGGTCCGACGGATATTCTGAGAAGGAGTCCACTCTTTCTTTCCGCTATCAGCAAGTGGATGCCGTAAATGAGAACGCACATCAGAACGAACATCACTACATTCCCGGGCACTGTGTGATTGAATCCCGATGGGATCTTTTCGTATCGGCCGGCAATCTCGACGACAAGTTCGACCCTGGGTTCTCCCGGGACGGCCCGGTCATAGGCCGCCTCCATGGTAGCCGTGCTGTCTGCAGTCTCCTCGAGCTCCATTAGCGATAGGTTTCCAAGGATCCGGATGATGGCCTTAAAGATATTGGCCTCGGCCGCCTTTGAGGCCTTCACATTCGCATCTTCCCGCTTCTTAAGTGTGATCTTCACCGTTTCTCCATCGAGCACCCGTTCAGTGAATCGCTTAGGTATGAAGAGGGCCCTCGGCATCGATTCATCCGCTTCGAAGTCCCCGGCCGAGAGCTCATTGACAGTGAATCCCTCCGATTTAAGCTCATCGGTCAATCTCCTGCTGAGAAAACCCTCATCTTCGTTCACTATCCCGAGTGCGACTCTGGGTCTCTGGTCGCTCTCACTGAACGCAATGCCGAAAAAAAGCGAGAACAGAAGAGGCATCAGGAAGAACCAGACGAGAGATGCTCTCGAACGGGAGAGTACACGCAGTTCGGCGGAGATCAGTACGGCTGTCTTCATGAGACTATGCCCCTTGCGAGCTTTCTGTGGAGGATCATCACACTGAGTGTAATGCTAAAAGCCGCTATCGCTGTCAGAACGAGCATGTCAGTCCCAGAGCCACCGGAGGTGAAGCCGGACCAGAGAGACCCCTGGAGCAGATCTATGCTCCAGTAGTTCACCGTGAAATGCGCCACGGTCTTAAGAAATTCCGGAAGCGCCTGGATCGGAACAAAACTCCCGCCCACCATGCACATCACGATTATGATGATGGAGGTGACCGCCTCGCCTTTCTTCTCCTGGCCGATCAGGCTGTACACAAATCCCATGATTCCTGCACACGCCAGGCTTGCGAGTGCCCCGCCGAGGAAAAACAGCGCCGGCCGCTCGAGCGTTATTTTGAAAAGGATGATGCCGGAAAATGCCATAACAAGGAAGGAAACGTATACCAAAGTGAACGCATATACCAGCTTTCCCACAAGGATCCTGGAAGCCGCGGTGGGGGTGACAAAGATGCGCTTCAACTGGCCGCCCGTGTTCTCCACTGCCAGGTCCCTGAAAGCGATCTCCCCGATGAAAAGAAGGCTCATAAGGGCCATCCCTGGCAAGAAGAGTGCAAAGTAGTTCACATCTGCCCTCTCCTCTTCCTCGCCTACTGTCTCGGTTTCAAGCTCGATTCCGGGAGGGAGGGCGTATTTCTGGATTTTTTCGAGTCTCGTGTAGAACAATCGACTAACCGTAAGCCAGCTCTCCTCATCGGGAAAACGCTCTCCGGTTTCGTGAGAGCGAATCTCCTGGATTGGATCGGCCAGTATGCGAACGCCGTAATCCATAATGAGGGCAAGTGTCTCTGTAATTTTCTCTAGGACATCCGGTACAAACTGCTCGGCTGGATTCTTCACAAGCCTCAGCTTGACCTTCTTACCATCCAGAAGGTCTGTGCCGAAATTCTCAGGTATCTCAACTAGGGCGCTCGCTTTCCCTCCTTTCATCATGTCTTTCCCATCCTCAGGCGACACTTCCTCCAGCTCTATCATTTCGGCAAGCTCACCCTGTGTGAAAGCCGATTTCACGAACTGCGAAACGAACGTGTTGTCTGTATCCACTATCAGGAGCTTGAACCTCGGGAGCTTCTGATCGCCCGAGGGGGAGAAGACCATCCCGAATATCAGGGAGATCACAAGCGGAATCGCCATCAAGACCAGCACACCGACCGGAGCCTGGGCTCGCCTCAGCAGATCCTTTTTAAGAAGCGTCCAGATGGTACTCAATCCCTTAGCTCCTTTCCGGTCAGTTTGATGAACAGGCTTTCAAGACTCGGATCTTTGACCGATATGTCCTGGACCCCGACGTTGTTGTCGAAGAGGGACTTGATGATTTCTGTGATCTGCTCAGGCATCCTGGAGTGGAAAAGACAGTATCCGGCTTCCCGGCCCAGGATTTTCACATCCCGGCGACCAATGAAGAACTCGTCCAGCTGATCGGCCTCGAACCGGCCCTTCAGGGTGACTATCTTTCCTTCCCCCAACATGCTGACAAGCTCATCAAGGGTGCCCTCGGCCAGTAACTTCCCCTGATCCATGATGCCTATCCTGTCACAGAGTTTCTCAGCCTCCTCCATGTAATGGGTTGTGTAGAGTATGGCGGCACCGGATTCGGCTATCTCCCTTATTATCTCGAGGATGTTCAGGCGTGCCTGCGGGTCGATTCCCACGGTGGGCTCATCCAATAGAAGCAGGTTCGGCCGGTGCAGAAGCGACACGGCAAGGTTGATCCGCCGTTTCATGCCTCCAGAGTATTCTTCGATCGTATCCTTCGCCCGTTCCCAAAGCCCCACCCGGGTGAGCACCTCTCTCGCCCGGGCTTCGAGGTCGCCTCCTTTGAGCCCGTATAGCCTGCCCCAGAACCTGACATTCTCCAGCGCAGACAGTTCCTCATAGATGGCGATCTCCTGAGGGACGAACCCCATCATGGCCCTGAGCCCGATGGGATCCTCCCGCAGATCCCTACCTCCTATCCGGACGCTCCCGCCGTCGGGCTGAAGCAAACCGCATACTATGGAGATGATGGTGGTCTTTCCTGCCCCGTTCGGCCCGAGCAGCCCATAGATCTCTCCGGATGAAACCGCCAGGCTCAGATTTTCAACGGCCACTGTTTCTCCGAAAGCCTTATTGAGATTTCTTATCTCTAACACGGTTCGGTTCTCCCTCTCCATTTCCCGGGTTTCCTCGGAACAAGCAAGTGTTTCAATCGATTATGAGTAGAGATTCTTGCTTCGGTCGGTCCTCTACCCCGGCAGGGATCGGACGGCCCGATTGAATCTTCGAGCGAATCGTATTATCAATATATGTACAGGCACGATCGGTCAAGGTTTAATTCTCGAGGAGTTTACTCATTTTTCTGGGCCCATGAGCCTCCGGTGAGCCGTGAGAGCATTTCTCCAGGTGATGTCCTGATTAATACGTGATTTGACATTCGATTTCGTATGTGCTAAGATATGTCGAATAGAAAGACGCATATCCAGTTATGCACCGAGGTGTTCGGGCTTGTTGTTTTTCCTCTTTTTCATCTTCGTACTTACTTCACTTTTCGTTGAAGCCGTCTTCTTTGCTTCCGATGAACTGCTGATCATTTACCCTGTACCTGTTCTCACTGTCGTCATATTTCTGTTCTGGAGCCTCATCTGGTCTCTGGTTACGACACTGTTTGCCACCCGTCTCAGACTTTCACTCCTTCCCGGGAGCCGGCTTTTGTATCATCTGCTAATCGCTGTGTTTCTGATGGCGCCACAAATCCTGAATGCGCTCGTACCCGGATTGGGAGTACCCGTTGTCCCGGCAATTAAAACGAGCTTCCCGTTGAGCCCACTTCTTTTCTACATCATCCTTTCGGCCATTTTCTTTTCAATACTCTTTGCCGCACAGCACGAGAGGAGAGTCCCCAGGCTAACGGCGAAGGCCGGTGTCTTTCTGGTGTTGGTCATTGTGATTGGATTGTGGGTGGAGAACATACCTTCCAGCTCGAAGATGAAAGTGAGCCCCGAGAAGCCTGTTATCTCCAAATCGGCCGAGGCTCCCAACATCTTCCTGTTCGTCTTAGACACGATGCGCCGGGACGTTCTCGATCCTTACTCGGACCCGAGTTTTCTTCATCCGGCACTGTCCGAAATAGCCTCCGATGGGATCGTTCTCGAGGATGTGTGGGCTCCCGTTCCATACACGTCGGGTTCCCATGCGAGCATGATGTTCGGGCTCTATCCGCCGCACCACCGGGTCCGGTATCGTGAAGACGACCTGCCGGCCGACCTCCTGTCGCTGCCGCGCCTCCTCAGGCAGAAGGGATACGTAACGGGAGCCGTCTCTGCGAATCCTTTTGTATCAAGATACTTCGGCTATGATGAGCATTTCGATTTTGTGGGGGAGCCCGAGAAGGAGCTGGAACTTCTCCCGCGCAGGCTTGAGTCGGTTCTTTTTAACAACAAACTTATGTGGCTGATGTATAGATGGACGATGAGAATGGGGGTCAGCGATTGGCTGTGCCAAGAGTTGAACATAAGACAGGCTAAAATCGATGCGGTATCCGTCGTCAAGATGATCGAACGTTTCGTTGAGATAAACAGCGAGCACCCGATCTTTTTGCTCGGTAACTTCATGGAAACTCACTGGCCATATACTTCTACCAGTGAGAAGCGCCTGGAGCATTTCCAGTTTTCGGGAACCAGCTGGGAAGAGCTCAGAGAAAAATATACAAGAATTGTGGTGCGTGCAAGAAGATCGACAGAGAAGAAACATGCCCAGTTCACGGATCAGGAAAGGAAACTTCTCAAAGCTCTCTATGTTGATGAAGTCAGCTATCTCGATAATCAAATTCGGCGTCTTATGGACATGCTCGGGGAAGCAGGTGTCCTAGACCGGGCCCTTGTGCTCTTCGTGAGCGATCATGGTGAGCTCTTTGGAGAGGAAGGCCTGTATGGTCATTCCTGCAGTCTGAATGAGCGCCTGCTCCATGTGCCGGCGGTTCTGTGGTGGTCTGAAGGTCTCCTCGACGAGTCACTCCGCGGCAAGAGGTTCTGGCCCCGAATCAGCCTCGTCGATATTCCGCATACTATCCTCGAGATGATATACGGGCATGATCCTTTCCCGCTGGAAGAAGAAGGTTCTGTCCTTTTCACCGGCCATTCCTTCTGGCACGATCTCTCACGGCCTGAGTTCTATCACTCCCAATCTCCCCGACCCACTTCCTCAGATATAACACCAGTCGGTATTTCTTATAAAAGGCAATGGACGGATATCGCCGATAAGGTTAAATCACGCGACAGTATACCCGTATTCAGTTCGCTCTGGAGGCAGGTAAGAGTGCTTTTCGGTAACCGCATGGCTCATTTTTCGGATGGGGCCTTCGTCGAGGGTTGGCGGAGCACGGAAAACGGCTGGATAAGGGACACTTTACCCCCGCCCCCGGAGATTTCACAGCAGGTGGCATCATATCTGGAAATCTCAGAAAGGGCTCCAACCAAAACGAAAAAGAAGGAGAAGCCGGAATCCAGGATGCTGGAAGAGCATCTGAAGGCATTGGGGTACGTTGAATGATGCCTCTCAGATTAAAGCCCCTACCGGTTTTCGTTTTAATCATACTTCTTTCCCCGAGGACTTCAACGGCTCTTAAACCACGATGGATCGACTACCGGCCAACATTTTCACCCGCGATGCCGGCTCTCGAGCTCGTCACGCAACGTCGACACAGCATCTCACCCAACCTGACCTACGACGCGTTGCGCTTCAGGCGTCCCCCGGATATCGATGGAGAGCTTTCTGACTGGGCTCGGATTAAGTATGTGTCGCTCGATTCGAAGGAACAGTTGTGTCTGCTCCAGAAGCGATTCACCGGTTTTCTCTACGCCGATCAGATACTGCAGTTCAGAAACAGGTGGTGGCACGGCCCAGAGAACTTCTCCGGTAAAATTTACATGGGATGGGACCGTGATAACCTTTACATTGCCTTCGATGTCGTGAGTGATGTGCCATTCTTTGACAGCAGCATGCTCGGGGCGCTCTCCCGCTTGTGGAAGAAGCCCAAGGTTGGCAAGCGACTGGCCGTGCTGGGATTTGATATCCTCGGAAACTCGAACTATTACCGTGAGGGAAAAGGCTTAGAGGATCTGCAGATCGAGTTCAGGGTGAATCGTGGGTATCCAACGGTCCGGGTATTGCGAGAATGCCTCGGAGAGTTCCATGAAATCGATTGCCTGGTAGAAATCGTCACGCACGAAGGAGACGAGGGCTACACACTCGAAGCCAGCATTCCATGGGAACTACTCGAGCCTCTGGATCCGGTTCTATTCAATGACATCGGCCTGGCGATTCAGATAAACAGCTTCAAAGACCATGAGTTTCGTGGTTTTCTCTCCTGGGGCAGTCTCGCCCCTCAAGCAGTCCATTCTGATCTCACATACGGCAGGCTGCATTTTGACACCGAATCTTGGCGGCCGGATCGACCAGAGGCATATGTCGAAATGACTCGCTATTATTATGATGATGCCAAACCGCTTCTTATTGACATAGGCTTCCTTTCGAGATCAAAGGTGGGAGATGTCAAAGTTGTACTCTCGATCGAAGACACAAACGGGCGTGCAGTAGGGCAGGATAGTCTTATAGCAGAGGGCATAGATTCCGGAGTTACAAGAAGACGGATCCGGTGGCCGATCGAAGCGCTCGATCCCGCTGACTATCTACTCAAAATCACTTTGGATGGCGGTTCACTGCCGGGAAGGTTTTCCGAGACTCGCACCTTCCACAGGTTTTCGTTTGAGTCAGCGCGTGTGGAGCTCGAGAGCCTGGAAGATGCTCTCCGAAAAACACTCGACAGGCATCGCAGGTTTCTGGAAGAAGCGCATACCCCCCTTGTTAAGGAGAGAGAGGCGATAGCCATGTTCAAAATGGCCCACAAGGCCGGGAAAGCTGCGGTTTCGGTTCCTGATCGTCGAAAGGGCGCCCAGAACGGAGGTGGAAGCCACAACATCTACGACATCCTCCAGAAACTGGAGATATTGCGTCGACTTGAATCGGGAATCGTGAATGATCCGAGATCGCCTGTTCTGGCAGAACGCATTAAATCTTATCTCACAGAGATCATAAATAGTCCAGCATGGGAAGGATGGAAACAGCAGTTGCTTGCATCCTTCGAAGAAGGTCCACAGGATGAGATCGGCCCGGATTCACCTCTCTGCCAGGTGTTGGCGGCCGACCAGTATGTGCCGGTTATATGGGACGCTTTCGGAAGTGAACCTGATTTTCGGGCAAGCGGCATGGGCGTTTTCCTCGGGCCGTTATGTATTGGTTCATGTGCGGTGATCGAATTCGTAAGCGAGACAGATGCTCAAGTATATGCGAAACAGTTTATTACAGAGGGTGAATTCGTAAAGCCCGGAAAAGAGTATGGGCATCAGGACTCTCCGACTATTGAGGGCCGCTTAACAACGTTCAATGGACGTATCGCAACTGAGGTCCGCTTTGACGGCCGTCTGCTTCAACTCGTTATGCCAGTCGGCAACGAAGCGATACGCATAATCGGATTCACCCCCGAAATCACCTATCGGATTGCCGAATGGATACTGAATCGGCACACAATCACATCCGAAGATATCGACTCCCTCAGGGCGATGATGGGCTCGCCGTTTGAGATAGCCGGCCTTCGGGAAATAATCCGTTTTGATTTCTCAGGCGTGAACATCTACGCCACGGAACCAGCGCTTCCCGTGGCACAGACAATGGCAGCATCGCTCGATGTGGGGAGTGTGAATGAGATTGCAGGCGATTCCCACACGATCTGGTTGTCTGTAAAAGAGCCCCCTCCTTCGCTGCCGCTCGATGCGCCATGTTCACGGGCGCACCTTGAACAGCTGCGGCAGCGAGGAAACTCAGGCATTCTGCTGAATGCACCCCACACACCCGACCTCGAGTATCTGGCGTTTGCCCTCGAATCGATTCTGAAGACATTCAGAGACGAACGGAGAAGTCTTTACGCGGGCGATCTGCAATTCCACAGCCGTTCAAGTGGTGATGGAACGAATCCATCGGGTGCCTATTTCACCTGCCTGGCCACTATGCTCAACTTCATGGATTTCGCAGGAATGTCTGATCATGACACCGTCATCTCGACGGAGCTGGTGTTGTCGATGTTCCGTGACCGTAACATCGACTACAACCTCATGCTGAATCAGGAGGTCACAAACGGGGTCACCCATTTTGTTGGAATCAATATCGATGACCGAATCGATCACAACCGATCACCCGAGCAGATTATAAGTGATATAAAAGAATCGGGAGGAGTGGTCATCGCAGGACATCACGGTTTTTCACTGAAGGACTGGCTCAGCAGTGATGCAAGAGGTGCAGGATCTCATGATGACTCAAAGCTTCGGTGGGTTGACATCCCACTGTCAGACTGGCGCAGGATAGGAGTGGACGCTTTTGAGATTGGCCGGGGCACTCTGCTCAGCTATTTCGACACAAGAGCCTTGCCCACAACAGCCTATAACATGATTCCATTGTACAACGAGTGGGTGGAGGATGGTGATGTACCGCCGGTCGTTGCAGACACCGATATCCATTATCCCTCATTTCTGATCCCTCTTCGTACCATAGTGTTTTCAAGGGAGAACACACCTGAGGCCATTGCGGAGTCTATCAGGGATGGGTATTGTCTGGCATTCGTGTATAATAATGTATACGGCCCCGACGAACTCGTTGCCGCTTTTTATGCGGCCGTGAGCGATGAGAACTATCTGCGCGATGATTTCCGCGACCGCCTAATATCGAGGGCCGAGTCTTTGCGCTGGTGACGGATAGGCTCACAAGTGATTTTGTGGGGAGATCAACCGAGATAGCTCAGCATGATCGGTATAAGGATGAGGCTCACGATTGTGCCGGTGAAAACAACTGCAGAAACAAGCTCCGGGTTTTTTCCGTATTTGTCCGCGATTATGGTAGTCATGACCGCCGAGGGCATGAGGGAATAGAGGAGTATGATGTTCCTCGTGAGCCCCCCGACACCCAGGACCGTCACGATAGCGAATCCTATTACGATGCCGGAGCCCACGCGCAACAGCACTCCCTTGACAGTTTCTCGGAAGGAGACGTTCCTTATCCTGGAGAGGAAGACCCCCAGCACGAACAGAAGGAGCGGGATGGTAGTGCCTCCTATCATGTCTACGGCCCTGAAAAGAGGCGCAGGCATCGAATATCCCAGGTTGTTCATCGCGATGGCTATCAAGACAGCGTATACGAGAGGGAGCTTTAGCACTTCCTTCCAGCCACCTTTGCCCGCCGAGATCCAGACGCCGAAAGTATAGAGTGAAATGCTCGTCGTGGCATAGAGTATGATCGCTTTCGACATACCGGCCTCTCCCCATGCCAGAAGCGAAAGGGGTAGACCCAGATTGCCTGTGTTCTGGAACATCACCGGCAGAAAGAGAGCGCGCTCCTTTCTCCTGTCAAGCACCAGAAGGCCGAGCAGTCCCGGCAGGAAGATGTAGATGAGGTCGGATGAGATGAGGAGTGCTATCTCGCGCCGTGGGAAGGTCAGGCCTGTGAGCGAGGTTACTATAAGGCATGGTGCTGCCAGATAGAGGATGTAGTTGCTGATCTGGGTGGTTTGGGATTTTGAAAAATGACCGTAGAGAACCCCCGCTCCGATGATCGCAAAAGTCGGTAGTACAGTATTCCAGACCACTGAGGCTCGTAATCTCCGGTTTATCCAGAATCAGAGAACGTGCTTGAAATCCTAAGCTGCCGTTAATCCCTGACCTCAGATATTGAATGCTATGATTTTAACGGCATTATACAGCACTGTGATAATGCTGTCAATAGGAACCGATGAGGTATAGGTATGATCTGCGAATAGAGGAATAAGAAGGAGGGAAGCCCTTTCAGCTTCCCTCCATGTTGGAAATTCTTTAATCAGCGATCGAAGGAACCATCTGTGGCTGCAGGTACCGGCTTTTTGACCGCATTATCCGTGACCTCGGGCTCAACAACTGTTCCCACGGGAACGCATATCTCAACATCCACCGGGCTCACCAGGTAGCCGTTGAGCAGGTTCGGGCAGTAACCTACATTGTTGTAACTGGCATATTCCACGGTATAATAGCCCAGATCGATTGGACTGACGGTGTCGCGGTAAAGGTAGGAACCGGCTGATTCATCCACCTCATAGCTGATATAGAACTGATCGCCCG
>JBHIFB010000059.1:0-17475 GCA_046760905.1 Candidatus Glassiibacteriota bacterium | reverse complement strand
GATCTTCGCTCGTCTCGTTCTCCTGCGCCGCAAGCGGGTTCAAGGGATCGTCCGGATCCCCAAGGGTGGAGAAATTCCCTGTCCGGCTCCGCCAAAGCCTGAAGCCTTCGAAATCATACTGACGGTAGTCCGGATCTAGTTTCACGAATTCATCGTACGTCTTATCTTTCGCAAATACCGGCGAATCATCCCAGAGGATCGTCACCTGCCTGTCGCCTGGTATGAGCGTCATGCTCGGCCTCGGTGGCGGGCTCGCTTGCAGGAAGTCCAGGTCATAAATACCCTGTACAGTGGACTTCACCGCCAGAAACTCTCCGAACACCTCATCCTCCGGACGTGGCCTTGGCGGATCTCCAACGACTTCTATCGACGATGGATCTCCCACAGGGGCCGCGAATACGAATGCGAGCACTATCCTGTGAGGTTCGCCCGGCCTGATCTTGAAAGGCCCCGAGGTGATTATGAAACGAATGTCGGTGTCCTCGGTCGTCTCGAGACATTCATCGGGCGGATCGCACTTCATGATCCTGAACCCTTCAGGATCGGATTCTGGATCAGGTCTTGATTCGCATGTCGATGGATTGCAGTCGAAACTGTAATTAACAAGACCCAGCTGGTCGACCTCGTCCGGTTGATCATCGACCACACCGTCCCCATCGTCATCGATCCCGTTGAATGGCGACTCATCGATCATTCCGTCACCATCGTTGTCGATACCGTCGAAGTCGTTCCCCGGACTCTGTAGATAGGCGATACCAACAAAACCTACCTTCCCGACCCAGTTCGATCCTTCGTCGAAGTCGTTGTCCCAGGCAAATCCCATGTTGATCGGGATGGTTTCCCCGGTTTCCGGGTCTTCCATGGTGGTGAAGAAGCTCGTCCTGTCATCACGGAAGGTTTCACCAATATCCATGTCGGAGGAATATCCCATCCAGGCATCCTCGAGAGTGAATGGTTCCCATCCTTCAACCTGATCCGAGATGTTTTTTATGTCGAAGATGAAGAATATGACCTGCCGTGACAATCCGGAGGTGAACGCCATACTCCTCTGCTCCACCTGGACCGGCACATTCACTCCATACTTCGGAACACCCTGGAACGTATTGTAAATACAGACCAGATCCTCGTCAGACCTCACCCAGGGAATCATCTGTCCATATGTCGGACTGTCCGGATCTTCGTCCAGGATCCTGAACTCGTCCGGCCAGTTCTCCAAACTCCACTCTGTGTAATCTTCATCGTCTGACGAACTGTTGAATACGGTCGCCAGCTCACTGTTTGGATCCTGGTCGTATCTTCCTTCGCGAAACTCGGTGCCGCCGTCGATCGGGTTGTACCCTTGCAGGAAAATCGTGTCCTGGGCACCATCACCATCGACATCCGCAAGGCCACCGATCCAGATTCCGGTCCCGAACACGTAGTTGTTCGGTGTGTTACCGGGCCAGAATCCTGCCCCATTCCCCAAGAAGTTATCGATCCCGATCGGGCCATTGTTGTTTATGGCTAGTTTCACCGCGTTATCGTTATGGAACTCGATGATGAGCTTCGACGGTGACACATTATCCCTGTGCCCACCTTTCACATGGACGTAAGCACTCGCCACACCAATGGCCAGAAAAAGGAAGGTGGTAACCGAAACGAGGATCGGGGCTACCAAGAAAAGATCAAGCCCTTTTCTCCTCCTTCTTCCTTTATTCATAAAACTCCTCCTTCAAATTTATTCCTCTCTTCACCTCGTCTCCCGCCGGGATTAGAACCTCACCTCAAATCCAAGCCTCACTTCGCGCGGACGCTCGAAGTTGTAAGGAGTCGCATCGTTCGCACCCCTTGCAAGGATCCTCATCGTGAGCTCCTCCTCGATGCTCACCGTGCCATCGCCATTGAAGTCGAGCCTCGAGGTGATCTCATCAATGTCGTCCTGATCGACATCTTCATCACCGTCTATATCGGTCCATCTCGGCTCGGTATAGAGGCTCGGGTCATCCACACCGAGGTCATCAATAGCCCTTCTGATTGTCTGACCGTCAGTATATGGTGAACCGGTCGTCTGGTAGACACCGTTGGTGATCCCGGCGCTTGAGAATACGGAGGCCGAATTAGAGCTCAGGTTCACATTGTTGAAGAGGTTCCTTATATCCGCAAAAACAGAGTAATCCAGGCCGCCCCAGTTGAAGTCCTTGATCACCCTAAGGTTGGACACGAATTGCCATCCACGCCTGCTCGCATTAGACTTCTCGATGAATAAGAAGTTCGAATCCTGGCTCGTGAATGGCCTGCCGGAATTCGCCTGCAGTGTAAGGTAGTAGCCTGTATTCCTCAAAAGTCTTCCGAGGCCGGTTCCCTCTCTGAAATCGCCAGGGAGCTTCACGTTGAACTGGTAGTTGAACGTGTGCGTCTGGTCGAAATCGTTTGGAGCAGTCTCGACCGGAGGAAGAGGAGGACGATCACCACTGAGGAAGAATCCCTCGTTCCGGACGAAATCCTCCGGATCTGTGCCCGTGCTCCTTGCGAAGAGCATGGTATAGGTGGCGTCCATCGAATAGTACTTACTGAACCTCCTCCTCAGAGTGAGGTCGAATCCCTTGACGTTCCCATTATCCACGTTCGTGTAGATTCGCATGTAAGGCATATCCTCATTCTGCTGGATATAGCGAAGTGCTGTGTTTCCATCTATATCCCTGTTGTAGCCCACCAGATCGAGTACCCAGTCCTCCGAGAGCAAGGTTGTAATACCGACTTCGAAGCTCGTCGTCTTTCTGAAACCCAGGTAAGGGTTCCCAAAGAACTGGTTCATATTCGTGAATATGTTCACGTCTGTGTTAATAGCCCGATACAGGTATAGGAATGTCGGGACCTGGAATTTCGATCCATAGCTCACCCTGATCTGGGTCTTATCCGTCACGGGATGGGCAACACCAAGCCTGGGACTTACCTCAGTCAGTCTCTTAGGCTCTACCCCTCCGCCTGCACGGCTGACTTCATCCTGGAGACCTATGGTCCTCGGTGCTTTCACGCCGGCTCTGAACGAATCAACCCTGAATCCAAAGTCAAGCACGAGATCCTGGAAATCCATCCTGTCCTCAACGTAGAAGGATTGCATCTCGGGCTTTGCGAAGAAGAAGTTCAGGAATGTCGACGAGGTAAGACTATTGGAGAAGTAGTCGATCTGCCAGTACTTGACATCAGCTCCGGCCCTGACCCGGTGGATCTTGTTCACCTGGCTGTCAAAGTCCAGTCTGAAGTTTGCCCGGTCCTCCTCCATGGTCCTCAGGAAGTCATAATAGCCAACTCCATCATCCAGGAATCCGGCAGCGGCGATCCCGAAGGGATTCTGTCCATTCCTGCCCTCTCTGAGCTGGAAATCCCACTGATAATTGTCGAAGACATCCTGGTAAGTGTTGATCATTCCTCCTTTCAGATCATCGAGGAAAATCGGAATGTTCCCGGGTCGGTAGTTTAAGATGCTCCTCAGACCATCAAAGCCCAGGTCACGCCCGAAATTCCGCATCGGGAATTCCGACATGAGGGGACCGCCTGTCTTGTCCTTGTTGAGGTTGAACTTCGGTCCCTGAACGAGCGTGGATCTTTGAAAGCTGGCCCTGACCTGTATGTTCGTCGAGCGCTCGGCCGACTGGCTGATCGTGTGGTTGTAGCCGACAATGCCAAGCAGGTTTCTGTTATTGAAGAGTCCGTTTCCGACAGAGTTCCAGAAAATCATGTTCCTGTTGAACACGATGCCCTGATCCCTGTCAGCGATTAAAGTACCTGTCAGCTTGATGTTCTTGGATGCCTGCCAAGCAATCTTACCCTGCATTCTCGTCTCATCACCTTCGTTTCCGATGAGCCTCCCGGGGTAGTCCCCCTTATCGGTTCTGTATTTCTCGATGTTGAGGACGGGCATATCAGGGTTGTTTGCCCTGCCTATCCTGAGCATCTCGTTGATGTCAAGATCTTTTCCAAGAAACTCCCTGACCTCATCGCTGTTGCCATACATGTCAGCGAGGAATTCGATGTCCTCGTTTCTCCCCTTGAAGCCGTCTGCACGCGGGAATCTATCCCCCTGTCCAGTGACTTCTCCGGAGAAAAAGAAGGTGAGGTTGTCGGCCAGTGCGGGTATCGGGCCTCCGATGGAGACCTGCGCCCTGTTGTATCCGTAGTTCGAACTTGAAGGCATGAACTCGTCTGTTTCCAGCCTTAACTGACCCGAATAGTTCTGGCCACCTTCCTTCGTTACGATGTTGATCACGCCTGACTGTGCGTCACCGAAATCGGAAGCGAAACCACCGGTGATTACGTCAACTTCCTCGACGGCGTTCTCACCCACATCGAGATCATCCTCTCCCTGAGTCCCATCGGTGGTGTAGCTTTTCACATTAACACCATCCACGTAGATGGCCGACTCGGATGGCCTGCCGCCGCGGATGCTATATGTCTGGTCTCCGTATCTCGTCACACCGGCCTGGAGTGTGATGACCTGGGTGACGTTATCGGCAGGGATCTCGAGCTGGGTCTCACCGGTGAACCTCTCCTTCGATACCGTATTATCACGCGGTACTAAAGGTTCCCTCTCCCCGTAAATCTCCTGCCCGGGGAGCTCAAGCACTGTGGATTTCAAACTGAAATCAACAGAGTGCGTCTGACCGGCCAGGATTCTCACGTCCTTGACCGTTACAGACTGGTAACCGATGATCTGGGCTTTTACCGCTTGAAGGCCTACCGGGACATTCAGAATGAAGTAGTATCCTTCATCATTCGTTATGTTGCCCAGGAGTGTGCCCTCAATAATAACCTGAGCCCCGACCAACGGTTCTCCCGTATCGGCATCTGTCACAACCCCCTCTACCTTTCCCGTGGTCTGCGCTAATAGACTCGTTGAGAAAGCCACCGAAAAAATCAGCAAGCAAACCGCGAGGGAGGTAGAAAATTTTAATCGGTTAAAATGCACCATACCTCCTCCTCTCGTGTTTCTCAGTGGATTCCACAAAAAAGGTAACGCATTCACCTCCTTTCAGTGTCCTGTCGTTTACGAGTTGCACTGTTTTTACTAATCGCATGATTCAGGCTCCCGCCGCAATAGCAAGAAATGTACCAGAGAATGAGATCGAAAGGATCGAAATAATTTTTATAAGTAAATGCAATACAGCAACTTACATGATGGCGAAAAACGTCCTTGCATCCCGATTAAATTAAATACAGAATTTTAAAAGTAAGTGTCACATTTTGTGTCGCTTGAAGGTGCCATCCTCTCTGTAACCCTCTGTGAATACATTTATTGTGTCGCATGTCACATTCCTTCTAAGTTTCCAACCGGCAGATCGGAAAGAGCTTGTCGAATGAAAACCGTCCGATGCTGTAACTATAATGATAGCATAGGGATCTTTTAAGATGTGTAATCATGTAAAGTTAAATCGCGACACAAAGTGTCACATCAAGTGTCAGGATTTAGAAAAAGGCAATTCACCCTCGCGCTGGGGTATTCTACATGAACTTTAATCGGTTCCCTTGCGACCTGGCGTGTAGATATGGGATTATTTGAGAGTGAATTTGACCGGCCATTGGACCCACACTTTCACGGGGATATCCCGTGAATATGCCGGTGTGAAACGAGCCTTCTGGTAGGCTCGCATCGCAGCATCATCCAGGGCTGAATTTCCGGAGCTCTTAAATACTTGCACTTTTTTGACCGTGCCGTCTGTATTGATAAGGATCCAGAGTAGTACTGTTCCTTCGATACCGGCCTTTTTCAGTAATTCCGGGTATACGAGATTCACCGTACTCTTTATCAGGACCGGGGCCACTTCATAAGGAGTAAACACCGGTTGCTCCTCGATAGATGGTGCGATCGGTATATCAACTTCCGGTGTGGTCTCGGCGATGGTGATCTCCTCTGAAACATCTTCCTCGACTGCCGCCTCGACCGGTACGGCAGGTTTCGCTATCTTGGCAGGTGGTGGAGGGATAGCGATTTCAGGCGGGATGTCGGTTACGATCGTTTCTGTCACCTTCGTTCCGAAATCCGGGGGACTCATCCCAGGAAGCACGGCGATGAGTATGATGTGAACGATGATGGATATCGCCACGGCCTGAAGAAAATAACTCCTGTATTTCGCCTTGAATATCGTGTTCCCACTGGCGCCTACAAGCTTCGTTCCTTTTGCCGTTGCCACTTCCATCGGTTGTATCCTCTAAGGGTTCGTCTCCCTCTCCTTCAGCGTCGCGAAGTTCACCCTGACGGCTCCGGCTATCTTGAGCTGATCCAGCACCTTGTTTATCATGCCGAATTCAGCGTCTTTATCCGCCTTTACCGCAACTATGAGCCTGGGTTGTTTCATGAGAATCGGCTGTATCTGACCGGCCACCCCTTCCATGGGGACCTGCACATCATTGATCCATACGGTTCCGTCAGGGATAACCCATAGATGGAGTATGTCTTTCACCCTCTCTTCGACCTTCTCAGTCGCTTTTGCCTGAGGGAGCTCGGGCTTCTTCCCCGGGTAATCCTTCGCCCTGAAGGTGGTCGATACGGCGAAGAATATAAAGAGTAGAAAGGCTATATCAGCGAGTGAAGCGCTCGGAATCTTCGACTCTACCTTTGTCTCCATCTTGAATGTCTTGCTTTCCCTGAGCAAAGCGGCTTCCCTCTTTCTACTTTATCCACGGTTGAATGGAAATCCTCGTCGCCTCGGCGAGTTGAAGCTCATCAAGCACGTCAATCATATCCCGGTAGCGGGACATTTCATCGACTTTAACAGCAGCGATTATATTCGGATTGGCCTCTATCTCAGTCCGCATAATCCCTTCCAGCTCATCTTTCTCGATAACCTGTTCGTGAGGGTCGCGTCCTCTCTTGATGGAAACATGTCCATCCGGATAGACGAAAATGTGAATTATGTTCTTCCTGGAAATCTTCACCTGTTCCGCAGACGCTTCCGGGAGAACGAGCTGCAAACCCTTGTCTTCGCTGAAAACGGTGGTTGTCAGGAAGAAAATTATGAGGAGGAAGGCAATGTCTGCCATCGATGCTGTTGGTATTTCAGCTTTTACCTTCGACTTCGAGGCGAAGTTCATATCACTCAACGCTCCTCTAGTATTATCCTAAATCTCAGGTTGACTTCCTTGATCCGCCCGACTGTTCCATCTGGTAAATCATGTCCACCATGTTTTCGGAGGTCTCTTCCATGTCCAGGATTATCCTGTCCACCTTCGTCACGAAATAGCTATGAGCGGCACTTATGGGTATAGCGATTATAAGACCCGTGGCTGTAGTTATTAATGCTACCTTTATTCCTCCGGCGACGAGGGTGGCCTCCACCTCCCCATAAGCTTCGATGGCACCAAAGGCCTGGATCATACCAGCTACCGTGCCTAAAAAGCCCATAAGGGGAGCAATCGTTGCAATGGTTGCAAGGGCTACGAGGCCTCTTTCCAGAAATGAAAGCTCGATGGTTCCGGTATGCTCAATTGCTCGAATCACCCTGTCCGAGCCTTCGTTAATCTTCCTGAGACCAGCGGAAAGGATAGCCGCCACGGGACCTTTTGAAGTTTCGCACAGCTCGTGGGCTTCTTGGAATTTGTGTTCATTCAAAAGCTGGTTGATCTCAGTAAGAAGCTTTTTACTCTTGACCCCTGCAACAGTTAACGTGAAGTATTTCACTATGATTATCGCAAGCCCTATTACAGAACAGACAAGCAGGGCATGCATCATGGGGCCACCGGCTTTGTAAAGTTCGACTAAAGTCAATGCCTCTCCTCCATTTTTCGGTGAAACTCAAGACCAGCGGACAATTCAATACCCTGTATTCTATCGTATAATTCAAAAATGTCAAGATTTTTTTGGGTCATCCGATTCCACATTCAGCTGAGTCCATACTTTTCCATGTACCTGTACAGCTGCGTCCTGTGTATGCCTAGTTCCCTCGCAGTCCTGGCTTTATTGCCCATGTTTCTCCTCAGGACATCCTCGATCATGCTCCTTGTGAAGGCTTCCTGCCCCTCTTTGAATGATACACTTAAGACTCCAGCACGTTTCATTGCCAGCTCCAGTCCGAGGTCCTGGGCCTCGACCCACTCCCCTTCAGCGATGTGGACAGCCTTTTCTACCACATTCTCGAGCTCCCGAACGTTACCAGGCCAGCCATATGAGAGGAGAGTCTTTTTGGCACCGGTGGAGAATCCTTTGAGATCGCCGTGAGCCTTTCCCTTGTATCTATCGAAGAAGTGTTCCGCGAGAGGTATAATGTCCTCGGCTCTCTCCCTCAACGGAGGTATTACCACCGGGAATACGTTCAGGCGATAGTACAGATCTTCCCTGAATACCCCTTCCTTCACAAGAATAGCTATATCCCTGTTGGTCGCTGCAATGAGTCTGATATCGACGTGCCGCGACTCCACTTCGCCGAGTCTCCTCAGCTCCCCGTTCTGCAGCACTCTCAGCAGCTTCACCTGCAGATTTTTCGGGAGTTCATCGATCTCATCCAGGAAGAATGTTCCCATGTGGGCTCTCTCGATCAAGCCCTCTTTCGAGCGATCTGCACCCGTGAAAGCCCCCTTTTCGAATCCAAACAGTTCCGATTCGAGCAGGTGTTCTGGGATCGCCCCGCAGTTCACTGTGATGAACATCCGATTCCTTCTAGGGCCGTTATAATGAAGAAGGTGAGCCAGCAGTTCTTTCCCGGTACCGCTCTCGCCCTGTAACAGCACCGTGGAATTGGAATGAATGACCCTCTCAACAAGGGACATGATTCCTTTCATCTTCTCACTCTTGACGATGATATTCTTGAAGCTGAACTTCTCCGCGACCTTCCCCTTCAATTCGACCACGTCCTTCTCGAGGGATTCCTTCGTCCGAAGCAGCTCCTCATACATTCTCGCATTATCGAGCGCAACCGAGAACTGACCTCCGATCTGCTTGAAAAACGACAGATGCTCTTCGCTATAGCTCCTCCTCCTTGAACTCCCGATGTAGAAGAGCCCGATCGGTCTTCCCCTCGATATGAGTGGTATGACCAGAAGCGATGTCACATTAGTTCCATACATTCCGGGGTCGATATTCAAGGGGGAGGTCTCAGTGAGGTCGCCGATGAGCAGGGGCTCACGGTTGGTAATCACCCACCGCTCAACTGCGCCCTCTACTTTCCCAACGGAAGGGTTCATTCTGATCCTGCCTGTGCCATCTGCTTCGGCGAACACTCGCAGCGATTTCCCCTCTTCATCCAAAAGGCATACTCTCGTCAAATCGTAAGGAATCACCTTGCTCACCTCGACCGCAATAGTCCGGAACACATCACTCAGATTGAGGCTCTGGTTGATCGTCGTCATGATACTCGATATGGTTTCAAGTTCCACCGCGCGTTTTTTGATCTCCTTACCGAGCCTTTTCCTCTCTTCATCGCTCCTGTAGTGCTCGATGGCTCTCTGTATCCTGGCTTTTACTTCCTCTATATTTAGCGGTTTGGTGAAATAGGAATATGCTCCCTTGTTGAGGGCTTCGATCGTGTTCTCGATTGTCGCGAAAGCCGTAATCATTATCACATGAAGCTCGGGGTCTTTCTTCTTGATTAGCTTTATGAGATGAACGCCATCTATATCAGGCAGCTTTATATCCACCAGGGCAACCTGGAACCTCTTCCGCCTTATTGCAGACAGGCCGCTTGCGGCATCGAGGGCAGTCACGACCGTGTAGCCTTCTTCCTGGAAGATGTCCTTGAGAGTCTCGCAGGAGCCTTCATCGTCATCTATTATCAGTATGGATGTCTTCATGTCATCTACTTCCATGTACATGGTTCCCCCTATATATAATAATGCAATATTTCCTTAAATGTTTCAATATCACTCGATTACCAGATAGACGGAACCGGTGGTGTAGAATGCTCCCCTGATCGCTTCATACTGCGGTTGCCTCTTTCGTTCAAGGAGCCGCTCAATGAGCTCGATCGAGCAATATCGATGTTGCTTCACTTATGAACCGGCTCACTTGGGGAGATGAATTGTGAAACATGTCCCCTCACCCTCGGTGCTTTCAACCTCAATCCTTCCCTTGTGCTCTTCAATTATCCTTTTCGATAGAGATAAGCCCAGACCTATCCCCTTCGCCTTCGTCGTGAAGAAAGGCTCAAAGAGCATCTCGATATTCTCCGGATTTATCCCCACACCTGTATCCGATATCTTCACCGATATCTCCGTCTCCTCGACAGCCATCGAAACCGTAACCTCCCCCCCATCGGGCATTGCTTGCTTCGCATTCTGAAGGATGTTAAAAAATACCTGACCGAGCAGAACAGGATCGCCCCTGATCATCAAGGTTTCAGCAGGAAAATCAAGTTTCACTCTCGTTTTTGCCGGGAATGCGGTCCTGTCAACGGCCTCCCGGATCAGTAGACACAAATCGAGCTCTTTCACATGAGCCACCAACGGGCTTGCAAAGTTAAGGAGTTCGGAGATGATTCCCTCGGCGATTTCAATCTCCCGCTCGATGATTTCCATGTGTTTCTCTACCTGGGCCTGATTTTCCTTTTCAATCCCGGTTTCCAGCTTCCCGTCAAGGTAATAGATCGAGTTCTTGATCACACCGAGGGCATTCCTTATCTCGTGTGCCACGCCGGCGGCCACCTTTCCCATGGAGGATAGGCTCTCGGACATTATTAGTTCCTGCTGGATTCGAGCGAGCTCCTCCTCTCTCTCCCTGAGCGAAGTGGCCATTTCGTTGAAGGAATGGGCAAGATCACCGATTTCATCGTTTGAAAGCTCGGAAACCCGATACCCGAGATCCCCGCTTCCTATCCTTCGCGCCCCCTCCGCCAACTCCCTCACGGGACGGGCGACCTTCCTGGAAACCATGAATGTGACAAGCACAACCGCCGTAACAAGAAGGAAGAAGAACAGAAACATCTCTGCCCGCAGCAGATCCGTTCTTTCACGCATCTTCTCGCCGGTCTTAAGAGCGGCCCTGGTCACCCATTCGACCGGAACAACCAAACCCAGCATCCAGTTGGAAGGAACGACCGGATAGAATGCGACAATCTTCTCGTTCCCCTCGACAACCACCCATCGAATACCAGAGGAACCAGTGGACATCACATCCAGCACACCATGCAATCCTTCTTTCGCCCTTTCGAACAGGTTGAACCTGTCAGGCCGAACACTCGCATCATAACCCAGATCCTGCGATGCATTTTCCGTGAAGGCGATGACGGAACCATCGCCGCGAATGAGAAACGCATATCCGGCTTCACCAGCCTCAAGCTCATGAATCCTGTTGGAAAGCCTTTCCACGGTGACATCGATGCCCACAACACCACAAAACCAATTGTCATCAGTGTACACCGGGCAGGAGCATGTAACCATGAATCCGCGTCCTGCAACGTCGAGATAAACGTCCGACCAGACTACTTCTCTTTCAGGATTATGGGATGGATCGGCACGGTAGTATATAGGGTGGGTTTCTACATCCAGATCCGGTGGAAGCGTCCCTCCTCTCACCACCTCCTGTGCATCAAACCAGGGGTAGCCTCTGGAAAATTTGCTCCTTGACGTAAAATAGACATAGGCCACGTTCTCATCTTCCTCGTAGGTGTTTTCCAGGATAGGATCGAGGTATTCGGTGAGACGCACTTCTTCCATGAAGCGTTCGTTCACCTCGACTCCGGCACCCGCGAAGAGGTTCGACCCCTCTTGCAGCGGACTCCAGAAGAAACCGAGATCGTGTTTGGTGTATGTTCTGGTATCATCCGGCTCGAAAGCCTGGGGATTGGAATAAAGCGCCGCCGCGATCGATGCAACTGCCCGTGCCTCTCCCTCGATTCTGAGAAGCTCCTTACCGAGCCCTTCGGCATAGTCCCTTGTTCTGTCAGAAAGGTAAGATTCGAATTTCTCTACAAGAGCGGCCTTTCCCTCATCCAGCGCCACCTTCTGGATTTGTTTTGCGGTTGTAAACATGAGGACGGCGGTTATACCGACCGGGACAAGTGTCATCAGGATGAGAAGGAGGAGGAGTTTTGTGGCAATGTTGGTTCTGCCTCCTCCCCACTCAGCCGGGCTGCGGTTTTTCAGGTATCCACGCATTCAAAGAGGGGATGTATGGTTATACATTCGTTCTTAAATTATACCCCCCTTGAACTACAGTCAAGCAGGCATGAGGGGAGTGTTCCTGAACCGAGTAAAGATCTGTTCTGTTATTGATAAACAAAAGCGATGCTTTTGAGATATAATATGATATAGCAACTATAAGTCCCAGAAAAATGGGAAAGGTCAATATATTTGAAAGGTTGAAATAATGGTCAATCCAATATATATTTTAAAAAGTAATCCGCCGATAGGGGGTGGCCATGCTCAATAGAATTTCATTCCTTGCAATATTTCTTCTTGCTATTGTGTCTCTGCTGGAGGCGCAACTCGCAGGGTTCAGGACGAATTATACTTACGTGGGCAACAAGCAGAGCAAGCTCCTGCACCTCACTTACTATCACCACCTGCCCGATGATTTTCTCAGGGAGAATTTCCTTAGCCTCGACGATGCGCTGGAGGCCAATTATACAAAATGCCCGATATGCTTCCCTGATCACCCCATGGTCCCAGGCTACGATTTCGAGAGGCAGCTAGGCATATCAGCGGCGGCAATCCTGAATTTCTATTATCCGGTCCAGGCTCCTGATGAAGTCATCCAGCGGGTAAGGGAAGCCGGCACTCGGATCCTTCTTAACTGGCCGCTGCCCTTGAAAGGATACACTTACAGCTTCTCCGCCATTGAAAGCGATATGTTCAAAGCCTTCTCATGCCCCACCGGCTTCATCTATCTCACGACAGGTCTCTTGAGCATTCTCGAATCCGATGAGGAGCTTGAGATGGTCCTTGCTCACGAGATCTCCCATATCGAGAACAGACACGCATTCCAGCAGTCCCAAGCCCAATTCTCCTCACCCAGGATGACCCGCGATCCCGTGGCCGTTTCGAGGGAACTCGACGAGCTGGCCCGTTCGCTCATACTTGTGGGATACGACGAGGATGCTGAAGAAGAGGCGGATTTCTACGCTCAGGCATACGGTATCTCGAGATACAAAGAAGACCGGGGAACCCTCATACTGCTGCTTAACAAGCTCAGAGATATCTCCTGGCAGGAGACAAGGACCGGGGGGGGTCTTTTCTCAGGCAAATCGGATCTTGAAAAGAGAATCAGGGAGATTCAAGAAACCCGGATACACATGTTCCCCAAAAACCAGACATTTCTGTGCAGAGATGCCAGCGGCGTGACGATAGCCAGAGCACAGCTCATCATGGAGAAGCTCGATAGAGACGAGCTGACCGTTTTCACCGCTTTCTGGTCGAAGGAAACGATCCCGCTCGGGGTAGCAGGTAGCGGCTTTCTCAGAATAAAAACCTCAGAAACAGAACAAATCTTACCTCAGAAGGAAGTCACATTCTTGCGGAAACATCCAGATGATGAAAGGGGATTTCACACCTATGTGATGACCTTCGCGAAAAAAGGCTCTGAGGACATATTACCCCTAGATATTCGTGATGTTTGGGCAATCACCTTCGAGAAACATCAGGGGCTGAGAAACACCAGAGAGCTACTTACCTTCACCCGCTGAGGTCATATCTCCCCAAAGCATACAGGCAACGTAATGGCCCCTCTCCACCTCCTTCAAGGCCGGCATCTTTTTCCTGCACATGTGCGTCGCATACCTGCAGCGGGGGTGAAACACACATCCCAGTGGAGGATTGCTCGGATCTCCGGGCTCACCTTCCGGGATGATCCTGTCTTCCGAATCATGCGGTTCTATCCGGGGCAGGGAAGAAAGAAGGACCTCGGTATACGGGTGCATGCGACCATCGTACAGACGATCTGAGGGAGCGACTTCCACGATCTTCCCGAGATACATCACAACAATCCTATCGGAGACACGACATACAACGTTTAAGTCATGGGCTATTAGAACATATGTAAGTCCGAGCTCGGTCTGCAATTCCATCAGCAGGTTCACAATCTGTCCTTGAACGGAAACATCCAGGGCTGTAAAGGGTTCATCAGCAACGATGAACCTGGGACCAAGCGTCAGCGCTCGCGCTATTGCTATCCTTTGCCTTTCCCCACCACTGAACTCGTGAGGGTAGCGTGGCATTACATCCGGCGGGAGGCCCACGAGCTCAAGCAGCTGGGCCGCTCTCTTCCTGGCCCCGCTCCCGCTTCTGATCCCGTGGACGACCAGAGGCTCCGTGAGGATTCTTTCAACTCGCATCCTGGGGTTTAGAGATCCTCTGGGGTCCTGGAAGACAATCTGCGCGCTCCTTCTGAATTCGGCAAGCTCACTCCGTGAAAAACTGAATATATCCCGTCCGTTGAAAAGGACTTTACCAGAGGTAGGCTCCTCGAGCCTCACCATCAGTCTTCCAAGAGTGGATTTTCCACTCCCGCTCTCCCCCACGAGGCCGAGTATCTCTCCCTCTACAAGATCGAACGTCACCCCATCTAAAGCCCTGACGAAATTCGTCGAACGTGCAAGGTAGGACTCCTTCACGGGATACCACTTCCTCAGATCCTCTACATGGAAAAGCGGGGAAATGACTCTCCTCCTATTGTCAATAGAGCCAGCACCTAACCATCCTGGCACCATCTATGACTTTCGCAACAGGGTGATCCTCTCTGCACCTATCAATCGCATACCCACATCGGGGGTGAAACGGACAACCTCCTGGTCGGGCATCCGGCTTCGGTATGCTTCCGGGGATGGTACCAAGCTTTTTCTTTCTCTCCTTCGGCCGGGGGATGACCTCAATCAGGGCCTTTGTGTATGGGTGAAGCGGCTCCTCGAAAAGACTCCCTGTCGGGCCCGCCTCCACAAGCACTCCTGAATACATCACGATAGTTCTATCCGCTATCCCCTTCAGAACTGCCAGATCGTGGGTGATGAAAAGCACCGCCATTGCCCGCTCCTCGCTCAACTTCCTGATGAGATCCAGAATCTGTGCCTGTATGGTGAGGTCAAGAGCAGTCGTGGGCTCATCCGCAAGAAGAAGATCGGGTTTCAGGGCAAGGGCCACGGCGATCATCACTCTCTGCCGCAGTCCTCCGCTGAGCTGGTGGGGGTACTGACCGGCTCTTTCAGATGGCCCGGGAATACCCACCTCGGCGAGAGCCTCGATGGCTCTGTTTCTCGACTCTTTGCGCCCGGTTCCCAGATGAGCGGTTAGAACCTCTTCAACCTGCTGGCCGATGGTGTAGAATGGATTCAGAGAAGTCATGGGCTCCTGCAGTACCACGGCGATTTCCCTTCCCCGGATCCCCCTCATCTCCTCTTTGCTGAGAGAGTAAAGATCCCTGCCCTTGAAGTATATAGCACCACCATCCAGTTTCCATGGCGGGCATGGCAGAAGCCTCAGGATGCTTTGGGATGTGATGCTCTTCCCGCTTCCTGACTCACCAGCCATTCCCACTATTTCTCCATTCTCGACATCAAAGGAGATCCCATCTATCACCCTCACCGACTTTCTGTCGATATCGAGTGATAAGGAGAAGTTATCAACACCCAGAAGCTTATCAACTTGAGCTGTCATCGATACAGGCATTCATTTCAGGAGTGACATCTTGATTCGTGAGGCCTCACCGTTTATGGTCAATCTGGCTAGATATACACCGGAAGCAACTTTTATGCCCCTCTCATCCCTCCCGTCCCAGACCACGGAGTGAGTCCCCGCAGGTAGTTCGCCGTCAATTAACCTTCTCACCAACCGCCCCTTTATATCGTACACGGCCATAGAAACCGCAACCCTTCCCCCTTCCTCTCCCGGCACCGAGAAACGAATCGTGGTCTGCGGGTTGAAGGGGTTCGGGAAGTTCTGATGCAAGAACGCACGTGAAGGCGAAGGCGCTGGTTGCAACCCATCCCCGGCGATACCTACGTTTTCACCGGGGTCTATCATGAGAACGCTCGGCTCCCCCCAGTTTGTGATGTAGAGATCGATATATTCACTCTCATCGGCATCGATGAAATCCACGTCTACTGTCGTATCCTCTGCCTGAGGAAAGATCTGAAATGTTCGATCCGTGAAGAAACCGAATCCGTCGTTCACGAGGAGCCTGTTTCTGCCTCTGCCGATATAAGCTGAGTCCCAATCCGCCCTGTTTGCGACCACGATGTCGCTATCTCCATCCCCCTCGATATCCGCAATATCACACCCGAGTGTAAAGGCGCTATCGACTGAGGAGCTCGTTGGTGTCCTGAACTGCGTGTCATCGAAAAAGCGACCGTTCCCATCATTGATCCACAGGAAGTTAAGCTCCCAGAAGGAGTTCGCAATGTAAAGATCGGGCTTTTCGTCCCCATCGACATCCTCGGCCCTCACTCTGATGCTCGAGCCGTTCACATCGGGGAAGTTCCCCTGGGTCTCGTCCGTAAAATGCCCTGTGCCATCGTTTATCAGTATCCTGGAATTATCATAGTTGAAATTATCGTTTATGATCACCAGGTCCATATCGAGGTCACCTTCCGCATCAAAGACCAGGGCATCGGTGGAGAGATCCTTGCTTATCTGGAAAAGGAACCGCTCGTGCGTTTCATCTGTAAAGTGTCCACTGCCGTCGTTTATCAACAGCTGGTTTTCCTCTGAAGGGGGGGAATAGAAATCACCGAAGTTGACGACCAGGATGTCGTTGTCGTTGTCATTATCCACATCACCCCAATCGGCTGCCTGACTGCTGCTCGAATCGACAGGGAGGTGTGTAATGGTCGAATCGCCGAAAAACCCCGTGCCGTCGTTTATGAAAAGCAGGTTCTGTTCGTCCGAATAGGTGACGAAGACATCGAGAGCACTGTCCCCATTCACATCTACCAAATCCACGTCTCTCGGATCGCCGGTTAGCTCCGGCAACCTATCGTTCTCTTCTGTGAATGATCCATTCTGATTTATGAGTATCCTGGCAGGCAAGTAGTATCTAATAGTAATAATGTCAATATCGCCATCACTGTCGATGTCGCCCACATCGGTTAGAATTTCTTCCTCCTCCTGGAGGGAAGTTTTAGAAATTCTGTCGGCACGAAGAAGAAAATAGACCCCGGTCCCAAGCCGCCGGCCCAGATCCCGGAGATTCTCGGCTACGGGTTTCTCAACTCTTCCCCTTTTCCTCATGTATCTGTCAAAAACAAGGTAAGGACCTTCCCTCATCTCATCGAAAACGTTTGATGCCGGCAGGATGACCCTTCCCTTGATGACGACGATTTTAACAGCGTGAGTATAGGGTGATTTGGGGGCATTTTCGCTTGCCGCTGCGGCCAGAAGGGCGATGTGTAGAGAGCAGAGGAAAAAAACCGCAAAGCGCGCAAGCGTCATTAGAAAACCCTCCATTCGTGGTCTTAGTGCTGCGTTTCACAAATACGGTGACGTATCTTGGAAGTGAAACGCAGCACTTCCATAGGGGCTATCGCCCCTCTCGGCGCTCGACGTCGCTCGGGCCTCCTCGAGCCGCCTCGCTGTCACCCCTGG
>JBHIFB010000058.1:0-17668 GCA_046760905.1 Candidatus Glassiibacteriota bacterium | reverse complement strand
TGCGTTTCACTTCCAAGATACGTCACCGTATTTGTGAAACGCAGCACTTAGTTCCAGAAACATTGAACCTAAATCTTTTTGTATTTAAACAGTTACAGAAAGTAAGTTTAAATTTCTGGGGAAAGTCCTCGTCAAGCATCTGAAGATAGAGACAAATGTGGTCAGGTCCTTGAAAGGTCCGAAAGGATGTCTGTACCAGCTATCATCCACTTATGCAACTTCTGTTTAGGCTGAGAACCATTTATAAGCCAGGTCCATCATATAAGGCCCATGGAGAAGCGTATCTTGAGGGCGTGGGAGATGGAGAGAGGGCCACTCATGACCCTGACATCTCCATTCCTGACGGCAGATATGATAGATTTGACATCTTTATGAGCCCTCACCATAGAATACGTGGTTCCGAGCTGGTGAAGGAAATGCGCATCGGAGGTTCCGATCAGGGGTTTTTGGCTCTGACATGAGAGCAGAACAGCCTTTCTGTTGAAATTCATCGAGACTGTGTAGTAATGAGAATATTCGATTGCATTGAAAAGCCCGATGTGGGAGGTCAGATCACCACGAAGGGAGCAGCTGCTGGGAAAGAAGGGATGTGGTGCGATTATAAGTTTCGAGGACCCGCTTCTTGTGAACAGCTCACCGAAGCTTTCCACTTCCAGGTCTTCCCATTCAGCATTTATGATGAGGACATGCTTCCTACCGATTGTTCTCTCTACACCAGGAATGAGCAGGATGCCGCGCCCATCTGCGTAGTTTTTAAGCTCCTCACTGTATGTGATTACGTTATGGTTGGTAATAGAGATGACATCAAATCCATGATCCGAGGCCGCATCCAGTAGCTCGAATGAGGAATACCCCACCTTATCTTCCGGATCATCGCCAGTATGAACATGTAGATCGGCTTTCAGCTCCGCCCCCCCACCTCCCGAATATTTCCTGGTGCGGTTCTCGATCCCTTCATGGATCGGGGCTGCTCGTTGCCTGCTGAAAGGCAACCTCATTTCAGTGTTTCCCCCCAGTCAATTATGTTTTTCACCTCTTCGGGCGTGAATGTCCTCACCTTGTTTCCGCCTTCTGCCTTAGCCTTGTACATGGCCCGGTCTGCCATTTGAATGAGCCTCGTTACATTCTTCGTGCTCGTGGGATAGGTGGAGACACCGATGCTCACGGTAAGTATTCCCATCGCATCGAATGGTTCCCTGGAAACGGATTTCAGAAAACGATCAGCTACCTTCACGGCTTGATCCGCGTCGGTATTTGTGAGAAGCCAGACAAATTCGTCTCCGCCGTAGCGTGCAACGATATCGCCTTCACGGGAGTTTTCCTTGAGCTTCTTGCTTATGTATTTGATGGCCTCATCCCCTATCGCGTGCCCGTAATAATCGTTTATCCATTTGAAATTATCGATATCCACCATTATGAGGGTGAGGTGGTGACCGAATTCCTTTGCTTTCTCTGCCTCTACTCTGAAACGATCCTGAAAGTGACGGTGATTATACATTTCTGTAAGCCCGTCGGTGATGGCCTGATGCCTGAGCTTCTCGAAGAGCTGTGCGTTTTTAAGAGCATTGGCAGCGGCATTTGCCACTATCTGGCAGAATTTTCTCTCTCTTTCGGTGAAGCCTCCTTCGGCCCGCGCTAGGCGTAGAAACAAAGTACCTAGCACATCCTTACCGTAAACCATCGGGACGATCATTAACGATCTGAAACCGGCGTTTTTAAGGTTTTCACTCACGGACGAGGTGAGCGGATCGCTGAGCGCGTCTTCGACAACGACTAGCTCTTTCTCCTTCATTGCCTGCTGGACCTCAGGATATTTTTCGAGGTTTATCTCCAGCTCCTTGAGATTTGGATCATCATTGGAGATCAACACGAAACCGCCATTCAGAATATTGCCGGTTGTGAAGAGCACGGAGCAACGCTTAATATCGAGAACCCTGCTTACCTTCTCCACTACGATCTTCATGACCTCTTCCGCCCGGAGTGTCGAGGAGATCGTATGGGTGATTTCAAGGAGGAATTCCAGATCCCGTTTCTCCGTCTCGATTTTATTCCTCAACCACTTCTCTCTCCTCGCGATATCGGTGAGGTAACCGTAGAAGATCGATATCACAAAAAGAAAGGGGAGCCTCAGGAAAACTGTCGGGCTCATAATCTCATCCAGTGTCGTTTGCCGAAACAACATGAATCCGTATATTCCCGTTACGAGAGATGCATTGTTAACCGTTTGCCGTATATCCTTACCAACAGTCGTCACCATGATAATGAGGAGATAGACGAGATAAAAATCCGTCTCAACACTTTTTGTGATGTAGAGGCAGAAGGAAACCAGGGTGGTGTCAAGGATTATCACAAGTTGATCGAAGTGGACCCATTCTACGACTCTTGAAGGAAGCTTCCACAGTATGCAATTCGAGGCCAGCAGTGTTGCGATGAGGATGGTCTCCAGAGAGAGTAATTCGGGAATTCCGTTAGAGAAAAGGATGATATAGGCTGTTGAGATCACAAGGAGCCATCTCAGGATGAGAACCGTCTTTTTCTTGCTCCAGTTGGATAACCTCACGAATGCACCCTCACTTTCTTCCAAGGCAAAAGCCTACAGGTTATCGAGTATTAATGATCCGTATCATGACTCTTGAAATGATTTTTAGCACGAATTTCCTCAATTCGACCAAATTATTGGCAAAAAACATGCCACGAAATAGCCTTTATGTCATTTGCTAATCCTTTGGGGCAGTTGAGGTTCACTCAACTTTCTTGGAATGGGTCCGGTCAGAGATGAAAGAATCCGACACTCAGTGGGGTATAATGTATCATTTTCGACTGATGCCGTTTTTGGTATCAGCGTGTCGATTGTGTCCGGTTCACCACACAATCATGCATCCACGCTTCCAGGCACTCTCCGAGGCAGCTTTCTCTCGGCCGGCCCGTCATATTCGGCATCGGAAGGGTCTATCTGGCGAAGGGGGCTTTGCCTTGTAAGCTCTTCATGAATGTGCGCAACAAGGCCGGGTAGCCTTGCTATGATGAAGAATGCGTTCGCATGCCCGGGAGCAAATCCCATCTCTAAAAGAAGTGAAGCAATTGCTCCCGTAACATTGAGCGGCAGCTTCCTCCCGGTTGACTCATGGAGTGCCTTCTCTATCTCTCTCGCCACCTCCACATAATCGCCGGAAACCTCCAGTTCATCAGCCAGAGTGTATAGCTTCCGGGTTCTTGGATCACTCGTGTGAATCTTGTGGCCATATCCTGCAAATCTCCTGTTCTCAGCTCTGTATCTATCCACTATCGCCCGGGCGGCCTCACTCGCTGATTTCTTCTCTCGATCCATGATCCCAACCGCCTCGGCTAATAGGCCCATCGACTCCTCTATGGCACCACCATGAAAACGTGACATAGCCAGCAAACCCGCAGCGATGGCGGCATTCATCGGAGCACCAGTGGATGCTGCGGTGATAGCAGAGATGGTCGATGGGGGTGTCACACCGTGATCGATCGAAGAGACCAGGATGGCATCGATCATCCTTCTCTCGGCATCCGCAGGAAGCTCACCCTTAATAGCAAGGTAAGCTGCCTCGGCATAACTGAGCTCCCCCATCAGATCATCTATCCTGTATCCTCTCAATAGAATACTATTCGGCTCAACCTTCGCCACAGCGCTCTTCCAGTGGTAGTCACCCATAGAGTGTCGCCTCTACACCTCCAGCTCGATGTAGTTGATATAACGGTATTTCCCGTTATCGTTTCTGTGGTCATGAATCCCCAATCCATGGTAATCCATCGCGTCGTGCAGGAATTCATGGGATAGAATGGGAACTCCATGAAATTCCTGTTCGGCAATCAGGTAATCGATCATGACGGACTCATGGGCTACGGGGTCGAAAGACAGGAAGATGCTGTTTGGAGTCCGCCCACCCGGGAATGTGTCCCACTGCATGGGCCACCCGTAAGGGCCGCCGTCCCATACCCCAAACAGGGCGTCCCCTACGATGAGCCTCGTCTTCAGCCTTATGTGCGAGTTTGCATTCAGGTCGCTCAGGTTCGGGTGTATCGGCGAGTGAAGATACTGTGGTCCCGGTCTCGTGGTACCGAAGTGGTTCTTGAACGCCATGGTCGACAGGCAGTACAGGTGATCCTTAAAAAGCGGCAGGTTGATGACATGCTGTGCTCTTGATACCACGAGCGGCATGTACTGGGTTGAGATGTTCCTGAACGTGATGGGGGCAAGAGGGTCAGCCTCGGCGAGTTCGTCTCCAGATTCGACGTAGTTGATATCGTATGAGATCCGATTCCTGATACGGAAATAGGGGATGGGTCTCGACGCATCGTAGACGTAGATGTCCGATTCGGGAATCTCGAGATACTCTATGAGAAGCCGCAGCACAGCGATGATCGAAGGCGCAGTCGCATCTATCTCGTTTGAGGCATCTGCATAGTTGTTGTGGTTCACCTTAATCGCCCACTTATCGCCCGGACTGTAATATTCGGTTAGCTGGCTCAGATCGCCCCCGGTTAGAGCAAGTGCACCCTGCAACACCATCTCGTTCACCACATCCTGGTCCACGTAATCAAAATAGTATTCTGAGTAGTAATCCCAGTCAGTCGCATAAGGGCTGTATGTTCTAACGACCCTTGACCTCTGCAATGGCATTTTTGCATGACCGGCCTCGGCCTCGGTATTGACTCCAACCATAAGACCGGTTCCCAGGAGTGCTGACTTCCTGATGAAATCTCTCCTCGATATGCCTTGCATCTTACATCTCGTTCGCTTTTTTTTCATTGCGCTCTCCTTTTACGGTTTTCGGCCCCGAAGTTGCTATCTCAGGTGATTTATTTAATGGGCACAGCTCTCCTCAAGAGGCGAACTCTCCCAGCAAACTGAAGAGGTACTTTTTAACATCGAGGTAGTTCGATTCTTTCTTCCTCTCCTTTATAAGGCATACTATTCCGGCGACGTGAGCTGACGCGAAGCTCGGCCCCCGGAAGTTTAGCTGCGTATCGATACCCGGGGCTTCTCTTGGATATGGATACACGGAAAGATCTATCCCCTTCCCATTCCCCCTTCCCATGTGGAATGATCTCCGTTTAAAATCGGGGGCGACACTTATCACGGTCGGAAACATCGCAGGTGCAGGTGGGTTGAGAGGATTGTGTGATGATGCGACGAGTACGGCACCGGAATCACTCACCTTCTCTACGATGCCCCGCAACTGTTGTATAAGATCCCCGCGATAGGTCCCGAGACTCATGTTGATCACATCTGCACCAGATGAGTAAGCCCATTCTATTCCCTCTATGAGAAGCTCCGTGTGCGATGACAGGTGATCGTCTAGTATCTTAACCGCCAGTATACCGGAGAGCGGAGCCCATCCCCTGATCACCGCGGCACAGGCTGTGCCATGGCCGACCCTGTCGGAGTAATCCTCCCCGCGTTTCACCTTACCACCTTCTTCGATAGATAGCGAGATGCCTCCATCGACGAGTCCGACGTGCGGGTGACCACTGTTTACCCCGCTGTCGATAACCGCCACCGTCACACCTTCGCCTTTTAAATCGGACAACGCTCTGGGAAGGCATCTCCTGAGTGTTACATCTCCGTCACCTGTCATATCTGTCAAATGCCTCCATCATGGTTCAGCATCCGTTCTCCCCGTTGCCGAGGAAGCCACACCGCCGGGGAAACCTCCTGTGAAGTAGCTGTAATACACCCCTCTCCTGTCCATGAGTTCGGTATGAGTTCCCTCCTCTACGATCCTCCCCTCTTTCAGGGTGAGTATACGATCCACATCATCGACCATGCTTAGCCTGTGAGTGATTATAATTGTCGTTCTCCCTAACATCAATCCCCTCAAAGCATCCTGCACATCCCGGTCGGTCATCCAGTCGAGGGAGGATGTTGCCTCATCAAGAATGAGAAGATTCGGTTCTCTCAGGAATGCACGGGCTATGGCGACCCTCTGCCTCTCTCCGCTCGACAGCTTCATTCCCCTGTCCCCGATGACGGTATCGTATCCGGAGGGAAAGGACTTTATAAGTTCGTCTATCCCGGCCTTCTCTGCAGCCTCCTGAATCTCCTCTCTCGATGCCTTTCTCCTCCCGTAGGCTATATTCTCAGCGACGGTGGCGTGGAAAAGAACCGGCTCCTGAGTGAGCACCGAGACCTGACGGATGAGTGACCTGGCAGAGATCTCCGCAATATCAGTGTCATCCACCAGGATCCTGCCTGAAGCAGGTTTGTAGAAACCCAGTATGAGATCTATGATGGTCGTCTTTCCCGATCCGCTCGGTCCAACAATTGCGTATCTCTTCCCCTCCGGGATAAGAAAACTCAAGTCTCTGAGGATGTCCTCACCATTTCTGTATCCGAAAGTGACATCGACCAGCTCTATCTTCCCCCTCACCTGACCGAGAGCGATCTTCCCGTTCCCGAACCGGCTTGCCTCAGGATGGTCGAGGTACTCGAATACCCTGTCCACAGAAGCACGGGCTCTCTGCAGCTGGAAATATATGCCAAGGAGGCTCTGGATGGGCCCGAAAAGCCTCACCTGATAGACCTCGAATGCGATCAGGCTCCCCAGCGTCATCATTCCGGCCATCACCAGATAGCCACCGTAGCCCAGAACGATCAGTGAACTTAAGGCGAGAAACACGCCGTTTAGCCCATCGGCAAGGGAACTGGCCACCTGGAAATTCAGGATCGAAAGGATGAAGGATTTGTTCTTACGGATGAATTTCCTCCCTTCGTACTTTTCCAGATCATGAGACCTTATGAACTTGGCTGCATCGAGACTCTCAACAAGAAAATGGCCGAGCTCCGCGTTTTTTTCCCTTATCTCCCTTGCCAGGTCCCGTATCCGTTCCCTGTAATGCCGGAGTATTAGGAAAGATACGGGGATCAGTATGCCGCTGATGAGAAAAAGCTTCGGGTTGAGCCACACCAGTATGGCAACGCTTCCAACAAGCGTAAGGAAGCTCCCAACGGCGCCGAGCAGGGTACCCATTGCCACGGACTGGACCTCGGCTATGTCCCCGTTGAGCCTAGCCATGAGATCACCTATCCTGGTCTTTCTGTAGATAAGAAGCGGCAGTCTCTGCAGTTTCTGGAAGAGGCTAAATCTCATGTCGAATAATATTCTCACCGTGATCCAGGTGTTCAGATAGCTCCCGAACGCGGAGAGCGAAGTCCTGAAGATGGCGACGAGAAACATGATGGCAACGACCAGGATCAGAATCCCCGGGCTCTGCCCGCTCACATAGACCCTGTCTATGAGCACTTTTATAAACAGCGGGTAGGCGAGTCCGAGGGCGGTTGAGACAAGCATCATGACTATAAGCAGGATGATCCTCCTGCGGTATGGTTTCAGGAAGGAAACGATTCTGCTGACCCTCTTCATAGTTTCTCCTCGATCACCGCTCTTCGTCTGGCCTTACCTGCCACAAACGGATTGGCGTCCCTGTAATAGCATAGATACCCTCGCCTGCATGTTTCCTCGTCATTACGCAGCTTGATAGCGGCCTTTTTGACATCCGCCTCATCGATGCCTGCCAGTGCCTTATCGAGCACCCTTGCCACTGTCTGGACGCATAATATCTTCCTGTAATCAGGTGCTTCTCTCCCGACAATCTTCACGGAACTGACACCTGCTGCGAGAAATCGGGGTATGGCACACAGGCCACATGTTCCGTTTGGCACCTTCGTGAGCGTATACGAATCTGCGCAGTTACTCGAAGCCCATAGCCACTCCCTGTAATGCTTTAAGTGCTCGGCCCAGCTCTCGGATGATTCACCGGCTTCCGCCTCGTCTTTGATGAAATCGTAAATCCAGTCCACGTGGCAGAAGCTGTCCTGGTTCGGCAATCCGTGTAATGTGTGACAGTTGCTCTCGAGGAATGGACACCGATCGTTGTATATGAAGGTCTCGAATTCGAGGTGCGGGCAAAGTCTTGTGATTCGCTCAACCTCCGCAATCGAGAGCTGTCTCGGAAGTATTATCCTCCGGGCACCGAGCTCCCCGTAAAACCTGGCCGTCTCTGAACTTAGCACAGAGCCAATCGTGCTCACGATGATTCTGCCTTCGAAGCCTGCGTTGGAAAGAGTCCTCACGAAGCCGGGATCACCTACGATGAATGAATCCACACCCAAGAGGGAGGCCTCTCTCGCGAGATCAAGGACAAAACTGGCCTGTTCGTCCGTGTAATAGTGTGAATTCAGGGTCAGATACACCGGACAATCAAATTCCCCCGCCTTCTCCGTCACCTCACCGAGCTCCTCGAAGCTTCGCAGATTTGCCCCGAGTGGGCTGCGTCTGTTTATCCATACGGAGATGTCGTACCGTTTGATCCATTCATCGACTACTAGTCCGCAGTAGAACTCGCCGGCCCCATTTTTTGCCAGGATCGGTACTTCATACGGTTTGCTGATTGGCGCCGTTATTTTCATGTTGGTCTCAGGAAAGAAGGTTCGTATCTACAACGACCCTGTCAATGCCATTCCCTTCATAACCGGTCAGCACATCCTCGATGAGCGATAGCTCCTCGAGATAGTACACCGTGTTTCCCTTCTGTATTAGAATCTGTTCTTCAGCGGACGGAGGACGGTGTCTCTGCCTCAGCCTGAGGGTCCATCGCATGCATTCCGTCCTGCATGCTGTAAACGGAGTGAACTTCTGCTGTGGCCTCAGATTCAGGGAGCCGGGCATGCAGCTTCTCCCCGTGCACACATACGCGAACGGGATATGCACACTCATTTTCACGCCATAGGCAGGCTCAACACCGAGCCCCTGCGGAGGGATGTCCAGCTCAACCCTCCCTATCCCGTTATCAGCGAGGAGCTCGTTGTAATCACTGTTGCTGTAACCGCAATCTCTAAGTACGCTCAAAGCCCCGGGAGGTGCCTTGCCGGGCTTTAAGAATCCTTTGATTCTGACCTCTTTCATCATCCTGCTCATAAGCCTCCCCAACACGGGAACGATCCGTGGGAAGTTCCTTCTTGTATACCGGATCACCCCCCAATCGTTCATGACAACTTCACAACAATCCGACCCGCTCAGTATATCAAGTAGTGGGGATAACCTCTCGAGGCCGGAATCCGTGAGGTAAGGGACAAGGAGAACCATCGAAAGATCCTTCTTCCGGGTTTCTTCCAGAACAGTTTCGAGCTCCCCGGCTCGGGGCAGAAGCCTCTCGCAGAACTCGTTCCCGTAATAAATGCCTTCGAAAGGGATATTTTTCCTCTGCCGATCGATAAGAAGAAGAGTCTCTTCTAGTACCTGAGTGGAAGATGCAAGAGAGTGATTCTGAGTCGTGTAAATGGAAGCGAGCTCTTCCATTCGATGTATGGTGGCATACCAGTTCAATGCGTACTACTTCTTTTAAAATAACCGTCTTACGCCAAAAGTTTAAATTCGCCTTCTGATTATTATAGACTATGAATGTAATTTTGTCAAATTTCACAGCTGCGCCTCCTGCCGGGAACCTGAATCGAGGAGATTACCCAGCCACAATCCGTGTCAAACCCTGAACGGTCTCGCAGAACTGATACTTACCTTAATATTTAGTAAACTCACCGAACCAGAATTAATTTGACATCGTAATTAAAATGTGATATGATAATTTGATAAAGAATTTAAACTTTTGCGATCTAAATCGCACATTAGAAGATTAATATAGATGTCACTGAGATCGCTCGAATACAGAACATTTGGAAACGGAAGCGGAGATGTTCTTTTCTCTGTCAGAACATGCGCCATCTTCCAGGCTGATGAGCTCTCACTCGCCATACTCGATTTCCTGAGGGAAAGACAAGCCACAGACAGAGAGCACCTCATCGAAGCTCTCTCCGTTGACCACGCTGCCGATGATATAGAAAGCGCCCTGCGGGAGCTGGAGAGGACAGGATTTATAAGCGCCTCCCCATTCGAGCCGATTGATTATTCCGCGGCCATGCCTAATAAAGACATACCGCTTCCCGGCATCTCCCACCTCGTTATGAACGTGTCGCACGCCTGCAACCTCCATTGCAGTTACTGCTATGCAGCCGGCGGAAGTTACAATGGGAAGAGCCAGCTCATGGAACCGGACATGGCTGTTTCCGCCGTTTATTTCCTTCTCGATAACACCTCCGATGACGAAGTCCTCGTCACCTTCTTCGGAGGTGAACCGCTGCTTAACACCGAGGCCATAAAGGCGGCCGTGCTAAGAGGCAGAGAAAGGGCCAGGGAACTCGGGAAGAAAATCGGATATGCCGTCACAACCAACGGAACCCTGTATGATGAAGAATTCCTCTCATTCGCCATCTCACAGGGAGTGAAATTCACGATGAGCATGGACGGACAGAAGGAGCTTCACGATAAGCACAGGAAATTCAACGATGGATCCGGCTCTTATGATGTGATAGTGTCCCGGCTTCCGAAGCTGCTTGACAGGACGCAGGTGCCTGCGAGGACTACACTCACAAAGGGAAACCAGGACGTTGTGGGAATAATGGACCACCTCCAGAGCCTCGGTTTCAACGAGGTGGGCTTCGCCCCTGCTGATGTTACAGGTGGAGACCTTTCACTCGATGAATCCGAAATGGAGGAGGTCATCGAAGGATTCAAAGTGCTCTCAGAGAGATTCCTTGAGGCGGCATCTCAAGCCAAAGTTTATGGTTTCACCAACATCATCAATCTGATGAGGCTCTTTCACGAAGGTGAAGCTCGACCCGTCCCCTGCGGGGCAGGCATCAAACTCATGGGAGTCTCGGCTTCGGGCGAGCTTTACGTCTGCCACAGATTCACCGGTAATGAGGAGTTTCAGATTGGCAGCATTCAGGATGGGATCGATGCTGGAAGGAGGAGAGAAATCCTGGGATCGGCCTTCGTCATGTCGAAACCAGCCTGCAGGTCATGCTGGGCCAGGCATCTCTGCGGCGGCGGATGCTATTACCTCTCACATCTCCACCATGGGACAATCAGGGATCCTCACGCGCTTACCTGCTCATTCCTTCGTAAGTGGTATGAAATCGGAATAAAGATATATGCTAATATCGCGGTGGAGAATCCGGCTTTTCTTGAGAAGTGCACGGGTGTAGGGCTTAATTGCTGATGAGAAGAGACTCGTTGTAGTGATAAATAGCAATCTGAATTTCAACGAAACATCATGCCCCTAAATCAACCGCGGGCACAACGCAGGATGAAAATCCGCCGGTGGGAGGCGATTTTCATATAAATAAGGTGAGCTTCTGAATAAAGAAACTCGGCCGTATGCTGAACCTTCGATTTAAAAGGAGGATATGCATGAAATTTATTAACTTGAGAACGGGATGCTGCGTGGTTTTCACGTCCGTCGTTCTCATTTCGATCGCTGTCGCGGGGTTCTCTCAAGAAAAACCTTACAGAGCACGGAAGTTGTACGATATCGAGGAGCAGTTAACCAGCGTGAGGCCGGCAGGGGTGGTGAAACCCGGCTATCCTGTGACAGGTCATATCGATTATTACAGGGTGGATGATGACGTGTGGGTCAGCGTTAAACCGGATAGGATGGTTGGCGAGGAAGCATGGCTGTTCGTCGTCAATGCAGCGAATGGGACAAAGCCCAAGGATGGGGAGGCGCTGGAGGATGTATCCGGAGGAGTCGAGCGGATATTCATCAGATCACAAATCCAGAGTAATTGCCATCTCGTCTGGAAGGCACCACTAGTCGAAGGAGAATACAACGTCGTCATCGATTTCGCCCCCCTCGGTGTATACAATCGGGGCCTTGATATCATAGATGACATGAGTACGACTGGTGTAGGATTTAGGGTGTCATACCCGTTAGTTGATTATCTTATGATAGAACCTCTCGATGGGAACAATGTCATAGATGGAGGCTGCACGAGGGTGCAGGGGACAGGCTTGCCCCAGTTCTATGAATACTACAAAGCGTATGTGTGGAACAATGGTGAAAACGGGATTCCCGAGGAGGGGGGAGGTGATGATGTGAACCTCGGGCAGGTAATGCCTTCGTGGTCTACCGACGTACCATCGTACCTCGGAAGCATTGATGAGCTGGGGATCTTCGAGTCTGCAATAGATTACAGATGTGGTGAGGGCCTTGTATTCGCAAGCTATGAGTTTTTCAAGATCGGGGAGGGGCTCATCACTCTGAGTGATACATCGACAGTTGCGGTACTTCCTCCCGACTGGGTACAGGGAGATTCTCTCATCATCCTGGGTAGATGAGGATGGAAATCGGAAAAGCTTGAATGGAGGTAGCAAAGTGAAAATAACAATGTCAAAAGCCCCGCTCATTACCGCTGTCATCGCGGCGGTTCTCGTTTGCTTCACACAGGTTCGAGCCAGTGAGGTGTACTGTGCGAGTTCCACTCTCTACATCATAGATGATGCGGAGGCCAAGGTCATAGGATCAATCCCCATCGGGAAGTGGATCTACAACATTACCATCTCCGAGGACGGTAAATATGCCTATCTCGGAGCATCGAACGGTGTGAACATAATGAACATCAAGGAGAGGAAGATCGAAGGACTTCTAACTGACAAGCCGGGCTTCGTCGTGAAGATCGATCCACAGGGAGACAGGATCCTAGTCCTCAGCAACGATCGAACCGTGCATCCTGACGGAACGGTGGAACCGATGCCATCGAGGGTGATGCTCCATGACGCAAGTAACAATGCACTCGAGCGCACCATCGAACTCGACCGCATTGTGTTCGACATAGTTTACGTACCCGAGAGAGACAGGCTGTATTGCCTGGACATCATCGAAAGCGAGCTCTTAGTCATTCAATTCACCTCAGGGGCGGAAATCGAGACCATCCATCTCGGAGATTTCGGTTTCGATTATAAAGAACAGGTGCAGGGATTTCTGTGGAGGATGATCAGGGACAGGAAAGGAGAAAAGATCTACATTCCCCAGGGTGGGAATGACGCTGGTTTGTTGATCCTGGATACTTCCACGAACAATGTCAGAAGACTGGCACTTGATCATGAAGCGAAGTGGAGGGGAGGAGTGCTCTCACCGGATGGGAAAAAGCTATACCTGAATGCGGTCAGGAGGCTGTCGGTCATCGATCTCGGGATGGAGGCCGAATTGGCCTGGAAACCTCTGGATGTACCCTATCAGGAGATCGCGATCGACGCAACCGGCAAGAAACTGTACATGTCGAATCCGATATACGACACCGGCGGAAGCCTGGCAATATTCGATGCCGTCACGCTCGAACCCATCGAGAGGGTCGTTTTGCCCGATGCCTCTCCTTACGCGGTAGCGGCATCCCGGTAATCGAGGTGCGTGGGCTCTATGCGAGAGACGAAGATTTTATGTGAGCTGTTCCTGATACTGGTGGTCATTTCGGGCTGCTCAGGCAGCAGGTCTGGACCTATTGTCTATGCGGGCTGGAACGACATCTTCGCAATAGATGTTTCAGCAGGCGAGATAATCGCCAAGATTCCGGTCGGCACGAGGATAAACGATCTCGAACCTGCCGAGGATGGGAGGCTGATGGCGGCCACTGCCAATGGACTTCTCATCGTCGACACGGACAGGATGGAGTTGAGCCGGACCATTCCTCTCGGTATACTCGATTCAGTCGAGTATGACGCAAAAAGGGATCTCACTTACGTCCTTCACCACCCGGGAGATGACCCGAACGAATCACAGGGGCCTCATAAAATTCTCAAACTCTCGGGCAGCGACTACAAAGAGCTGGGGAGCGTTCTGCTTGAACCGTGGATATACGATACTTTTCTAAGCCCGTCCGGAAACCACATCTACATTACTCAGATGGCCGGGAGAGCGGTTTTCAGAGTTTCATCGGACGAATTTCGAAAACCAGAACGGCTATGGTTCGGGAAGGGCGGTAAGTGGGAAGGAAGAATGGTTCTTTTGCGTCATATTGCTTTCTCCGGTGACGGTTCTTCGATGTTCGTCCTCGAACAGGGCGAAAACGATTCGACCTGCATATGGAACTACTCGTTCAAGACCGAGGATAAGACGAGGAAATGCCTGGAAAGTAGTGCGAAGGTACAGGGCATGGTGCTGTCCGCCGATGGATCGAGGATATTCGCCAATGGAATTACAGAACTCATCATACTCGACTCGAGCGGCGAGGAAATTTCGAGAACCCGGTTCGATATCGAGCATCGATGGATTGCGTTGAGCAAGGATGGGAATACCGTGTACCTCACCGCCGCTACCGGGCAGGAAGAAGGGTATATCACCTGTGTCGACACATCTGGTAAGGTGGAACACGAATGGAAATTTCCTACGCCGCTGAATGTGATTGCGGTCGAGAGAAGCTTGTGATCGACGTTTGAGATATGAAATAGTCGTTTCCAAAGGAGGTCTTAACTTGAAACACCTCAAGCCACTCAACAGAAGAGCCAGAAAGATCGAGCAACCTGCTTCACAGGGCGATGTTTTTGGTATGTACTGCTCGAACTGCGGTACTCGATTCAATCCCGGTTGGGAAATAGGTTACTGCGGGAACATTGATCCATGCCCATGGATCAGTGATGTGGGCGCATGTCACTACGCCTCATGCTGGTGGGCGGGGTCAGTCCCGGGGGTTAACTGGTGGCCTGGCTGGATGGACTGCTGCAACAATATCACAGAGGATTGGTCCTGCCTCTGCGTCGTACCTTATTAATAAACAACGCGGAAGCGGGATATAATTACAGAATCAAGTAGAAGTGATGGACGTTTTGTAATCGAGTTGTCATTAGACAGATACGTTTGGGTGGTGGCTACGGCATAAATCCTGCGAGGATCCAGTTTGATGCACCTAAAGCCCCTGAATATGAAATCAAAAAGGATTGAGAAATACAGTGTCGAAAAAGACATATTCGGGATGTACTGTTCGAACTGCGGAACGACCTTCATGCCTGGCTGGGAGACCGGTGTGTGCGGCAACGTGGATCCATGTCCCTGGATAAGCGACTTGCCTGCCTGTCATGCCGCGACCTGCTGGTGGGCAGGCTCTGTACCCGGGGTCACCTGGGCACCCGGATGGCTTGACTGTTGCAACAATCTCCAGATGGACTGGACCTGCTTCTGCGTTTTTCCGGATTAGAGGCAATTACATATAAGAGAAATAATCCGGTCATAATCACTTCATCGTGACTGATTGGCCTCTTTCAGTATTTGAATTATCCTTTCCCCTGCTCTGCCATCGCCGAACGGGTTATTCCATATCCCTTTGCGCTCCAACCCTTCCTTGACAGCGGCCAGGACGCTAGGTGCTTTCCAGCCTGCCAGAACATTAGCTCCCACCTCGAGGCTTTCCGGTCTTTCCGTGCTTTCCCTCAGGGTCACACAGGGTGTGCCGAGGATGCATGCTTCCTCCTGGATTCCACCGGAGTCCGTCAGGATCAGTCTGGATTTTTCCTCCAGAAGGAGGAAGTCGATGAAGCCGACCGGCTGGATGAGCCTCAGACCGGTGATGGTCCCAGGCCGGAACCGGCGCATGTTCTTACGTGTCCTGGGATGAACGGGAAAAAGTATCGGGAGCCCCAGCTCTTCATAGACGAGACTCAGTCCGTGGAATATCTCCCTAAGGCGCACAGCGTCGTCAACGTTCTCCTGCCGGTGGAGGGTTAAAAGCAGAAAGCCTTCCGACTCGAGGTCGAGTTCTTCCAGCAACTTGTCTCTGGTTAGGGCAAGAGGTGAGTATTCATTGACGGCATCCACGATTGTATTGCCTGTGACGAATATCTTTTCTCCGGGGATCCCTTCCCGAAGCAGATTCTCCCGAGCCAGCTGCGTCGGGGCGAACAGGTAATCCGAGAGGTGGTCGGTGAGGGTACGGTTTATCTCCTCGGGCATCGACCTGTCCCCCGATCTCAAGCCGGCTTCCACATGGCCGGCTCTTATCCCGAGCCTTGACGAAGCCAGGCCGGCGGCAAGGACTGTATTCGTGTCACCTTCCACAAGGACAACTTCCGGTTTCTCCTCAATGAGAATTTTTTCGATTCGGTATAGGATCCTGGCAACCTGGGCGATGTCGCTGCCGGAACCCACCTTGAGGTCGTATCTCGGTTCAGGGAGCCCCAGTTCCCGGAAAAAGACCTCGTCCAGATCAAATGAGTAGTGCTGGCCGGTGTGGAGAATGAAATAGTCCACCCCGTGCCGATCACAGCTGCGAATGACGGGGGACATCTTGATGATCTCAGGGCGGGTTCCAACGACTACTGCTATCTCACTCATGGATGCTGAATAGGTGTCTCCTCAACTCTCGGAGCTTTGGAAAATGTATTCCAGAATAGAACGTATACGGTGGTATATTCGAATTCTTCCGAGGTATAATAGCCGTGGCCAAATAAAATGTCAATGCAATCGAGATCTGGATAAGATAGTGCCCGCGAGTTCCATCTCCCCGTTCTTGACAACAACCAAAGCAGAAGATATCTATTCTCAGAACGTGACTTATCAATCTGGCATCTGGAGATGAATCTTCATGAAAGAATCCGGTAGGATAAAAGTCCTTCACATCGCGAATACGGATTTCTTCTTCTATTATCTTCTTCTCGAGAAGCTAACCGCACTAAAAACAAAAGGGTTGGAGGTACAATTGTTGTCTCCCCCCGGGAGATACAAGAAACTTCTTGAGGAAAGGGGATTCATAGTGACATATCTCCCGATAAGCAGAAAAATCAACATATTCCATGATGTTCTCTCTATTATAAGGCTCACCAGATTCATAAAAAAGAATGGCTTCCAAATCGTCCACACTCACACAGGTAAAGGGGGTTTTGTCGGGCGATTGAGTGCGTGGTTAGCCGGTGTTCCTGTAATTCTCCACACAATCCACGGATTCTCATTTTACGAAGGTCAGAACTGGTATAGCTATCACTTGGCGAAGCTGTCGGAATGGGTATGTGGAATGATCTCATACAGGGTCTTCTTCCAGAACAGGGAGGATTTCCAGGAAGTGAAGAGGTCCCGCTTGATAAGTCCCTCGAAGGCAAGGTACATCGGAAATGGGGTTAACATTCAGCACATTATGAACGAGGGTAGAATGGGAAAGATGAGAAACTTCAGGGAAGAACTCCAGCTGGATAGAAGCTCACGCGTCATAGGCTTCTTTGCCAGACTCGAGGCGATAAAGAGACATGAGTTCTTCCTGAGAGCATTCCCTGCAGTTGTGAAGAAATTGCCGAACACTGTATGCCTGATAGCCGGTGAGGGACCTCTTGAGGGAAGGTTGCGCTCCCTGACTCAAAAACTGAAGATCGATCGAAATGTCAGATTCCTAGGTTTCAGAGACGATGCGAAGCAACTGATCACAGCGTGCGACTTAATCGTTCTTCCCTCATACCGTGAAGGAATCCCTCGTATACTGCTAGAGGCGATGATTAACGAGAAAGCGGTCGTCACGACCGATGTTAAAGGTAACAGAGAGGTGGTGGACAATTACCGAAACGGTATCTTGGTGAGCCCTCATGATTATAATTTATTCTCGAGAATTATGATAGATTTGCTAAAAGACGGTATTATGAGAGAAAAAATGGGGAAATCCGGCAGGAAGAAGGTCCTCAGGGAATTCGATGAAAGACGCGTCATAATAAGGCTGCTTAGAGAGTATACACAGGTGATAAGCCATCGACTGGAAAAGTCAGAAAAATAGGGAGTTTTTGGTTAATATTGTGCAATCCCATGTTAATCAGCCATCAGTAACCTAGATGGATGATCG
>JBHIFB010000057.1:0-17808 GCA_046760905.1 Candidatus Glassiibacteriota bacterium | reverse complement strand
CGACCAAGATGGGTACCCAAATGCTCTCACGACTCGCTCAAGGACTCTAAGTTCCGGGAAAAATGGGGAAAGCACACATGATTAAGCGGTTGACAAAACTCAATGATGAAGTTAATCTTTTTGAATATAAAATTACTTTTAACCGGTAAGTGATGGCGATTGGAATTCGCGAAAGAGCGGCCGAATTTCTAACAGGAGCGTCCAGCGGGACACCCAGTGAGTTGGAATCTCTCCCGATCACAGCCATTCTGAGGAACCCAAGACGAGTACTCATCATACCAGGCCCACACATCGAGGATATCATCCTTCTCGAACCATTCGCTCACTCTACGAAAGTCCTTTACCCTGATGCGTATATCGTGCTACTTGTACCCGATAGGTTTTTATCCCTTGCAATCGAGATGGAGTGCATTGACAAGGTTATTCCACTAAATGCCAGCATACATAAGAAGGGCTCTTGTGAGCTTGACAGACTGAAATCGGAACTCACCGCAACTTATTTCGATGTAGCACTCGCCGTTTCATTCGAGGCTGAACAAATCGTCCGAGCGTTGACTGCTAGCTCGGGAGCAAAGATAAAAATCGGCTTTCAGGAGATAGATCGCAATGGGCTCTCATGCAACGTAGTCCTGAGGGATAGGGATAGAGACCAGCCCTATCAGAGAAGGATCGAGAAGCTTTTCTCGCTTCTCGGAGTGAAGAGGATACCTCATTTCAAGCCTGTACTCACTCGCGAGAGAGACGAAGCCATCTATTCACTCGATTACCTCAGGGAAAGGCATGGTGAACCTATAATAGGATTCTATTTTGATCAGCTTGACCCGCTGGATCAGCTTAAAGAAGAGGAATTGGAAAAAGCTGTGAGAGTGATTGTGAAAAGGAGAAACCAGAAATCTATAATTGCTGGATATGGTCTGCAGCTGAAACAACTCAAACCCTTTACATCAGACGGCGCAAGGATCATTGAAGACGCTACGCTGGTTAAGCTCATCGCTTTGTTTTCTGATTGTTCATGGGTCATTACCAACTCTTTCGGATTCACCATCCTCATGGGGGAGATCGGGAGAAGAGTCGTCTTCTTAGGGAAGCCAAAGAGATTGACAAAGTTTCCTTTGAATAGACTCACGTCAGTAACATTTCTGCCGGTTGTCTCAGGCAGGATATTACAGGATAGTCTGGTCCGTGTCATGGAAGAAAAATATCCTGGTGAATAATAAGAGGGCGAGAAGATGAGTCCAATAGAATTCTCAAGAAAGTCCCTGTTGAGGGGAACGGATGGGGTGAAGTATCTATGGGAAACCTTCCCAAACGCGCCATTCTTCGAATTGCCATTCCCGGTTGAGAAGGAAATGGGTTACAGGCTCCCCCTCCTCACGGAAGCAGCAGATCCGAAATTCCTTCATCCATACTTGAAAATTTATAAGGCACTCTTCGCTACTGGCAGCCTGGAGCCCGGGAACAGGTTACTACTACTTGGTCTCACTGAGAGTGAAGAACGATTGAAAAAGGTTTCGATAAACCTTTCCGTAGTATTTGCCTTCGAGAACCTGAAGGTTAATCTGATTGACCTGGAATTCGACAGCCCGACCTTGCATAAGCTACTTGGAATGCGGAACCTCGATGGGCTCCTTGACCATCTTTTCCTTGGAACACCGATTTCTGAAATCATTCGTGAAACAAATATACCCGGTCTCTCCTTGATAACGCCAGGCAAGCAGATTCAGTTCAATCAGGATATGATGAAGGAAATCGCCTGGATGAGTGTAATCAAGGAGCTTGTACCTGATTCCGGGATCGTACTCGGAGTTTCTTCGGGGGAAGGCGGTCTCGGTGTTAAACATATTCTTCCATGCTTCGACGGAATAGTGCTCTTTTTCTCGGAGAGGTACTCTATTCCTCACGATATCAGAAAATTACTCAAGAAGCTTAAAAGAGAAAATCGTATCTTCGGCATTATCTGGTCGCAGGATATACTCATACATTCACGGGCCAGGGAGAAGAAAGAAGAATTCTTGTCGGTAGAAAGCTTAACCGGGAAATATGAGGCTGTTCATCAGAGATTGAGCACCGAAGAGAGTAAACTTAGAGCTCCTTCGGTCGATTCGGAAACCAGTAAACAAATCGGAGGTCAGATGGTAGATCAAGAGGACGAAACCTACCAACAGGGAGAAGCACTCGAAGAAGACCGGGATGAATCTGATGACTTTCCCGAACCGGGCAAGAAGATGTATTTCTCTGGAAGGAAAGAGAAGAAAGGGTTCGAACTTCTGGGGCCGATCCTCGGGATTTTCGTGTTATTCGTGATCATTCTCGCAGGTCTTTTATGGTGGGGAGGCTACTTCGATGGGAGGAAGGATGTGATCGTGCTTAAAGAGGATTCAGAATCCCCACCGGTCCAAGCCCAGCAGTCAACAGAGGCACAGATGCAAGCTGAACCGGAGGTGATTGCTTCAGAGCCGGAGCTTTCCAGTGGGGCGACCGAGGTGACAACGGCAGCACAACCATCTGTCCCCACTCTTCCGCTGGCAGAGTATTTCTTTACTATCAATGTTGCATCTTATACAGATGAAAGGTGGGCGAGGAGGGGGCTTCATGAACTTGAAGGAAAGGGACTCGATGCTTATCTTGTACCGGTGGACATACGCGGGAAAGGCATGTGGACGAGGTTGATGATTGGATCTTACCGGGACAAGGGCGAAGCACAGAATGAGGTAGACAAGCTCCTCGAGGCTGGTATCCTTGAAGATGGCCGAGTGATTAAGACACCATTTGCTTTTCTGGTTGGTGAGTGGACAGACCGGAAGTCAGCAGTCGGAGCAATGAAGCCTCTTTATGAAAAGGGCCTGTTTCCCTATATGGTCATGCAGGAATCAGAGGGAGTCGGAAGATACAGAGTGTTCGTAGGTGCATTTCAGGGTAGAGAGCAAGCTGCCACGCTGGAGGGCATACTCAGCGGAAAACAACTCCATCTGGAACTGGTGGAGAGAGAGGGATAATTCCACACTGTCAATAAGAGTACTGACTCGGTAATTTGACGAAATCTTCCATTAAGCCCTGTAATCTGGAGGAAAGTTGAAGCTACTCGGACTGGAGCTTATCGGATTCAAGTCGTTTCCAAAAAAGACCTCTCTTGTTTTTCATCCGGGCATTACAGTAATCGTTGGGCCCAACGGGTGCGGCAAGAGCAATTTCGTAGATGCGATGAGGTGGGTTTTGGGTGAGCAGAACCCAAGGATGCTTCGGGGTGAGAGGATGGATGATGCTATATTCAAGGGAACAGCCACCCGCAAACCGCTGGGTCTTGCTGAAGTGACAATTACCCTTTCAAACGAAATGGGTGAGCTGCCCATCGCCTTTTCAGAGGTATCACTCACGAGACGCCTCTTTAAATCTGGCGAGAGCCATTACATGATCAACAAAAGCCAGGTAAGACTGAAGGATATTACGGATCTCATCGCAGGCACAGGACTTGGATTGATCGAGTACTCTCTGATTGACCAGAAGCTTGTTGACATGATTCTGGATGATTCCACCAGTAGCAGGAGAGAGCTCATTGAGGAGGCGGCGGGTGTGGCAAGCTACAAGAGAAAAAGGCACCTGGCGAGGAAAAAGCTTGAAGCGGTTGAGTCTGATCTGAGGAGGCTGGGTGATATAATCAGTGAGGTCGAGAGGAACGTCGACAGCCTCGGCAGGCATGTGAAAAAGGCAAGGAGGTACAAGCAGTACCGTGAGAGGCAGGAAGAGTTGGATGTGTATCTTTCTTCATTGAAGATTTCAAGGCTTTCCCGAGAGGAGAAGGAAGTTACCAGCAGGCTCAGTGAACTGGAGGAGCAGGTCCTGGCAAGGAAGTCGGTTGTGGAGGAAGGGAGCAGGCAGATTGCAAAATCGCGTGAAAGAGCCGGGAGACTCGAGGAGGAGATCAGAAGGAGACGAATCGAGATCGAAGCTTCTCAAGCGAGGAAGAACGAGCTGGATGGTGACCTGAGGCTGGCAAGGGAGAGATTGCGTCTCGCCAGGGAGAGGCTGGGACGAATTGGTTCGGAAAGGGATGAACTCCTGCAGAAACGTTCATCACTCTGCATTGAGAAGGAGCGCGTTGAGGAGAGGATTGGAGATGTTGAAGCAAAGCTAACCGTGGCAGAGGAGAGGCAGACCAGACAGGAGGTAAAAACCGCCGAGCTGAATAAGCGACTCGAGGAACTGATGATCCATCTCGATGCGATGCGGCAGAGCATGGAAGAAGAGTACAAGTCGAGCCTCAGGGAGGAGGCATGTAAGATATCACTAAGGGAGGAGATAGGTGGTCTGGCGAAGCGGAAGAGTGAACTGGAATCAATCCTGGATGGAGAAAGTGATGTGGTGGAGGGTTTGGAAGTTGAGGGGGTAAGCCTCTCAGATGAGATAAGAAAGCTCACAGAAATAGTGAATAAGCTGCAAGCTGAATTGAGGGATACCGAGCAGAAATATCAAGAACTTTTCGTTCGCAGGGAATCCTACATTCGAGTCGAACGGGAAAAAGAACTCGAGTTCAATAATGTGAATGCCAGGCTCGAAATCTTGAAAGGCGGTGGTGACGGTGGATGTCATACGAGTGCCATCGATTATGCAATAGAATATGGAAAAGAGGTAGGGAAACCGGTCTGGAGAGTCGCCGACTTGCTCGTCATAAGTAATGGCTACAGTAGGATCCTGCAAAGTTTCTTGAGAGAATTCGATAATAGTGTCGTCACAGAGGATCTTGAGACAGCATTGGAACTCATCTCTTCATTGAGGGAGAAAGGAATCGGTACAGTCTCGATAATTTCACTCGAGACCACCGTAACCGAACCGTTTGAGCCACCTGACATCGAAGGCGCACTCCGGGCATCAGCTTTTGTGGAGTGCCCGGAGAAATTTTCCTCTCTCAAGGATTACCTGTTTGGCAATCTTATGCTTGTTCCCGCCAATTCTGATTTGAGAGAGCTCGTCATGCGATCCTATGATGGCATCACCTTCGCCTCTACTGATGACAGCTTCATGGTGAGAAGGGGTATGCTCACCGGTGGAAAGGACTTAGAAAGGTCAACCGAGACTTTCGCGGACCTTAATGCCCAGGGAGACCAGATAATGCAGGATCTCACCCTTGCGCACGCTCAACTGACCGAGGTCGAAGGAGAGATAAAGAACATCGAGCGAGGAAGATCAAAGCTCGCATCGGCCTTGCATAATCACTCCCTCCAGTTGCAAGGGAAAGAAGCAAGAGCACATCGTGTGTCCGTGGAGCTGGAGACGAAAAGGAGAGAGCATGAGAGGCTACGATCAGAGCACACCTCGATCATTGCAATGCTCGAAGAGAAAGGATCTCTTCTGAGAGGCATAGAGGAGAGTCTGTGTGAACGGACTTTGAAGCTGGATGAACTGCGGGAGGCTCGGGCAAAGATGGAGAAGGAACTGGATGCGCTCAGGGACTCGGAGAAAATAGAACGTGGTGTAACGAGTGACCTCAAGGTTGACGTGGCCGCTCTTTCCTCACGACTCAGGGAAGTGAAGATACTTAGGAAGAAACTGTGCGATCAAATAGATGAATTGGAATCCGAGCTCAGGGCCAGAGATGAAGAGGAACATTCACTGCAGGAGAAAATCGAATCGTTAACCGCGCATATCGGTGACCTTGAAAACGGCTTGGAGCTTGAGAGGTCAAGGGTTAAGGCGTTGACCGGGTTCCTCAACGAGGAAGAAGAGAAACTCAGAATAGAGAGACGGGAAGCAGAGGATGTGGGTGCGAGCCTCGAGGATATGAGAAGCGCTCTGGAAGGGATTTACCAGGAACGCAACGGATATCTTGTACGCAAGAAAGAATTATCAATGACTATTGATGCGCTTGTCCGAAGGATAGAAGATGAGTATGATAGAAAGATCGATTTAGATGGCTTGAGTTGTACGGATGAGATCGGCACAGACACAGAAGAACTCGAATCCGAGCTAGCTGATATCAAGAGGAAGATACATTATATGGGCTCTGTGAACATGGTCGCCCTGGAGGAATACGAGAGCGCGAAAGAACGCTATGATTTCCTCACAGCCCAGAGAGACGATCTTTGCAAGTCCAGGGAGGATTTAGAGCATACCATTCGCAGGCTTAACAGGGTTGCAAGGGACTTGTTCCGAAAGACATTCGATGAGGTCAGGGAAAACTTCACGAACATATTTTCAACGCTCTTCCGGGGAGGGGATGCCGGATTGGAACTTTCAGATGCTACGGACCTATTAGAGAGCGAGATAAGGATTTTCGCAAGGCCGAAAGGAAAGAGGCAGCAGTCCATCGAACTGCTTTCCGGTGGTGAGAGGGCTCTTGCTGCAATTGCCTTTCTTTTCAGCCTCTATCTTGTAAAATCGAGTCCATTCTGTATTCTCGATGAGGTCGATGCGCCACTCGACGATGCGAACATATTGAGATTCACATCAATGTTGAAGGAGTACAGTGACCGTACTCAATTCATCATCATCACTCACAACAAGAGGACGATGGAAGCGGCGGATTATATGTACGGAGTTTCCATGGAGGAACCAGGTGTTTCGAAGGTGGTTTCCATCAAGTTGGATGGGAATGGTAGTAAGAAGCATCAGAAAACAGAAGAGGCGATTCAAATAGTTGACGAAGTCACTGTATAAGATTGCGGTGAAGTCAAGCTTCTCCAGCGCCCACAGTCTGAGGGATTACGCTGGGCCTTGTGAGAGGGTACATGGACACAACTGGCGTGTGAAGGTTGTGGTATCACGCCAGACGCTCGATGATCTGGGCATGGCAATCGATTTTAAAGACATCTCTCAAATCCTGGAGGAGGTTACAAGCAGGCTGGACCACAGAAACCTTGACACCCTGGAGGTGTTCAGGGAAATGAACCCGACCGCAGAAAACCTTGCTGCATATCTCTACCACGAAACGCTGAAGCGCCTCCCCCCCGGAGTGTCCCTGGAAGAGGTTGAAGTGAGTGAGACCGACAGATACTCCGTCTCCTATTCCGAATAAAGTCATGAAAGTCAACGAGATCTTCTTCAGCATACAGGGCGAATCGACATATCAGGGGATACCGTGCGTCTTCATCAGGCTTGCCGGCTGTAATTTGAGGTGCAGATACTGTGATACCATTTATGCATACCACGAGGGGACTGAATTATCGGTGGAAGAGGTTGTAGCAAAAGTTAAAAGGTATAAGTGTCGCACCGTCGAGATAACCGGCGGAGAACCGCTTCTTCAGAGAGAATGTCCCGATCTCGCAGCCAGATTGCTCGAATTCGGTTATGATGTTCTTGTCGAAACCAATGGAACTGTAGACATCTCTCAACTTGATCCGAGGGCTGTGAAGATAATGGACGTGAAGTGTCCCGGTAGCGGACATTCCCATGACATAATGTGGAGCAACTTCGAAGTGTTGAATGAGAAAGATGAGATAAAGTTCGTTATCTCATCACAAGATGATTACGTATGGGCAAGGAATATCATCGAGGAGAAAAGGCTCGATGAAAGACACATCGTGCTTCTATCGCCAGCCCACGGCTGCATTGAACCGAATGAACTGGCTTCATGGATGCTCGAAGATGGAATCAGTGCGCGTTTGAACCTACAGATTCACAAATACATATGGAAACCTGACGAGAGGGGCAGGTGAAGAACAGGAACATCCTTGCAGTGGTTCTGGTGAGTGGTGGTATGGACAGCTGTGTGAGTGCCGCTGTGGCGAGAAAGGAGTGCGAACTGGCATTCCTTCATGTGAACTATGGACAGAGGACTGAAGAGAGGGAATTAAGAGCGTTTCACGACATCGCTGATTACTACGGAGTGGAAATGAGGCTCGTGACCGAGCTTTCTCATCTCAAGGATATTGGTGGGTCCAGTCTCACCGATATACAGATGAGCATCGAGACCGGTAAGAAACTCGGACAGGATACCATTCCTTCCACCTACGTGCCTTTCAGAAACGCCCAGCTTCTGTCGATGGCGGTTTCCTGGGCCGAGGTTATTGGGGCGCGAAGAATATACATAGGTGCGGTAGAGGAGGATAGCTCAGGATATCCGGATTGTCGTAAGGTTTTCTACGAAGCTTTCAATAAAGTAATAGAGCTCGGAACCCGTCCTGAAACCGTTATAGAGGTATTAACCCCGCTCATTGGCATGAAAAAATCGGAGATCGTCACCTTAGGCCTGGAGCTCCGCGCTCCCTTCCATCTGACATGGTCCTGTTACGAGCGGGAGGATATCGCATGCGGTGAATGTGAAAGCTGTCTCATCAGGATGCGCGGGTTCAAGGAGGCCGGTGTAAGTGACCCGCTTCCCTACCGCTCCTGATCCTTTTCCATTTTCCTCTTGTACCCTTCGAGACTTTTATTGAGACAGTCTATGAGCTCGGATGCAACCTTGATGATCTGATTGTTGTTGAAGTTGTGCCTCCTCAATTCCCTGTAAAAGGCGATAGCCACCGAAGCCGCAATCCTGTCAGGGTGAATGGAAGCGTCCTCGAGGTCGACGTTCAATGAGAGGTGCGGGCCTTTATGTTCCCCACGGTGTGGGGAGGTCTCTTCTTTTTCATTCATGAGGTCTATCCTTCCTGTGAGCTCTTCCCAGGCTGACAGGTGAATTCAATTCTACGGGAAGAGGGGCATCTCCAAACTTCTTCTGGAAAATCAGGAGTACAACGGCGCCAACGAGGACAGCGAACCAGAGAGTGCAGACCCTGAAAAGTAGTGTTGTCGCAACCGCCTGGAACTTCGGCATCGCAGCTCCCATTAACAGGCCCGTCATGCTTCCTTCGGTGATGCCGATGCCACCGGGAAGCATGGTCACTGCCCCGGCAATTATGGAAAAAGCATAAATGAAGGCGGTCCTTGTTGGGTGGAAGTATACATGGAATCCCCTTAGGGTGAGGTAGAACCCGGAACATTCCACCGACCACGCTGCGATGCTCAGGATTGTCGACCAGATAAGCGTTTTAATGTTCAGAAGTTGAAATATGCTCTCATATGCTGTATGGATTTTCTGCACGAGGCGTGAAAGGAGCGGTATTTTCCCGAAAAGCCCTATGAGACTCATGCAGAGAGGTTTTGTGCTTATCACGATTATGAAGCCGGCCAGTAGTATGCCAACAATGAATAGGACTTTTTCTCCGAATTTATATGCAGCAACACCGCCCAGGGAAAGCACCATCAGACCGATCACATCAGTGAGACGTTCGGCAACGACAACCGGAGCTGAGCGGCTTATTGCGGTTCCATTAACCTGTTTGAGCAGGAACGATTTCAGAACTTCACCCATTTTCCCAGGTGTTATTGACATGATTAGACCCGAGAGGAATATGAGCAGGCTGTTTTTCTTGGAAAGGGGGATGCCTAGTGTTTTTAGGTAGTAGTGCCATTTCATGAATCTGAGGAGGTAGCTCGTAAATGCGAGTGATAGTATGAAAGGAATCAAGAACCACTTGAACTCTTTGATCGCTTTGGTCAGCTGGCCGAAATCGGCGTAAGCGCTTAATCCGATGAAAATTACCGCTCCGAAGGCTAGCGATATAAGAAGCTTATTTCGTATTCTCCATATAAGGTTCAATTAAAGCTCCCAAATCAGGAATAAATCATTATAAACCAGCTCTCATATTTTGTCAACAAAGGTATATCGAATCTCTGGAAGGTTAGTTCAGAATGGTGGTCCTGATCCCGCCAAAGAGGGATATCCTTTTTCATGCGGCAGCGATTCACATACTCTGCAGAGCCTCAAGGAGTTCCCCCACATCGACCGTGGCGATGCCGGATGAGGTGTCGGAGAAGGCATAGGGGATTATCAGCGTCTCACCGTGTATCATCGCACCACACGTGTAGACCACGTTTGGAACATACCCTTCCCGTTCGTGCTCTTCCGGCACGATAAGTGGTTCCCTCAACCTGCCTATCATTTTTGACGGATCATCCAGGTCGAGAAGAACGGCGCTGATGCAGTACCGTCTCATCGGGCCGACTCCGTGCGTCAGGAGAATCCAGCCGACCTCGGTTTCTATCGGGGAACCGCAGTTGCCGATCTGCATGATTTCCCAGGTCATACTCGGAGATGAAATGAGAGTTGCATGGTGCCAGAAGTGAAGATTATCCGACTGCATGTAATACAGGTTCTCTCCATCCTGTCGCCCTATCATCGCATACTTTCCATTCACCTTACGGGGGAAAAGGGCCATCCCCTTGTCCCGTGCCTCGCGCCCGTTGAGTGTACGTATCTTGAACTCGCAGAAATCAATTGTTTCAAGCATCATCGGAAGCACATCCCGTCCGTCATAGGCCGTGTAGGTTGCATAATACTTCCTACCCCCATCCTCCTCATCCATACAGACGAACCGTGCATCCTCGATTCCGTTGCTTTCGTCCTTGGCCACGGGGAATATCACACGTTCTGTGAGATGGCTGTCCGGCCGGAAACGCTCTTCATAGTTCGACTGTGCGACCCACTCTATAACCTCGATCGTTTTCCGTCGGGCCAGGGTCTCCCTCATCTTCTTTCTCTCAATCCTGATCTGCTCCTGCAGGGCTTCGAACCTGAAACGATCTGGCAGGGGGCTTAGGATTCGCTCGCTCACAGCATCTCGGGCGGCGAGCTCCTCGAGTTTAAGGAGAAAAGTATGCTTGTCATAATAGGGATCGAGCTCTACTTTCGGCATCTCAACATGAGGGCTGACGGGATCCATGATGAGATTTCCCCTTTCATCCAGTACACCGCTTCGGAACACTATAGATGAGATGTGCCCTTCACCGACACCACGGAAGCTCAATATGAAGCGTAGGGAGCCATATTCGAGGTTGTCCTGATCAGGGTGGGGAACGATCGAGGGGTTGAAGAGAGCTGTGGATTCGGCGGCGTATTCGTGAGTGAAACAGGCACCGATAAGCAATTTCACTTCTTTTGACAGTGCCCTGCTGTCGGGCACATGGTGCCTGACAAGATCGAAGCTGAAGGACAGGGCTTTTTCCAGGTCATGATGACGGGAACTGAAATCACCCATCACCTTCGCGAGAATTTTCCGTCTATCACGGGAGGTGAGGTTGAGAACCCGGTGGATGATATTTCTTAAGTGCTCTTCCCTGCGCGGGATGAACGGTTTTGTTATCACCCGAGATGCATCGCTGGAGAAAACAATTCGCTTTCGTTTAACCGATATCGATTGCATCGAGAACCTCTTCCGTAGCAGTCGTCACTTGTTCCTGGGGAAGCAGCGCTTCCTCGCCGAAGACTTCGTACATGGTGAGCAGTGAGATCAACCAGGCGAGAGTCGATTCGGCCCCCAAGTTCTGGTTTACACCTTGCGGTTGAAGACCATCAAAGCAGCCGCCGGTCCTGAAGTCATACACAGGCGAGTTCAGGTCATTACGTCCCATGAACCAGTCGAAGCAGCGTCTCGCCTCGGAAAGCCAGTGATCGTCCCTGGTGATCATCAGTGCATCGGCACAGGCTCCGATCAGACCGATCAGCTCGAGCGGCTGCTGATCGAACCGTGCCCTCGTTTTTCCCCTGGTCATCCAGCCGTCGTTTCCGATCAGCGAGAGTTGACCATCATCACCTGTCTGCCGTGTGAGAATCCACTCGAGGGAGGTAAGGCCGGTGTCGATTAATTTACCCTCATCCAGTGCCCTGCCGGTGGAGAGCATCGCACGCGGGAGCATTCCATTTGCATAGGTCACCGTATCTTCGAACCACGGCCACTCTTCGGTTGCGTTGGTCTCGTAGAGGGCAAGGAGCTTTCCAGCGAGGTCGGCTCTCACCTTTCTTCCGCAGGCATCCCCCGTATATACCTCCAGATACTTGTTCAGACCGATCAGGGTGAATGCCCAGCCTCGTGGACTTTGGAAATACTCGCACGCATTTAATCCTTCTATGAACTGGCGACAGCAGGCCGCCCGGATCGCTTCGTCATCTATCAGGGGGATACAGGTTCCCAGTGCCCATAGTGCTCTGCCATGTGAATCTTCGCTTCCGTATCCATCGCGCCACCTGCGATCGTATGACATGAAATTCCTAAACCGCCCGGTTTCAGGATCAAATGCGTCCATGAGAAAAGACAAATACGTCTTGAGAAGTGTAAGGATACAGGCATCCTTCCTGAGATTATAGTACATGGCTGCCACTATCAATGCCCGGGCATTGTCGTCGGTGCAGTAACCGTATTCCCTAAGCGGGATGGAATATCGGGCGTGCTGCAGTATGCCCGTGTCATCGGTCAATGACTGGAGGTGATCCAGCTTGATCTTAGGGAGCATATCCACCTTTTGAAATCGGGTTTCACGGTGAATCGACCGCGGGCGATGGCCGAATCGCTCAGCGGTTTTCCGTGCCAGGCTAAGGTAGCTCCGCGCCACTTCCTTCCAGATCATCCGGCGACAATACTGATAGGCACGCTTGCGCATCGCATTTCGCTTCGCATCGTTGGAAAGGAGGTGTGCCACGGCTTCACAGAGTGCCTTAGGATCCTCGAAAGGTACTATGATTCCTCGACCGTCGTCCAGCATTTCCTCGGCATAGTGGTATGGAGTCGAGACAACCGCCTTTCCGGCACCGAGGGCATAGCTGAGAGTACCGGAGACGATCTGCTCCCTGTTTGGATAAGGCGTGACATACACGTCGGAGGCGCATATGAATTGGATGAGTGTCTTGAGTTCCACGAAGCGGTTGTGGAAGAGCACGTTGTCCTCGATGCCGAGGCGTCGTATCCTCTGCTGCAATTCGTGACGGTACTTCTCACCCATTGCCTTGTATACGTGCGGGTGGGTCGCCCCCAGTATCATGTAAAGGGCATCAGGGTGCTGCTCGATCACTCCGGGCATTGCTTCGATCATGGTTTCCAGACCCTTACCCGGGCTCAGCAGGCCGAAGCTCAGTATGACCTTGCGATTCTCGACCCCGAACTGATCCTTATAAAAGCAGGGATCCAGGAAAGGAACATCGGGGATGCCGTGTGGAATATGGATGATCTTCTCACGCGGGATCTTATAGGTATAGGCGAGTATCTCCATGGCAGTCCGGCTCATTACGACCAGCATGTCCGATAATCGTGTCAGTTCCATTATAACAGTGCGCTGTTCCTGATCGGGTCTCCTCAGAACCGTGTGAAGAGTTGTAATTATGGGTGTTCTGATATTTTCCAGGAGCTGGAGTATGTGTGATCCTGCCGGGCCACCGAAAATTCCGTACTCATGCTGGAGAATGACGACATCTGCATTTTGCACATTTAGATACTCTGCCGCACGCAAGTAGTCTGTTGGAATCTGATCCCTCACCTCGAACCTTACCCGGTCGGGATAGTCGTATCCCTCCTCCCTGTCATCCATGGCCAGTGCGATCACGCCTTCCGAATCAGGCATTTCCGCAGCCATGGCGTTGCACAGATCCGTGGTAAAGGTGGCGATGCCACAGTGACGAGGAAGATGATTGCCGATGACCGCAATGCATTCCGGATATTTCACAAGCTGTTCCATGATCACCTCCACTTTTTTCATCTCGTAACGCTTAACCATATGTGCTAATATACACTTTCGCCGTTTTCGTGTATTATCTTCCTGTAGACCTCGATGTAGTTGTCGACCATGATATTGGCGGTGAACCTCTTCTTGACCGTGTTTCTGCAGTTTCGCCTGTCGATGGATGGGACAAGCTCACTCGCTTCAACGGCTTCCTCAACGTTGGAAACGAGGAACCCGTCGTGACCGTGAGTGATGATCTCCGGCATGCTTCCCCTGTCGAAGGCGATCACCGGTGTCCCGCATGCCATCGATTCGACCACCGAAAGGCCGAACGGCTCCTCGAAATTTATCGGATGCAAAAGGGCACGGGCACCGCCCAGCAGCCTGTCCCGTTCTTCGGGACCTACGCTGCCGATAAACTCGACGTCGCCGCTCGCCAGATGAGGTCTCACGAACCGATCGAAGTATGCCTGGTCCTGGATGATGCCCGCCATCAGAAGCCGACGACCGGCCTTTTTGGCGATTTCGATCGCTTCGCCTGCTCCCTTGTCCGGGTGTATGCGGCTGAAGAACAGGAAGTAGCCTTCCGGCTCGGCTCGAAAAGTGAACCGCTCGATATCGATGCCGTGATAGATAGTAGCAACGTATGTAAGCTCAGGGGACCGGTCGGCGTTGCTGATAGACACGTAATGAACCGTTGAATCGTACTTTTTATATACCGGCAGAATCCCGGATGATGAGAAACCATGGATGGTGGTCAGAACGGGGGTTGAAACCAGCCGGCTGTATGTCAGCGGGAGAAAATCGAAGTTGTTGTGAATCAGGTCGAATTGATCGGCCCGCTCGAAGACCTCGGAAATGTGGAGACATTCCCAGACCTTTGGGATAAGTGACCTGTCTTCCTCATACCCCGTATCCACCAGGGCATGCAGTTCGGCACGGGTCAACGAATCTCCCGTGGCGAAAAGTGTCACCTCAATGCCCTTCTCGACCAGTCCTTCCGTTAGGAGCGAAACCACACGCTCCCACGGTCCATAATGCCTTGGAGGAGTCCTCCAGGCGATGGGAGAAAGTATTGCAATGCGCATGTCCACCCCCGCCGATCGCAGATACAGACATTACATACAAAACCAGTACTCCCATCAGTTGCCACCGTCAAGCTCCAGAGGATTCATTACAGGGTGGCCGAAGATCCCAAGCAGCACCACTCTATGAGACCATCCCGGATTGAGGATCCGTCAGGTGAAAGAATTTTTATATAAAATATACACTTAACCCTTCTATCTGTTTCAGCATCTCCAGTGGTCGAATATACAAATTGAGGACCTCTGGCTTCCCGTGGGTGCCTATAGCGACCCTGATGTTTCTTATTGAGGTTTTTTGAATCAGGAATTCAAGAGTTAGCGGTGTTTCACCCTCAAAGACCGCAATCTGTTGAAAGCGGCCGCGAGCTCATACTGTCTGAATGCAGCATACTCCCCTACCGGAAAAGGACTCAGGACATCAAACCCTCTTGAATCGATGTCTTCCATGACAAGCCTGATGACCTGGCTCATGGACCTCCTTCCATCCGTATAGTTTCTCCTCGCATAGAGCATCGCATCGGCAATCGCACGGGTTTGACTTCTATCGACAAGCTGTTCGACAGCGCCCAGATCGATCGTCTCCACTCCGAAGGCTATAGTCTGCAGGCCGTGGATCTTTATGCTTACCTCCCTTCTGCCCTTGCTCGGATTGATGCTTCGTGGAAGGGGGATTCTTTCGGTTATCTCTCCAAACCTATCTCCACCTTCAGTTCTTCTCTCGGCGCGGTATTTCAGGGCAATCTCTCCGGCTTCTTTTGTCAAATCGTGTGGGATGTAATCCTCCATTCCAATCACGGTGTCGGCTACATCGAAGTAGTCACCGCTTCCCCCTATCACCAGGATCGTTGAAACGCCTTGTTCCTCGTGGATCTGCTTCACCTTGTCTATGAAAGGGGTTATCGGTTCTTTTTCCTTGCTTACCAGTTCCTGCATGCGGTGGTCCCTGATCATGAAGTTCGTCGCCGCCCTGTCCTCATCGATGAGAAGCATCCGGGCACCTATCTCGAGGGCTTCGATGATGTTGGCGGCCTGCGACGTGGATCCAGAAGCGTTGTCGGTCGAGAAGAATTTCGTATCCTGTCCATATGGTAGGTTGCTGATGAATGGAGAGATATCGACTCCGGCCACCCCCCTCCCGTCCTCGGATCTTATTTTCACCGCGGAAGGAACGGACACAACGAATTCCCTGCCATCTCCGGGCTTATGGTTGTATATTCCCAATTCTATCGCCCTGAGCAGGGTTGATTTTCCATGAAAGCCTCCTCCAACTATGAGCGTTACACCTGAAGGGATGCCCATACCTGTTATCTCACCCTTATTGGGCAGGTTGATTTTCACCTTCAAGGATTCAGGGCTCTCGAAAGGCACGACGACGCCTTCTTCGAGCGGACGGTCGTCGATTCCGGAGCGCCTCGGCAGGATGCTCCCATCGCCTACAAAAGCCACGAGTCCCCGCTGCGTGAGCTCATCCCTCAGGAAATCCGCATCTTCGCTGACCTCAACGAATCTTTTAAGTTCATGAGGATCGTTGTTCCCATAAAGCAGTGATCCTTCAACGATTACAGGCAGGTCATCGCAGAGCATGGTTGCCGCATCCCGACCCAGAATCCGCCTTCCGGCTGCAGGCAGGCCTACCTTGAACCGGGCCTCGACGTTGTCGCCCGTGAATAGCACAGAGGTTCTGTCGAGTATCTCCTGACCGGGTGCATCTATCTGGATGTAGCCGCTTTTGCCCGTCCCGCGTTTCACCGATTTCGATCGTGCAAGCCGGGAGAATTGCTCTGTGAGATAGGAACAGAGCCCGATCCGTCTGCTTCTGCTTATGTAGGCATCCGGTGGATATGCAGCAGTCTTATGGGGAACATGCACCCGAAGCTTGCTCGGCTCGGCATAGGGATCGCCCTGTACATGGTCGATCTGGAGAGTGAAGAAGGGATATGAGTATGTTCCCTTGATATCTTTGTAGGCTTTGTATCCCCGGCCGTCGATTCTGAGGAGGTGTCTTCTAAGATCCTCTCTCGTCCCCTTCACGGTCCACCGCCTTCACGCGTCTTAGTCACGTTCACCCCAGATACTATATCTGTGAAGCGAGCCATCCGATATACACGCTGTAGAGAATGAGCAGAAGAGCTCCCTCGTACCGTGCAATGGAGCTTTTCGATCCGATCATTGGAATGAGAATGACGCTCATGACGAGCATGACTAGAAAATCCCATGTGAAGTTGCCGCTCACCCGTATGGGCGAGATGGTTGCAATCACGCCGATCACGCAGAGCAGGTTGAAGATTGAACTCCCAATGATGTTACCGATGCTGATATCATGCTCACCTCTTTTCACTGCTACAGCGGAAGTGGCGAGTTCCGGGAGCGAGGTGCCGACGGCCACCATGCTCAGTGCTATTATCTTGCGGCTTACGCCCAGCTCATCGGCGAGATAGACGGCAGAATCGATGATGAGGTGAGCTCCGAGAAGAAGGAGGCCGAGTCCGAGGGCGCTGAGCATAATGACGTGGCCTATCTTATCCTCTTTTGGTTTCGTGAGCTTTTTGTATTCCTCCCGAACCTCTTCTGGTATGAGGGCTCTTTCGTCACTCATGGATTTGTAGCTATACAGTATAAAGAGGATGATCCCTAAAATGAGCAGGATGCCGTTTGAGGCGCTTATTTCACCATCTATCGCAAGGACAAGAAGCAGGATTGAAGACAGAATCATCATGGGTATTTCTCTTCTTATAGTCCTCACCTGGCAATTGAGCCTAGCAATCAAGGCGGATATCCCGAGAACAAGACCGATGTTGGCGATGTTGCTACCGATGACATTGCCGAGTGTTATATCCGGCTCATTCTTAAACGACGCTATAATGCTCACAACGAGTTCGGGCGCAGAGGTCCCAAACGCTACGACGGTTAGGCCGATCACAAGCGGTGTAACCTTGAGGATGGCGGCTATGCGTGAGCTTCCCTTCACGAACCAATCCGCCCCGAAGTAGAGGAAGAAAATACCTGCAACGAAGAGAAGTAACTTTAAGGTCATTCGATTCTTACCAGAAAAGCCTCGTTAACAGTTAAATTACCTGATAATATATACACACTCAGATGGGATTGACAAGCGGAAATTAAAGAGGACTTTCCCCAAAAATTTAAACTTACTTTCTGTAACTGTGTAAATACCAGAAGCTTAGTGGTCGCGTTCGCAATTATGGTAACATATTATCACTCTGGGAAGCGACCACTCTGTGGGGGTCTGGGGGAACGC